>JAUVIS010000084.1 GCA_030592635.1 Candidatus Fermentibacteraceae bacterium | reverse complement strand
TAAATACCCTCTGAAAGTACTCGGGATTCTCATCGCAGGCAAGAATCCCTTCAGGGCAGAAGCTGAATTTCCATGAAAGGGAAGCTCCTGGAACTATACAACTATGCAGGAGTTCGCCTTCTGGAGTCCACAGATCAAGAACTGCGTCATCATGGGTTCCCCTGCGGACCCAGAGATTTCCATCTTTACTAATCCCAAGCCCAATTATTGACCTGCGCTCAAGGTAGGGTTCAATATCAAAACCCATATCTCTTCCATTAAGAGCAGTGAGTCTTGCACGGAGGTATGTGGTCTCGTCAGCGATCTCCTGATCTGTTTTCAATACCCGCTCCACTTCCAGTTCAATGGTGTTCAGCAGAACACCTTCAGGGGAATAGCGGTAAACCAGATATCTGTTGTCTTCGTAGGGAGCGATATAGACATCTCCGGTATTTCTGTCCGCAGTCCAGTAGAGATTTGAGAAATCACGCATAACCCCGGAAATATCCTCAAGGGAAGTTATTGAATAATCCTCCCGCCAGTAGATTACAGAAGGATCCTTTGACATACTGTACCTGCCGATCATCATTGGAATTCCAGAGACATCCGGATTGCTCTCCAGTACCCTGAGCGCCACAATATCGGTTGAATCCACTGCACACATTCCCATGTGAACATTGCTGTGAATATCAATTAGAACACCGATCTGATCGTATTCCGGGGTAATCCCGGTAAGCCCTTCTGCCCAGGGATCCATAACAGCCAGAAGTCCATTTCCCAGAAGAACCATTCCCAGAGGTCTCTGAAATTCTCCGGGGGCATTGCCCCTGCGACCTATGGTTCTGATGTGTTCGCCTGAAGGTGAGAAGACCCGCAGATTGCCCACAGACATGTCAAGAACTGCAATGTTTCCGTTAGCATCGTAAACAAGACCCTCAATTGCTCCAAACATATATGTGGAATCTCCAAGCTCAACACCGATGGTGTCAAGAACTGTCAGTGTCAGGAATTCCTGCTCCAGTGATGTCTCCTCTACAAATTCGTCCGGTAACTCTGAACAGCCAACTACAAAAACAGCAACCGCAAGAATGAAATATCTCATACAGTTCTCCCTGTGTGGCAAAAGTGATTCAGTCGGCTGGACAGACGCGGTTCCGACCGGCTTCTTTTGCCTGATAGAGGGCAGAGTCCGCGGCGGAAACAAGCTCAGCAGCTGTATTCCTCTCTCTGGAATCAGCCACACCAAAACTGGCAGTTATCGAAAACTCCCTCTTCTTTGATTTGAATATTGCAAGCTCAATCTCATGTCGATATCTGTTCGCGGCAATACAGGCTTCCTTAGCGGTGGAATTTACCATAATTATACCGAATTCTTCCCCTCCGTACCGACCGACAACATCGCCGCTTCTTATGGAACGGCTCAATATGTAGGCGATCTTCAAAAGCACTTCGTCCCCGACTGGATGTCCGAAGGTATCATTAACCAGCTTGAACCTGTCAATGTCAACCATAATGAAGGAGACGACTCCGTGGCTTCGGATGGTTCTGTTCCATTCCTGATGAAGTCTTTCCATCAATACTCTTCTGTTGTAAATCTCTGTAAGTGAATCCACTTCGCTGTACATAAAAAGAAGATCCTGCAATCGCTTGGTTCGTAAAGCTGCCCGCACCCTGGCTCGAAGCTCAAAGATATCAAATGGTTTGGTTACATAATCGACGGCGCCAAGATCCAGGCCCTTAACTTTCTCGCTGATGTCATCGGCAGCGGATAAAAATATGACTGGAATATTGCAGAGCTCCTGATCGGATTTCAACTCCTCGCAGACTTCGAAACCGCTTCTGCCCGGCATCTGAACATCAAGGAGAATAAGGTCGGGACTATCTCCTCTGGCTTTTGCGAGACCTTCCCTGCCACTCCCGGCTGATGTGATGATATAGCCGTCCTGTTTCAGCCTCAGCCGTGCTATCGCAAGCGCATCCACATCATCATCAACGATGAGAACCTTCATCGATTTCAAAGCAACCTCCCCTTATCGCTTGTCAAATGATAGTTAAAACAGCGGTAGTGGTAAAGGTATCCGGTTTTCAGCGTGAAGCAGCAATGGCAGCTCCAGGGGCTCCGGTGATTCCAGGGTCGGGCGGTACAGAAACTTCAAACCCTGTTTCTTCTCTGATTGCCTCCACAACCCCGCGGTTCATGGCGACACCGCCGGGACACATTACCGCTTCTCCCGACCCTTTTCATGAAGAATAGCAAATCGCCGCGATAAGGGACGGTGGATCCAGAAGTCAGTCAGTTTTTCCCCTGAGAGCCAGTACCGAAAAAAACACAATGGAAGAAACCAGAATAATTACAGGACCCGAGGGCAGATCCAGCCACCAGGCAAGAAAAAGACCGGTAATGCTGAACAGAAAGCTCAGAGCGGAAGCCAGAATCATCATTCTCTTCAGTGAACCGCTGAATTTTTCCGCGATCGCAGCAGGTATAGTCAGCAGGGCGATAACCATAATCAGACCGGTTACCTTCATGAGCACAATTGTAGTGAGCGCAGCCATTATCAGGAACAGCCCGCGCACGAACCACACAGGCACTCCCTGTATTCTTGTGAATTCCATATCGTAGGATATTCCAAGAAATTCCTTGTAGAGCAGTATCACCGAGGCAAGAACAACAATGTCGAGAATACCTGTGAGAATGACATCGGTAGTGGAAACAGTCATAAGACTTCCAAAAAGCCAGCTCATGAGATCAGCGGAGTATGTCCCGGAAAGTTTAATAAAGACAAGACCGGCAGCCATTCCCGTAGCCCACAACGCCGCCATTGCAGTGTCCGATCCCAGTTTGTTCCGACCTGAAAGGGCACCAATACCAAGAGCTGATCCCACTGCGAAAACGGTAGCTCCGATCATTGGATGAACTCCGAGCAGATATGCCAGACCAAGTCCCCCGAATGACGCGTGTGCAATACTGCCGGTGAATGATGACATCCTGTTAACAGTAATAAGACTGCCCACCACTCCGCAGGATATAGAGGTAAGAGTAACAAGAATAAACGCATTCTGCATAAAAGTGTAACTCAGCATCTCAGCCATGATCTGATTCCCTCCTGGCTCCAAGCACCCGATGAGGAACGCCATGGGTAATAAGTTCGAACGGGCATCCGTAAGCCCTGGCTACATCACTTTCGTCAATTGCCTCCCCATGGCTTACAAGGTGCCTGTTGATACAGGCAATGCTTTTTACATGGGACGATACCGCACCCACATCGTGAGTTACCAGTACAACGGCCATTCTGCTGTTGAGCCGGGAAAGCAGATTGTAAAAGCTGTGCTGTGTCTCCGCATCAACGCTGGCCACAGGTTCATCAAGCAACAGCAGATCCGGTTCCCCGACAAGAGCCCTGGCAATGAGAACCCTTTGCTTCTGCCCCCCTGAAAGCTGATCCATTCTCTTCTTCGAAAGATGATGTACTCCGAGATTCTCAAGTTTCTCAAGGGCAATCGCCCTGTCCTCGCTGCTGTATCTTCTGAGCAGACCGGATGAGCTCAAGCGCCCCATCAACACAACATCAAGAACGGAAACGGGAAATGTTCTCGAGGGAATGAGTTGAGGAACATACCCGATCTTTTTCCTTGAGTGTTCAGGTTGTTCGCCAAAAACCCTCACCGATCCGGCGAAGGGTACCAGGAGGCCCAGAACAACTTTCAGTAATGTGGTCTTTCCCCCCCCATTGGGTCCGATTACAGCGATGAAATCATTCTTCTCTACGGAAAGATCAACATTCTCAATAGCTGGATGGTCGCGGTTGTATCCGGCTGTAACATTCCGAAGCTCAATTATTCCCATAGGTCACTCCATCGCTGCCGCAAGTTCACCCGCCACAAGTGAAAGGTTCGCAGCCCAGTTCGGCGCAAGAGGATCAATGAATATCACACCGGCATTCAACTCGTCTGCAACCGTTTCCGCTGATGATTCACTGAACTGGGGTGAAACAAACACCACCTTCACGGAAGAGCTTCTTCCAAAGTCCACCAGCCGGGCCATCTCGGCAGGAGAGGGTTCACTGCCGGAAATCTCAATGGGAATCTGAATCAGATTAAACTCATCGGCGAAATATCCCCATGCCGGATGAAACACCATGAAACCCTCTCCGGCATGCACATCAAGCAGCTCATGAATACCGCTTTGCAGATCGCCTATTTCATTGAGAAACAGATCAAGATTGCCGGTGTAGATATCGCTGTTGTCAGGATCAATATCACAGAGGGTCTCGTAAACTACTCTGGCCTGCGAAGCAACCAGTTCGGGTGAGAGCCAGACATGAGGATCAACATCGCCGTGGTCATGGTCATGCGCAGTGTTCTCTTCCGGAACACCGTATCTGCCGATTGGCAATCTTTGAACTTCCGTAATGGTGCTTGCAATCAGGAGTTGTTCATTCAAGGAGGAGAAGTCCGGTATCCATGTGTTCTCCCGCTGCAAGCCGATAGTGAACCATACATCAGCCTCGCTTACCCTTCTCATGTCCGACGGCGAAGGCTCATAAGCAGCGGGGCTGGCCCCGGGAGGTATCAGCACGGTCACTTCAACCAGCTCTCCCCCTATCTGTTCAACAAAGTATTTCTGCGGAACCACGCTGACAAGTATGGCAATTCTCCCGCTGTCGGTTCGATTTTCACCGCCTGAACAGGCCATGAACACCAGCAGCAGCAGGATTGCTGTTAACTTCTGCATTTGAGACATTTCCCCTCCAGTAAGAAATCAGCCGATTTCACGCTTACTCCGTATTCATCCTCCACCATTTTAAGAAAAAGCTCCGGCAGTGTTCTGTTCACCGGAATGGTTCCCCCGCAGTCCACACAGCAGAAATGCCCGTGATCAGGATAGAATGAGCTTGTACACCGGTATTGAATAACCCCTTCCGGGCCCATGCTGTGTCTAAGAAACCCCTTCTCGGCAAGAGAATTCAAAGACCTGTATACCGTAGATATGTTCGGACTTGAGAAAAGGCGGGCCATGACATCCTTCACGGAAAGACCGCAGCCGCCTCCAAGAAAAAGATCAACTATCTCCATCTTGAGTTTCGTCATCCGCAAGCCGGATCGTCTTAGAAAATCGTATGCGTTTTTTCTTTTCATTCATTCCTTACTGCAAATTCTTTGCAATAAGATAGTACAATCAAGAAAAAACGCAATGTGTTCGGCATATATGCAATCGTATTGCACATATGCGTTATTTACCGTATACTTTGTTGTTGGCTTAAAGAGGGAGAAAATAATGTACATCAACAGAACCCTTGAGCGTGCTCTAAAAAGAACTTCCAGACAATTTCAAGTTGTGCTCATCACAGGAGCCAGACAAGTGGGAAAAACCACACTTCTCCGCCACTGCGGAGGTCAACGCACTTACATTTCTCTGGATGACCCGCTAGTACTCGAACTTGCCAGGAATGACCCGGCTCTTTTCCTTCAGAGGTTCCCACCTCCTATACTTATCGATGAAATTCAGTATGCTCCCAAATTGCTCTCCTACATCAAGATTGCAGCTGATAAAAACAATGAGGCCGGTATGTTCTGGCTATCGGGTTCACAACAGTTCCACTTGATGAAGGGTGTTTCCGAGTCTCTTGCAGGAAGAGTTGGCATACTGAACCTGATGGGATTTTCCCGTGTGGAGTTGGCTGGGAAATCTGATGCATTTCTACCATTCCTGCCTGGTTCCAGTGATATGAATAGCAGACTCTCAGAAATGCCACCAATGGGATTGAAAAAGCTGTATGAGGCAATCTGGAGAGGCTCTTTTCCTGACGCAGCAATAACTGATCGAAAAGATAGAAATGTTTTCTACAATTCTTTTATGCAAACCTATCTGCAAAGGGATGTTCGTGATCTTACCAAAGTTGGTGATGAGATATCGTTTCTTAAATTCCTGAGAATTTGTGCAGCTCGGACAGGGCAGATCCTGAGTTATGCTGATCTGGCAAAAGATACAGACATCGCACCCAATACAGCAAAGAGCTGGCTTTCGATATTGCAGGCTTCAGGAATTGTATATCTACTCAGACCATACTATTCAAACTTATCCAAGCGCCTGATAAAGAGTCCTAAGCTTATTTTCCTGGACACTGGTCTGTGTTCCTACCTCACTGGATGGTCCACTCCGGAAACTCTTGAATCAGGTGCAATGTCAGGTCAGATTTTTGAGACATGGGTTATTGTTGAGATCCTGAAAAGCTACTTACACAGTGGAAACAGTGCACCGTTGTATTTCTACAGAGATCGAAGTAAAAAAGAAATTGATCTTCTTATTATAAAAGACGGAATAGCCTATCCCATAGAAATAAAGAAGACTGCGTCCCCTTCAGCCAGAGCGATAAAGCACTTCAATGTTCTAGAAAATCATAACATCCGAAAAGGCACAGGATGCGTGATCTGCCTTACTGAAAAGAGTCTGCCTCTTTCAGCAGATTCCATAACTTTCCCGGTGAGAGCACTGTAACAGGTAAACAGGATACACTATTCTCCAGTTCCATGACAGTGTCGTAATTTAAAAGGGGCATGTTTCCGCATGTCCCAAAAAATTTGCCTGCTCGACTACTCAGGTGGTGTCAGCGTGAAAGGAACCTCTATTGGTAAATTCTCGGTCTGTTCGGGAGCCGGATCAAATTCGAGTTCCGCGAGAGTGGAAATAATGTTTTCCCGAAGGCTGGCCAGCTCTTCAGGGCAATCAACTGAAGGATCTGAAACTGTTCCCCCGGGTGTGATGGAGAAGCTTACAGTAATTGTTCCGCCGGCTTCAGGATCTGTTGCCAGGAGAACCTCGTAATCAGTCTGAACCACTGCTTTGATCTCATTGATTCTGCGTCTGATGCTGCTCATATCTCTGCCGTCGGGACCAATAAGATCTTCTGTTTCAAGAGCGACAGTAGTAATCTCCGGGGCAACTTCCTCGCCGCCGGTGGTATTCTCCTGTCCAAAGGCCGTTCCGGTTACCGCTGTTATCAGAACCAGTATCGCAAAGTATCTCATTGCCATCCTCCTTCAAGCAGGAAATAGTTTAACTGACCTCCGAATTATAACAAAAAGAGCCCGGGGGTTAACCCGAACTCTTTTTTTTTATCAGTGATTTATTTCGAGTAGAACTCAACCACAGCTCGCTCGGATACCTCAATAGGTACATCCTCGCGTGCCGGAAGAGATTTAACCGTGATTTTTCTGTTCTTGGGGTCGGCTTCAAGGAAGCTGGGAACACCAATACCTGAGCCGGCGGCCATGTGTTCCACGATAACCTTAAGATCCTTGCTTTTCTCTCTCAGGCTTACCACATCGCCAATCTTAACTCTGAAGCTGGAGATTGTTACTTTCTTACCATTCACCTTGATGTGACCATGGTTGACAATCTGTCTCGCCGCCGGGATTGTGGGCGCAAAACCGCCTCGGGCGACTACATTGTCAAGTCTCTGCTCGATAAGCTGAAGAAGGTTAATACCTGTCTCGCCCTTCATGCTGCAGGCGTCAGAGTAATAACGGCGGAGAGTCTTCTCTGTAAGTCCGTAATTGAAGCGAATCTTCTGCTTCTCCTGCAACTGGAGACGGAATGTGGAAACTCTTCTGCGACGACGCATAACGCCCTGCTCACCTGGGCTGTTGCTTGATCTGGGCTCTTTACGAACAAGGCCCGGAAGCTCTGTTCCAAGTGATCTTACCTTCTTGAGTCTTGCTCCTGTGAATCTGCTCATTTCATCTCCTTCTGCCTGTGCAGTTCCTTGACGGCAGCATCAGCTTTACACATCTGCCGTCAGCTGTTACATCGCGCTGTACTGTGCGCAAGTTGTCGAAATCTAGTGCTTTACACTGCAGGTGTCAATTGCTTGAAGGGGCCCGGATTTCTCCGAGCCCCTCACTCTTATTATTGTTAAGGAAGAACCACGCAGTTCTTTACAATACTCTGACCGGGTGTGGTAAGTCTGAGGAAGTAGATACCGCCTGCGGCATCCGCACCCCAGTTAATACTGTGCTCACCTGCTGTAACTTCGCTGTTCACAAGTGTTTCTACAACACGGCCGTACATATCGAACACACTCAGGCTGGCATGTCCGGAAGCAGGCACTGTAAAGTTAACAGCCGCGCTACCTGTGATTGGTGTGCAGATGTTAAGCGCGAGACTGTTGACAGCACTGCCGCTCTGTTCCTCAACGCCGGTCTGCCAGGCGGGAACAGATTCCTGAAGAGGATACAGATTGTGGGCTGTTACAGTTACTGTAGCATCTTCACTCGATGGAACATCCGATACATTTATGGTAACAGCGCCTGATGCGTCTGTATAGCCACTGCCGAGAGTTACTTCACCCTGACAGAGACCGACCATGGCACCTTCAACTGCAGCATCTGTGGCTGTAGAAACATTCACTGTAAAGCTGCCCACTCCAATATGATCCGGATAATCGGCAGTGAGATGCACAAGAGGTCCTGTGGTAGTGAAGATATCGTGCTCGGGCTCGCCAAAGATAAGGTGCATATCGCTGTTACCGGTATGACTTGTATATTCATAGGCTTTAATCTTACCGTAGTCAAAAGCAGCGCCCATGTGATACAGTTCCTCCTGAAAGTAACCCCTGAACTGATACATTGCAAGGGAATCAGTCGGGCCAACCGGACTGCCGACTGAAGCTCCCATAAAGCCTATGGCACCCTTCGGGTCAGCAATAGAACCTGAGTTGAGCCATGCCTCTCCAAAGCAGGTGGTTGCGCCACCAAACTGTGAGTTAAAACATGCAATCGAGCTGATCCACGGGAGTTTTCTTCCATTGGTGAGCGCGGCAACATCGGAGTTATCAAATCCTGTTGTGCACCACTCCTGAATACCACCATGTCCGATGTAGCTGACCAGAGATGTTCCGTCATTGAATTCCGTCGAGAGGTTTGCTACTGTAGGCGGAATTCCCCCGTACGCGCTGCTGTTGCAGTAGAGCATAACATCCATATTACCGTCGTTCGCCATTACTTCTTTGTATCTCCAGGACATCCATGGATCCTGGAAGTCTGTTGATCCAATGCTTACTGCATACTGGAACCAGCTTGAAGCAGGCTCCCACGGGTCAATTTCGTATGCCCATACTTTCCATGATGTGTAATTGAGGCTGCCTGTGTCGGAACAGAGTCTCGCAACATGGATACTGGGGTCAACACCAGTCCCGATAACTCCGTACTGATTGTCTGAAGCAGTGCTTCCAACCCAGTAAACCGGAACAGCAGCTTCATCACCCAGAAGAAGACAGTACTCCGGAGGATTTGTCCAATTGTTGAAGGCATCTTCAATGTAGGCGTCAATCACACTTGAAGTTGTTCCGATACTCTCAGTGGTAGCCACATGAACCTCATAACCCTTTTCACGCTTCCACTGAATAAGATCGCTTGCAAGGGCCACAGCTTCTTCAGGGCCGATGACAAGGTACGAGCCATCCACAACAGCATCTGAAAGCTGAAGTCCGAGAACATCGTTATAAATCGGGATGTAGCTTCTGGTCATACCCGGTGAAGTTCTGTAAAGTTCATTTTCACCCTGTGAAGATCCGCTGACGAGCCTTACAGTAACATTTGTGGTAATAAAAGTTTCACCGGTAACAGGATTTACT
>JAUVIS010000226.1 GCA_030592635.1 Candidatus Fermentibacteraceae bacterium | reverse complement strand
TTTTATTGCTGATGTTGTGGTTGCCTTCTTTATCTTCTTCAGTATTCTGTCTGAGCCGGATTCAATTCCGCAGTGAATCACATACCATCCGGCTTTCTTCATAAGTAAGAGAAGCTCGTCATCCAGTGCGTCAAGTCTGATGCCATTGGGAGTGGAGAACAACACAGGAAGGTTCTTCTCTATAGCAATACGGCAGAACTCCTTTGCGTAGCTTTTATCAAATGTAAAGTTGTCGTCTTCAATGTGTATCTCCGCTACTCCGTACTCTTTTACAAGCAGCTCAATCTCTTCCCAGACCTGATTCAGGGGTCTGTGCCGTATCTTCCGCCCCGTCACCCTGAAGCCTGCGCAGAATGTACAGCGGTACGGACAACCTCTGGTGGTAAGAATCGGAGCATAAGGCAGCCTTTTTAGAACAACTCCGTTGGGAAGTCCTCTGTATTTTTCCGGAGGAGCAAGATGCCAGGCTGGTATCGGGAGCGTGGAAAGATCTTCCACCTGCCTTGGATGAGTGTTCTTCGGCTCTTCAGCTGAGTAAATAACTCCCGCCGGGGCTTCATCCGGAAACTCCAGCGCCTCAAGTATGGATTCCTCCGCCTCTCCAAGAAAAACTGCGTCCATCTGAGGAAAGTCAAGAAATGCCTTTTCCATAACACAGGAGGCATGTGGACCTCCAAGCCAGAATCTCGCTTGAGGAAGAACTTTCTTAAGCGTTGAAACTACCGGTTTCAGCAGAAAGACATCGGATGTGAAGGCTGAGATCATGAGAATCTCGGGGTTTGAACCCACGACATCCTTCACCAGAGCGTCTCCGGTTTTATCTATCTGTGTAAAATCAAGCAGTGCCGCTTTATGTCCTGCTTCTTCCAGCACTGCCCCCAGGTATAAAAGACCGATGGGAGGCACAAGGTTCGTTCCTCCTCCTCCCGGTCTGGGAGGATAGAACAGTGTAATCCTCATGGTCTTCGAGGCTCGACTCTATAGATTTCTATGGTATTTCTACCGTCATTCCAGCGTGGTTCCCGAAGAGGATACAGTTCCGACCCTGAAGGCAGAAGGTCTCTGGTAATACTGATGTTACCATCCGCAAGCATAAACGAAGCAACAACAAGGGTGTAAGATGCACCCTCGGCCAGCTTTGGCTGATCGCCCGGAATATTTCTGATTGGAACAGGAGAATCCACTATTCCGCACTCAGAAGTATTGCAATACATCTCATCAATACCTGAAACCAGCATAGTGTCACCAAGAGAAATTCCGTAAAGAACCGCTTCTTTGTAATCCCGAAGAACCCCTGTACACGCAAGAGATGTATCAGGCTGATAATCGTAATGCTGTGATCTGTTGGCAATTGCAGTAGACAATACGAAAATGGAACCTATGACAAAAGCCGTTTTCCCGGAATAGTATTTGAACAGCATAACAATTGAACCGAGAATAACAACCGGATATGCCGGCATTATATATCTGAAAAGATTCAATGCCGAGTCCGGTGAAACCAGAACTATCAGGACATGAAAAAGAACAATAGATACCGGAAGAACAGTAAATACTGTGAAAAGACGCCCGAGAACAAGCCTGTGTCTGATCGCGTACACAGCCAGCAGTGCAGTGACAAAAAACAGGAAAATAATTCTTTCAGGGGGAAAAAAGAGAGAAGGAAGGAGAAGGATAAGAATGAAAGGCAGCAATCTCCTGTCCTTATCGCGGCCGCTTCCCCTGATCATTCCTGCCAGAGCAACAGTTACCGGAAACCATCTGAAGTCCTCTGAGATAAGATGTGAACCGAAAAGTCTCAACCTGATTGTAAACCAGTCTGGCTCCAGCTGCGAACCCTCGCCCACATAAGTCGGGAAGAAGAAATACCCGTTTACCAAAAGATTGATAAACCCTGTAGCAACAATAACAAGAACAGGCGAGACAAAAAGAAGAAGACGAAGTGGTTTCTTTATACCGGTCTGAAAAAACTCCGCGATGAAATATGCCACTGCAAGGAATACTGCCTGTTCTCTGAAAATAATGGCAAGAGCGCATAAGACGGCAGCCCATACATACTTTTTCTTCGCGTAGTGATACAGCGACCATACAACCGCCGCGACAACGGCACTTTCCGGCATAGGCCTCATGGCTTGAGTAATAAAAAGAGGACTGGCAAAAAGAGCAAATGCCGATAGCCAGCCAGCCAACTCACATGAGAGCAGCTTTCCCAGCTTGTACATACCAAGAATGCTCAGAAATGTCGCTGCCGCGGGAAGAAGTCTGGCCACCCACAGGGAATTACCAAGCAGTCCGGAAAGCAAGGCCCACATCCAGAAGAATAGAGTGGGATGACCCATGGCCTGCTCGCCTTTTTCTGATCCTGCTGCAAAGGGCGTGTACCCGTTGTTTCTAATCCAGTCAGTTGTTTTGTATCCGTAGCCGAGAGAATCACCGAAAAGGGGAATTGAAAGAGACAGAAAATACAGCACCGCAACCATAACAAGTGCGACAGTTACAAATCTGGTTTCCGAATTCACTG
>JAUVIS010000161.1 GCA_030592635.1 Candidatus Fermentibacteraceae bacterium | reverse complement strand
TCCTGGCCGACGATGAGGAAACAGTACGCAGGATTGGAAAACACATGCTTGAGCGGCTGGGCCTCAGTGTGATACTGGCTGCAGACGGAGAGGAGGCAGTTGAAATATTTCGCGCCAGGCATGACGAAATCGACTGTGTTCTCCTCGATCTGACAATGCCTCGAATGGACGGGGAAGAAGCCTTTCGGGAGATGCAGGAAATAAGAAAAGATGTACGCGTAATTCTATCCAGTGGTTACTGCTGGCAGGAGATATCAGAGCGCTTTGCCGGCAGGGGGCTTATCGGTTTCATCCCGAAACCATATGTTATGAGGGTGTTGCAGAAGGCCGTCTGTGAGGCAATTGAAGGCAAAGCAAAGGAATCCCCCGAGAATCTGAATGATGTTTAATTCAAGCGTTCCAACCATCCCTCTGCTTGAATTCTTGAGAAAATCTCCTTTGCGGTGGAAAAGCACTCCTCTGATCCTTTCTTATCGCCGGATTTTTTCCGCATCTGTCCTTTGTAAAAAAGTGTGATTGCCAGATCACAATCATCGTCAAGTTCTTTGAAAATGGCTGCGGATTTCTCGAAAGAATCGGATGATTTCCGCCACTCAAGCTTTTCCGCATAAAATCTCCCGGCCAGTTGGTGAGCCTGCGCTTTTAAATTTTTGCCCGCGGATTCTTCCGGAGAAAGTAGAATACTGGAAATTCCTTCTTCCAGCCCTTCAAGTTTATTCTCCTCTAAGTTGAGAGACAGGAGGCTGATATCAATTGCTTTCGTCTGGCATAGTGCATCAATCTCAGTGGCAATTTCACGGGACTGAATGTAACATTCCCTGGCGGATTCCAAATCGTTTAGTACGGCCAGCGTATCACCTTTGCTCATGAGGCACTCCATTACACCCCAGCGGTCGCATGTGTTTTGTCTGATGAAGAGCGATTCACTGATTAATTTCAGCGATGTTTCATATTTGCCGAGAGTCCGGTTGATGTCGCCCATGTTGGCAAGAATCGCAGATTCGGTTCTGCGATCGCCGGTCTCCCTTGCAATTCCCAGAGAGCGACCAAAGAATTCAAGAGATTTATGGTATTCACCGAAAAATTCATGTGATTTACCTATGTTATTAAGATTGGCGGCTGTTGAATTCCGGTTACCGATTCTTTCGGTTATCTCAAGTGATCGCGTGAAGTACTCAAGTGCCTTCCTGTACTCACAGAATCCCCAGTGTACGAGGCCACAGTTGTTCAGACATGCCGCGTTCGTCTTCAAGTCACCAATTCGTTCTGTTATTTCCAGTGAACGCTTGAAGTAGTCCATGGCCCTGTTGAGTTTCCCGAGATTCCAGTAGACAGCGCCAATGTTGTTCAGTGTTGAAGGGCTGGCTTCCTTCCCCATCTCTTCAAGTATCTTCAACGATTGTTCGTAGTGTTCTACAGCGTTGTGATATCTGCCCAGGTGCCAGCAACTGAGGCCGCAATTGTCCAGGGCATCCGCCACCTTCTCCATGTTTCCTGTTTCTCTTGATATCTTTTCAGCTTTTTCGGCATTTTCCAGAACCTTGTCATATTCAGCAGTATTGAGGTGCGGTTTGCAGATGTTCAGGAGACCATCAATTTCAAGTTCCCTGTCGGAGATTATTTTCGATTGCAGTATTACCTCCTCAAGTTCATGAATTGCCTGCTCGTTATCCCCGAGGACACTCAGTACTGCTGCTCTGTTCATTATGCATTCGATATTTTTCCTGTCCTGCTGTGTATTGTTTACTTTGAAGCATTCAACAGCCCTGTCATAATACTCTACAGATTCTTTGTAAGCGTATGATTCTCTTGCCTTGTCACCGGCTGAAATGCTGTATTCTATCGCTTTCTCCATATCTCCGCCCAGGAAGAAATGCAGAGACAGATCTTCAACAACCTGCTCCATTTTATTTCTGTGGGAATCCAGTTGCTTTTCGGCAATTATCAGATGAAATCTCCGGCGTCTGGCTCCGTTCATTCCATTGTAAACCACTTCTCTTATGACATCCTCAGGGAAGAAGTATCGTTCGCCGTTGTACTCCTTCAGAAGCCCTATCTTCAGTGCTTCGTCCACCAGGTCGAAGAGCTGTCCTTCGTTCCAGTCTGTTATTTCAAGCAGGAAGCTTAAGCAGAATTCCCGTCCGATTACGGCAGCGTGTTCCATGAGATTTCTGGCATCAGTCGAAATGAAGTCCAGTTTTCTGCTTATTACATCTTTGATGGAATGAGGAATTTTGTTCACCCTGTCTTCGCGGAATTCCCACCTGTCATTTCCCCAGTAAAGAGCTCCACTTTCATGAAGAGATTTCATCAGTTCTTCTATGAAGAATGGATTCCCCCCTGTTTTTCTGCAGATGTATTCCGTGAGTCCGGGGGGTGCAGTTCTGTCTACTATCAGTGAGAGCATCACGGAGACATCGGATGCTTCAAGAGGTTCAAGCATGATTCGGGTATACAGGCCTTCACGGGACATGTCATTAAGTATTCTCTTGAAACACTTCCTGTCAGCTTCTTCAGTACGGTAGATGAAGAGGAACAGAATCGGACTGTTATGAAGCGCTCTGATAATGTAGTGGAGAAGTTCAAGCGAGCCTTCATCAGCCCAGTGAATGTTATCAATGGAAATGATGAATGAGTATTCGGCAATCTGTTGTTCAAGCAACCTTCTGACTCCCTCGAAAAGACGGAACTTATCGACGAGAAGAACTTCACCGGTATTTTCACCAATGCTGTCCGTTAGCTCCGGAACAATTTTAGCGAGTTCTATTCTGTAAGTCCCGGGGATGTTGTTGAGACAACGGCCATTATCCATTCCTACTATGGATCGGATAATTTCACGGAAGGGGAAGTAGGGAATCGAAAGGGTGGTAGCAGAAAGAATGCTGCCGAGAAACCTGCGGGATTTGAATTTATCCATATTGATGATTTCCCCGGCAAGTCTGGACTTGCCCACACCGATCTCTCCGCTGATGCAGAATACTCCGCCATGATTCTCTGAAGATGAATCAACAGAATGCATTACTTCGGAAAGTTCAACACCGCGCCCGACAATCTCTCTTGTGGGAATCACCAGACTGCGCATGCCGCTTATCGGAACACCCGTTCTGTCGCGACCGTGTCTCTTGGCATTGTAAAGGCGCTGATCGGCAAGATTAAAAAGATCGTTCCATTCATTTGCGTCATGAGGAAAAGACGCGATTCCTATGCTCATGGTAAGGCGTACCCGTGAAAATTCCCTTAAACGGCATTTCTCAATGAACCTGCGTGAAATCCTTTCCGCATGTTCGTAAGTTGTCATGGGAAGGATGCAGACGAATTCATCTCCACCGTATCTGAATACCAGATCGTTCTCTCTGACAAGCTCTTCAAGCAATGAGGAGAATTTTTTCAGAACGGTATCACCCATTGAGTGACCGTATGTGTCATTAACATTCTTGAAATGATCAAGATCTATAAGAAGAATCGATGTGGGAGAAGCTTCGCTGTCGCCTGTCTGGAAGTACTCCCCAGCCTTCAAATTAAGAAAGCGGCGATTGTAAAGACCGGTAAGATCGTCTATATACTCATTTTTGATATCATTCATTTTACTTCCCGACAATCCCGCAGACGACCCTTCGCCTCAATACATCCATGTAATAACAGCAGATTCATGCACATACAAACCCTGTTGTCCATTAACTCTTGTGTCTTTATAAGAGGCATTCTCAAGTAGAACTAGACGCATATAGATATCGTATGTCAAGGGCCTGCTGTAGATTTGAATGTATCCGGTTTACGAACAGGCTGCAAGTGAGAAATGATGCTCTGCAAAGTGTGTTTACGGGGCAATCTCCCGGAGCAGAACAAATTCATGCCCGCTGTCCCGGTAAGGTTGTGTCCCCCTGGTCCGGTGTGTATTATTAGCGTGTATAGTGGTTTGCCTGATGTCGGGAGTATCAGGAGGGAAGAGTCGTGATTAAACAGCAGCCTGGTAACGGATCTGAAAAGATTCGGCGCGGAGGGGTTTGCACCCGGGAAAAAGTCGGGGTTGACGGGGTTCTGTACATCGTCGCTGCGGCCATTGCTGTAATCGCTGCGTTTCTGTGGCTGGATGAAGTACTTGATATTCCCCACTGCATTCTCGGCGCTCCTCCAACCCTGGTCAACTGGAGAGAGGCGACAGTCGAGACTCTTTTTATACTCTGGTTCGGTATTTTTGTGCTACTGCTCCTCAGAAAAAATATCAGGAGCAGGAAGAGAGCTGAGCAGGAACGCTTCGCAGCGGTGTCAAATGTTGTCAACGCGACAGGAGCGGGGCTTCTTACATACAACCGTTACGGCAGGATAACCTTCGTCAATCACGCCTTTGAAATTTTCAGAGAGAAAGGCAAGTTTGATCTGCTTAAAACAATAGCCAGGACGCTTCTGAAAGGACAAAGGTAATGAATAGTACGGTCACGCCCGAAAAGGAAGTTGAGCTTCGCGGGCAGATATGTCCTTTTCCGGTGATGCACATTATCCGTGCTGTAGATCGGATGCGCCCCGGC
>JAUVIS010000225.1 GCA_030592635.1 Candidatus Fermentibacteraceae bacterium | reverse complement strand
TTTCCGTCCACCGCTGCCAGATTTGAAGAGTCTTCAATGCTGATAGGCTTCCCTGTAGCCTATGTAAGCGTTTACCCCGTAAGATGGAATCCTGCTTCAGGAACAGTTGAGGTTATCACCAATCTTGAGATCAGAGTAACAACAGAAGAAGCCACAGACAATTATTCTGTAAGAACACGCTCTGCTCAAAGCGAAGCCCGTACCAGAACCATCGTGGAAAACACAGTTATCAACCCCGGGATGGTTCAGGCCAGCGGAGCCGCTATCATTCCAGGGCAGGATCTTGAATACGGTGAGTATGTAGTCATAGCCACTCCCGCTTATACAAGCTATGCACAGGCTTTCGCCGACTGGAAAACCCGCAAGGGCATTCCCACAAGTGTTTACACCACAACCTGGATACAGAGCATGTACTCCTGTGCAGATCTTCAGCAGGAGATCCGTGCCTTCCTGACCGACTGCCGTGACGCAGGTGTTGAGTATGTTCTCATCTGGGGTGACGACAACATCATCGCCGGTCGCGACGCCAGGATACATTACTCATCCTACACGGAGTACCCGCCGGTGGATCTCTACTGGTCCGATATCAATGATACAGGTCCCGGTGCAGATTGCTGGAACTCCAACGGCAACAGTGTGTGGGGCGAATGGGGAATTGATGATGTGGACTATCACCCTGACATGTTCACAGGCCGCGCCAGCGTAAACACAACCTCAGAAGCCACTCTCTTCCTGAACAAGGTTCTCGCTTACGAGCAGGTAGGTTCAACCGATTACTTCGAGTCAGCTCCAATTGAGCTGCGTGTTGGATACACTACGGAACAGCTCTGGCCCGGATGCTGGGGCTCCGCAGGTGCGGAAATTATCAGCAATGATATCCCTTCAAGTGCCTGGGAAGAGGAAAAGTGCTACGACTCCTCGAGCAACAACAGTGTTTCCATTACACAGGCCATGATAAACGCCGGCCCCGCGCATGTTTACCATGCCAGCCACGGCGGCAAGACAAGTTTCTCCCTCCCGGGTGGTTCATTCACCACATCCCATTTCATGTCACTTACAAACATTTCCAGTGGCGGCCTTCCAGCCATCTGGCAGTCCATAAGCTGTCTTATTGGTTACCTTGACGGAACTGAGTGCATGGGTGACGCATGGCTTGCCAGCCCCAACGGCGGCGGCTTTGGTATGTTCAATGCCAGATACGGCTGGGGCAGTCCCTCAAGCCCCGGAAACGGTGTCAGTGAAGTTCTCTGCCAGCTTGTTTATGAGGAAAACTGGGTCGAAAATCAGATCACTCTTGGCGCCATCCACTCCATGGGCCGTGACGAAATGAATCCCGCCGGCGTGGAAATCCATGACTGGTGTGTCAAAGAATACAACCTGTTCGGCGAGCCCGAGCTTCCGATCTGGACAGCGGACGCCGAACTGCTTACAGCAGCATACCCTTCGTCCGTTTCAGGTTCCTCTACTGTTACAGTAACCGTCACCTCCGGCGGATCCCCTGTTTCCGGTGCCAGAGTTTGTCTCTGGAAGGGTGATGACTGGGCCACAGCGGAGGTTTATGAGGTTGAGAACACCAATGCTTCCGGTGTAGTGAACATCACAGTTAATGCATCCACCACAGGCGAAATGCTTGTGACCGCCTGGGCACACAACTACATCAGCCACCTGGGATCCATTACAGTTACCGGAACAGGCATTGAAGAAGAGGACGAGGGTCTGACTGCCATAACAGCAATCAATGCTCCCTACCCCAACCCGGCAACGACAAGCGCCGCTATCCCCTTCTCGCTGGCAAACGCGGGCACAGCCTCCATTCAGGTCTTTGACCTTTCAGGACGCACAGTTGCCATACCTGCCGGCGGAGACTTCGCGGCAGGACAGCACACGGTCAACTGGGATCTTACAGGCTCCAACGGAGCCCCGATCCCCAGCGGTTTCTACAGTGTTGTAATCACCACAGGTGATTCTGTAATGACTGAAAGAATAATGGTTCTCAGATAACCACCCGAACCACTGAGAAGGGGCACCTCGCGGTGCCCCTTTTCTTGAACTGATTGCAATTCGACAGCCACTGCATTCTGTCATCTACACGGCATGAAACCTGTGCACTTCACTTTTAATCTGATCCCATTTCAAATCAATCTCTCTGTCCAGGTCATAGTCCATTTGCAGGCCAAGCCAGAAGTCCGGAGAGTTGCCGAAGTATACGCTCAACCGGAGTGCTGTATCGGCAGTTACGCGACGTTTCCCGTGTACAATCTCGTTTATGCGCCTTGGAGAAACACCCAGTTCCTGTCCAAGCTTGTTCTGGCTTATTCCCAGGGGAATCATGAATTCCTCCAGGAGAACTTCACCGGGATGCAATGGGGTCATCTTCTTAGTGATAATCAACGATCTCGACACTGAAAGCATCTCCCTGTCTCCAGATGAAGCATATTCGCCATTGTTCGTTGATTCGAATACCATACTGTCCTTTCCGAACTCCGCTGAGTAACTCAAGCCTGTTTCCCGGAGGTACTCTAACATCATCAAGACT
>JAUVIS010000130.1 GCA_030592635.1 Candidatus Fermentibacteraceae bacterium | reverse complement strand
TAAAGCCGTATCTATCAGACCATGAACATGGTATTTTTGCTACACGCGCTCCACATCGTCCTAATAAATTAGGGATGAGTCTTGTGCGATTGGATCGAATTGAAAATAATATTCTTTATATCAGGGATCTCGACATATTGGATGGCACACCTTTGCTTGACATCAAACCATACATACAAAGGTTCGATTCAAGGGAAAACGTCAAATCAGGTTGGCAAGACACTGTCTCAGATGATGTTGCATCAGTGCGAGGTTTGAGAGATTTCAAGAGCAAAAAAGGGAGAAGCTAATCGGGTAGCCAGGGGTTTTTCTCCCCCGGCCCCCACAACACCCTGCTTATGTGAAGTACATTATTATGGGGAGTTGGGTAGTCCGCCACTCGTCGATGGACTGATAACAAGGTTATTGCAAACGACCGGATCTCTTGACTTCTCCCCATAAAAATGATGACCTTTCTGGAACAGGGGCACTGTTGCCCCGGACAGGAGGTCATTATGCTCGATACCTACTTCAAGGCTCCATTTACGCTGAAACGACTTCGGTCAGGTCCCTCTGGACCATTCATTGACGGCTTCGCCGGCAGTCTCAAAACCGCAGGATACTCATAGTGGACAGCGCGAGTGTTTCTGCGGTCTGCGGCTCATATAGTTCATTGTGTAATAGTTCAGAACTCTGGCACAGCAGTTTACAAACCACTGATATCTACACAAGAACCGATCCAAGTGAAAAGTTGGAGGCCATCAACGCTATTACCCCCCTGAAGGTACGTAAGGGGCGTTTTCGCCCTCCAGACGAACTCATTGCAAGACTGAAGAACTCATCTTTATGGGGAGCAGATCAGGGCTTAAACTAGCCGGCAAAGGGATTGGGTATGTCCAACTCCCCATAATAATGTACTTCCCATAAGCAGGGATCTGAGAGAGGGGGCTGTCGGGTAACTGGCAGTCCTACCTCGATGCACAAATGAAGAGATTGACACTCAGTATCAATAGTGGTACTATACACTATGGTAAAGATTAAACTTCTGATACGAAAAATGAAGGAGAATCCGAAGGATGTGCGATTCCTGGATTTGTGCAAAATATGCGAGTACCATTTTGGTAAGCCCCGGCATATTGCGCCGAGCCATCATGTTTACAAAACGCCATGGTTTGGTGATCCAAGAGTAAACATCCAGAACAAGAAAGGCAAAGCTAAAGCCTATCAGGTTAAACAGGTTCTTCGTGCCATAGAGAGGTTGAATGAAAAAAATGCTGCTAAAGAATGATCTTTACGCATACCGAGTAACATGGTCAAAAGAGGATCAAGAGTATGTGGGTCTTTGTACTGAGTTTCCCAGTCTTAGCTGGCTCGCAGAAACCCAGGAGTTAACTCTTACTGGTATAAGACAATTAGTGGCCAATGTAATTGCTGACATGAAAAATAACAATGAAGAAATTCCTATTCCTATTTCCATCAAAAAATACAGTGGAAAATTCATGGTGCGGATTCCTCCTGAAGTTCATCGCAAAATTGCTGAAATTGCAGCTGAAGAGGGAGTGAGTATCAACAGGCTGGTTAGTGCTAGACTCGCAAAATAAAGTGCTAACAACTGAATCAACTGAATCAACCAGAAACAGTGGCCATCTTCCCGGCTTTTGAGTACTGTTCTGGTTATTCAGGCCGTTAGTGCGCCAAGCTCAGCTTGGTGCTTCTTACCGGGTGAGCTACTCATGAGGAGTAGCAAGTCCCAGCCGGGCAAAGCCTAACCAGCAGCCCGTATCGAGTGTTGCGCCTGTGGCGGAGCCGGTGAACAAAATGGGTGAAGCGTACACAGAGAAAGCAATATTCCCAGAACCAAAGCACTCCCATGCGTCAGCACTGGAACACTGTAGGCCGCAGGGGAAGCGACGGGGCAAGTGATAACTGGGCGCTCCCCTGCGTCAGCACGGGAAGCGTACTTCCCCGAAGCAATTCAGCCCTGTACGCAGGGATATGCGAGGGGGCTGTCGGGTGGCTGGCATACCCGGCAGAAGACAGATTGGAAGAAATGATTAGGCAATATCTGAACAGAACTGCGATGGTTACAGGTTTACTTCTTACTGGTTGTCACTCAACACAAACCACTGCTCAAGAGACACCTTCAACAACGCTTCAGTGGATAACACCAGCAGTCAGCGCGCCTCGTCTCCGGCACTGCACATTCTACAGCGCAGCGGCAGAATCGGATGTCAGCTACCACATTTACATACCGGAGCTTTACGATAAGGAAGCAACGGGGCAAGTGATAACTGGGTGCTCCCCTGCGTCAGCACGGGAAGAAACAGAGCGTTTTCCGGTGTTGTTCTGGCTGCATGGTCACGGTGGAGGTTTGAATGGAATTCCATACCTCGTAGAATACTTCGATTCCGCCATCCGCACAGGGGAAATGCCCCCGGTACTTATCATTTTTCCCAATGGTCTGTTCGAAAGCATGTGGTGCAATTCGAAGGATGGAAGAGTTCCAATGGAGACAATAGTGGTGGAAGAACTGGTACCGCACATTGATTCTACCTTTCGCACCATTGCTTCACGGGAGGCTCGGCTTATCGAAGGCTTCAGCATGGGCGGCTACGGCGCAGCACGATTGGGCTTCAGGTATCATGACATATTCGGCGCGGTTTCAATACTGGGAGCGGGGCCGATGCAACGGGAGTTCAGTCCGTCTGTCGGTCCTTCAGGGATGACCCTGTCCCGCACGAGAGTGCTGCGTGATATTTACGGGAGTGACCAGGAGTATTTTATAACACAAAGCCCATGGATGCTGGCGGAACAGAATACATTTCCTTTAAGCAGCAATTCGCACTTGCGCATAGTGATCGGCGAATGTGACGAGATGCTGAGCTTCAATCGCGACTTCTGTTCGCATCTGATGAGCCTTGGTATTCCCCACACCTTTGAAGTACTGCCTGACATTGGTCACAATACCATGGCGCTTTTAAATGCGCTGGGTGACAGCAACTGGGAATTCTACCGCGATGTATTCAGTGCCGGAGATTCTGCCGATGGCTGGCAACAATAAAATAATTGCACTGCCCAGCGCGAATGAGCTTGAGTTCCATATACAAGGCAGGAAAACAATGCTGAGGATTTTCCCGTTCTTCGTACGAGTAACTCAACAGGAATCCTTAACCTTTCGGCAGTAGAGCAGGCAGATTATTGCTGGTCTCTACCGGATAGTCCTGATAGTACCGGGGGCTGAGAGCGTGGTATGTTAAGGAGTGTAGATTCCTGATTCTCCCTCTGGCGCAATCTGCTGTTCAATGTTATCTTGCTGCTTCATTACAGGAGGAGTTCAGTGTCTTTTCCGCTCGGTTGCAGACCGTTCAAAAAAGTGTCTTTGAGAAGATTGATTGTAGTGCCGGTAGTTCTGCTGGTTCTTATTTCCGTGTTTCTTGTGGGATATTTTTCAATGCAGAACGGCAGAATGGCCGTAACAAGCGTATCCTTCGCGCTCCGCAGTGAAATAACCGCCCGCATCAATTCCCGCATGGAACACTTCTTCAATACACCTCAAAATATCTGCGAAATCAACTCACAGCTGATCAGCAGGGGTATTCTTGATCCGGACGAAAAGCGGGATATGGAGCAATGGTTTCTTGAACTGGCTTATGTGTATCCTCAGATAAGCAGCATCTACTTCGGCAACCCTGATGGAGGGCTCGTTGATGCCGGAAGAGAAGCCTCTGACAGCCTTTTCTATTTTATTTCCACCCTTGAGGATACCGCAGGCACATTTCAGAAGTTTCGCGTTGACGCGAGCGGAAATCGTACAGAACTGCTGACTGAAATTCCTGATTTTGACGCAAGAACCCGTTCATGGTTTACCATTGCAACTCGCGAAGAAGGCTCTGTCACAAGAACAGAACCCTTCACTGTCTTCACGGGTGATGATATCTCTATTTCAACCAGTTGCGCTATCTATGATCAGGAAAGGGTGTTTCTCGGAGTTATTTCCTGTGATGTGTTCCTGTCTCGACTGAGCAGATATCTCGGCAGCATGCAGATAGGAAAAACCGGGCTTGCCTTTGTTACGGATGCCAATGGGCGGATTCTCGCCTCTTCCACAGATACTGAATACATCGATCTGACAGGCTCCCTTTCCTCCAGAGACAGCGGGAATGAACTGATAAGAACCGTCGGCATTCATGTTGACAGCTTGTATGGCGGCTTTTCCAATGTGCTTTCCACCACCGAATACGAAATAGGCTGCAATGGCGCTATCTCCTTTGTTCTGATCTCGCCATTTCATGATGGTCTGGGCAGGTCATACCGCATTGTGGTAGTTATTCCCGAAACGGACTTCATGGAGTTCATTGAAAAGAATCGCAGATACACCACCATACTTCTTTTGATATCCCTTATGGTGGCTCTGATTACAGGTGTACTGGTTGCCCGCCTGATAGCCAGACCAATACATGACCTTCGCTCCACCGTAAGATACATGATCAACGGTCAGGAGAAAGATTTTAACTCACACTGGATGACTGAAGTTAATGAGCTGTCTTCTGATTTCAGTCAACTGACTGCGCGCCTCAACAGATCCATGGATGAATTGAAAGAAGAAATCGGGGAACGAAAGATAGTGGAAAAAGCCCTTCAGAAAAGTGAAGAGCGGATGGATCTTGCCATCAGGGGGACAAAAGCAGCCACCTGGGACTGGAATCTTTCCACAGGCGTAATACAGATAAATAATCGGTGGGCGGAAATGCTTGGTTACTCCCTTGACGAACTTGAACCTGTTACAGCAGACAAGTGGAAAAATCTGGTGCATCCGGAAGACTTGAAAGAAACACACTCCGCCCTTCAAAAACATTTTGATGGAGATACGGAATTCTACGAGGCATCTTTGAGACTGAAACACAAAGATGGACACTGGATATGGGTTATGGACAGAGGGATGATTCTTGAGTGGAACACCAGTGGAGAGCCTTTCAGGATGGCCGGAACTCATGTTGACATAACACAGCGTAAAACAGCTGAGATCGAACAGCAGAGGCTTCAGAATCAAATCAACAAGACGGAAAAACTGGAGTCTATCGGGCAGCTTGCCGGTGGTGTCGCTCACGATCTGAATAACCTGTTGACTCCCATAATCGGCTATACGGAAATACTCCTTGAGGATTCAGACGAAAACACCATTACTCGTCCATACCGGGAGATTCTCCGTGCGAGTAAAAGCGCTCAACAGCTCGTGAATCAACTGCTTGCTTTTGGTCGCAAACAATTCCTTCAGCTCAAGACAATTGACCTGAACGATGTGGTAACAAACCACAATTCCCTGCTGGCGAGAACTATTCGAGAAAATATAGATATCTCAATCAATTGTTATAACGCTCTTCTTCCTGTCGAGGGTGACGCTTCAAAACTTGAGCAGGTTCTCGTGAACCTCGTAGTAAATGCCCAGGACGCAATGCCGCACGGTGGCAAAATGAAAATCAATACAGCGCTCTCAGTATTTCCGGACGCAACAGATAAAGATACTCCCGCTGATGCCTGCGCCGTACTGGAAATTACTGACAATGGCACTGGAATGGACAGTAAGACCGCCGGAAAGATCTTTGAGCCTTTCTTTTCAACGAAAGGGGAAAAAGGTACTGGTCTTGGTCTTTCCACAGTTTACGGAATCGTGCGACAGCATGGAGGCATTGTAAATGTGGAAAGTGAGATCGGGGTCGGCTCAACATTC
>JAUVIS010000188.1 GCA_030592635.1 Candidatus Fermentibacteraceae bacterium | reverse complement strand
CTGACAGCAATGCATTTGTGGCCATCAGACTTGAGGTGCTTCCGGACGAGAGCGGCAACCTTCAAGTCACCACCTTCATTGGAAGGTACGAGGAAGGCGAAGAGCCGACTGTGAAGTACTGGGAGTATGAGTTCCCGTTTGACCCCAACGATTTGAGTGCTCTGCTCCGAAATACAGTGATGGGTCATGTGTTTACCGCTGACCGGGATGGAAATGTCTTTATTGCGGAGCTTACCAGCGAAAAGTACTTTGTTCAGGGATTCCATGCAGATGGTGAGCTGTTCCTTGAGATAGAGCAGGATGTTGACAGAGTGGAAAAAACCCCTGAAGAGATCAGCGAAGAAGAGATTTATGTGATTGCGTATCTCGAAAGCATGAATGCCAGCGGAGTGGCTATGGAGTACAACGCCGATCCTTACAGAAACACAATCAGTGAAGTTGAAGTGGATGGAGAAGAGAGGATATGGGTTCGCAGGGGCACAGTACTCGAACCTGTCTTTGATGTCTATGACTTCAGCGGAGAAAAGTTGTTCACCGCTTCAGTTTCAGAAGCAGGCGATGCACTGGCTGCTGGCGACAACTTTGCGTTCTGGGACTTCAACATAGATGAACAGGGCATTATCGCCTATTCTATTAACCCCGACCTTTACCAGCAGGTCTATATTCTGGAACTGGCCGAGTAACAGAAAAACTTTTTTCCCTGACGGGGGAGGTTCAGCCTCCCCTGTTCGATTTGGTATGAAATAGCGAGGAAACCCGGGACGACGATACTGTTCTCTTCGTGCAGCTCCTTGAATGGAAGGGCATTACATACGAGTTTGTTTGGCTCTGGAAGCAAATACTTCTATTACTTCATCGTTGACTGCGGGGAGATTCTTAATCCATTTAAACACGGGAAACTCTACCATTACTCAGAGATGCGTGCTGATCAGATAGTTTCATTTTTTACTGTTTCTGGAATTGACCGGGTCGAGTGGCAAGTAGTATCATAGTTGAGGTAGAAAACAGGGCTGTCCGCAGATACTCACTTGGCTGAAAAGCGTCTTTTCCGGTACAGGGAGAATACTGTAGCTAACCAGAACAAAACACTGCTGTTTCTGATGGTGTTTATCGTACTTTCCTTCATTATCACCGGAATTGCGGCAGACGGAGCGGGCAGAGCTTTTTCCGGATTCCTTGATATTCAGTTCCGACCGGCAAGACTTATAAGTGACTTCATGTGTGAAAGTGGTGTTGGAGCCTCTCTCATCAATGCTGCCGCGGTAGGTGCAACAGGGTTGATTCTTATCCTGCTTGCAGAGGTTCAGTTATCCGGAGCTACATTTGCCGCTCTTTTTACAATGATGGGTTTCGCGCTTTTCGGTAAAACACCAGTGAATATTCTTCCAATAATCCTTGGCGTTTTTCTTGCCGGCAAGCTGGTAGGCAAGAGTTTTTCCGAATACCTGATAATCGCTCTGTTCGGAACTGCCCTTGGCCCTCTGGTCAGCATGGTAACAGTTGAGATGGGACTCAGTGGCCTGTCCGCGGTAGCGGTTGGAACAGGCGCGGGGATTGCTACAGGTTTTATGCTTCCGGCGATAGCTGTTTCCGTACTCCATTTCCACCAGGGGTACAGCCTTTACAATCTGGGCCTTTCATGCGGATTTTTCGCCCTCTTCGCCGCTGCGTTTTTCAGAGCGGGAGGACATGTTTTTGAGGGTCTGATGATGTGGCATACAAGTGATTCTGCTGTTCTGATATTCATGGTTCCGGTTCTCTCAGTTGTTCTGATTCTAACAGGGCTGTTTTCAGAGGGAAAGGAGGGCCTGAAGAGCCTTGTTGCCGTTCAGAAGCATACAGGTCGTCTGCCTTCAGACTTCATGGATCTGGAATCTGTTGGGGGGGCTCTGATAAATGCCGGCCTGATCGGTATTATCGGTTCAGCTTACATTTTTCTGATTGGAGGAGACTTTAACGGTCCTGTAATCGGGGGGCTTCTGACAATAATGGGCTTTGGCGCATTTGGAACACACCTCAGGAATTCATGGCCGGTGATAATCGGAGTGATTGCGGCATCGCTGGTTTTCGACAAATCACTCACGGCTCCAGGTGTGCTTCTTGCCGTAATCTTCTGCACTACTCTGGCACCGCTGGCAGGAGCATTTGGAATTTTCACAGGTCTTATCGCAGGATTTATCCACCTGGTTCTTGTTCACCAGACCGGGACATGGCAGGGTGGCATGAATCTTTACAATAATGGTTTTGCAGGCGGTTTGACTGCCACACTGATAGTTTCAGTTATCGCATGGTATCGCTCCAGGGATTCTGAATTCAAGTGACCAACTTTTTGGAGTAAATGAGAATGAAAAGAAAAGACCTGATTCTTCACCTGATTGGTGAGATATCGAATTTTCTTCTGGAAAGTGATCCCAGGCGGCTGGTGATCTCCCTTCACCAGGAGGAGAACGGACTCCATCTCTGTATTCTTGATGAAAATACACACACAGAAGAAGAACTAAACAAAATTGAACAGAAGCTGAACAGCAGGAAGAGACCTGAACTGGCTGGCTACTACGGTTCTATGACCGGTCACGACATGCTGGGGGCTTCCCGTCTCAATCTGCTTGGCTGGCAGGTAAAGCATTGTGATGTATCCAGTATTGGCAGTGGTATCAAGATAGATATCTGGCTGGGCGGTGATCATTTCCAGAATGATCAGTTTACAATCCCGAAGAAAGACAGCGAGTGATGACAACTGAATATGCGATTTCATTGTTATTGTTTTAAATATTGTTCTTAATGCCGGAGGTATTATGTCTGTAACAGCTCTGTTTCTGCTGCAACCGCGGATCTGGATGATTGCCCTGTTGTTTTTCATGTTCAGAAGTCAAGTGGATACACCTGCCCCGGAAGCCGGTAATGTCTCCGCCGGTCCTGTGGAAGGCATGGAATTCGCATACATTCCGTCAGGGAGCTTCATGATGGGTTTATCTTCATCAGAGGAAGCACAGCACAGAGTTGATATCCCCGCATTTGAGATGATGACCACCGAGGTTACACAGGGGATGTGGGAAGAGGTTGTGGGCAGTGACATTCGTTATCAGTGTCAACTGATTGATCCTGACTGGACTCCCGCCGGAGAAGGTCCAAATTACCCGATGCACCTGATATCCCGGCTTGAGTGTCAGGAGTTTATTGAGGAACTGAACGATCTTGACACTCTCTTTACATATCGGCTTCCCAGTGAGGCAGAGTGGGAGTATGCCTGCCGTGCTGGTACCGCAACACGGTATTACTGGGGGGACAGCGACGCGGAGACGACAATGAAGCGGTACTGCTGGTACAGCCGTAACGCGAACGAGAACCACTGGACTTCGCCTCACGCGGCAGAAGGCGGGTCTCAGCCGGTTGGAATGAGGGAATCCAACGGCTGGGGTCTGTATGACATGGCCGGTAATGTTTGTGAATGGTGTGAAGACAACTACCACAATGAATATTCGGGCGCTCCAGCCGATGGCAGTGCCTGGCTGGATGAAGACCGCAATGTTACTCATGTGATTCGCGGCGGTGACTGGATCAACAGTGCTGATGACTGTCGTTCAGCCAGCCGAAACTTTCATGGAGAGGACACGCAGAGTCTTTCCTGGGGGTTTCGCGTGGCG
>JAUVIS010000092.1 GCA_030592635.1 Candidatus Fermentibacteraceae bacterium | reverse complement strand
TTGCGCACAGCAATATCTCTTTTCTCAATCCTCATCATATGATATAATTCCCCTTTCGGTCTCTACCTATAGGGTTATTATACCACATTTACCAATGGGATGCAATAGGCATATAGGCTATCTATACATCCTGTTACGGAATTCTTTTGGGGATGGATGCAGATTGAAAGACTAGAGAAATTCCCTGATTATTGTAATGTTATATAAGTGTGGTTCCTTAGACCAAATAGTCTTTGGATATGCGATGATTTTCATCATCTTGAACGACTCCAGGGATGGATATTTGAATCTGGTCACAAGGGCTGAAGGGTCAACTCGTACTGAGTACGAAAAAGAAAATGGCGGAGGAGGTGGGATTCGAACCCACGGTCCCCCGAAAAGAGGACAACGGTTTTCGAGACCGCCCCATTCAACCGCTCTGGCACCCCTCCGCAGGGAGACGAAATATATACGGAATTGTCTACTGAGTGTGAGCTTTGGGAATCACTGCAGTAAGAACCAGATCGCAGGAGCCCGTATTCTCGATAGAGTGGGATTCGCCACTTCTTGTAAGAATGGAATGCCCGGAAGAAACAGGATACCTGCCTTCCTCGTCTGAGACCTCGCCCGCTCCTTCAATAATGAAATACAGCTCATCCTCATCGATGTGCTGATGCAGTCCGATGGAGCAGCCGGGAGCAAGCCTTACCCTGGCACAGAATCTTACCGGTGCCTCAAATTCATCAGAATTGAAAAGTGGTTCTATCTCCGCTTCGTCTTTTCCGTCAAACAGGTTTTTTCTTATTGTTTGAATTCCCTTGTTTCTGATGATCATGAATTGTTGTTCCTTTCTTTCAGTGGACAATCAGTACATTCGGGTTTAGGCCTGCAGAATTGTTTTGCACATTCAACAATTAGAGCATGGTACTCCTTGAACATTTCCACATCAGAACTCAGGCGACTGTGGAAGATTAGCTGTATTTCCTCGTACTTTGCCTTTTTCGTGCAGAATCCGTGTCTGCTTAAAATTCTAACTGTATAGGCATCAACGACGAAAACCGGTCTCTCCAGCACATACAGCAGGATGCAATCACAGGTTTCAGGACCAATACCCTTCAGCTTGAGAAGCTCATTCCTGAGTATTTGTGTTTCCGCAGTCACTGAGCCCGGAGTACCGTTCCATCCCCGAGAGAGCATGTATCTTCCGGCAATTTGAAGGTACTCCGCTTTTCTCTGATAGGTTCCGGAACCTTTTAATATCTCTGCAAGATCATCCTGCCGAAGTTGAAGATATTTTTCGGGAACAAGAATATTCTTTTGCTTCATTCTCTGAATTACTGGAACAACTCTGTCCCATCTTGTGTTCTGAGCAAGAACGCATCCTATGAAATGCTCGTATGGTGTGTCTCCGGGCCACCAGCCCCTTGAGCCAAAATGAGCATACAGTTTGCTGTAAAGGCTATTCAGATCCATTCAGTGTGAAACCCCTCTGAAAGGAAGAATATCGGGCAGGCCTGATAAGGCACTCTTTCCCACTATACAGGCAACCCCGGCGCCATTTCCGGCAACTGCGGTAAGATCTCTCCGGGTATCCGTGTTTACCTTCTCCCATGTAACACCGTTGTCACGGGACATCAGCACGGTTCCGTTGTCTCCCACAGCACAGGCCGTCACGCCCCATACCAGATAAGACACATCATTCAGGTTTTTTTCTGTACCGGAGGGAACAGATTCCCATGTATGGTCAGAAGTGTTCCGGCAGATGTATCCGCTATCCCCGACTGCAATGTACCTGCCTCCGCCGGAAACAATTTCAGTTGCTCCTCTGATTGCAGCATCTCCAAAGTTGAACATTACTTCATCCCTGATATTGTATCCAGATCCGTCTCTTCCCAAAGCCAGTTCGGGAAATCCGCTGCAGAGCATTACGCAGGAAGCTACAAAATCAGAGCTCGACCCGGTTAGTACAACTCCTCTTCTTTCTGATGAGTAGATAAAACCGTTTTCTCCTGTAATTAGAAAAAAAACTGAATGAGAAGGATCAAAGTTTACGCTGTAGAGATCCGTGTCCCCATGCCCGAAATCAGATAATACTTTCCAGCTGTTGCCTCCGTCGAATGATGAAAGAAGAATTCCGTCTTCGCCACAGGCCATCATGCCGGAAATTCCTACTGCGACTGAGTAGAGATCAGAGGACAACCCTTCGGGAGAAACATCAGCCCAGATTCCATTCTCTCCTCTGCGCAATATGGTTCCCTGATCTCCAACAGCTATAAAAACTTTGTTAACAAGGCTTACAGCCACATCGTTCAGGTTAGATATTGTATTGCTTTCTTCCCTGCACCAGTTTTCTCCGCCATCGGAAGAGTGCATAATGAATGCGCCGGCCAGGACATCCGGCATGAGCAGAAACAGCAGTGAGACATACCCTGTATACCTTTTGATTTCGTAACTCCTCCGTTGAGGGAATTCACCATGCCTTGAACATAGCAAGCTGTGCATGGGTTCCGTAATCCGGATCTTCTCTCTTCTTGTTTCCAGAAACGCTTGTTTCTTTGCCCGCGGGGAACAATAGTAGACTGATGGATGTACATTGAAAAAGAGACCATTAACAAGGAAACTCGCGGACATTCGCAATAGGTGGAGGATGGAACAGTGAAAAAGCATATTTTTATTCTGTTGGCAGTTGTGATTCTTGCATCTTCTGCCGCCTGCTTTAAGGAGGCGGAAAACCCGGTTAACCCAGGCAGCGTTTCCTCCGGCACCCTGACTGTAGATGAAGGTTTTACTGCGGGCGCTGTTGACCCTGTCTGGGGATACATGACTGGAGAGTTCTCCGCATTCACCCTTCGCTGGACTGAAGTTGGCGATGCTCAGTACTACGAGATTCGCGCGTCGGAATCTCCAATAACTACTGAGAACTGGTATGAAGCTTCTATCATGACAACTGTTCAGGCTCCTGCCGACACCGCGGATGTTTTTGTTCAGGTGGAGATACAGGAAGAACCCTGCATCGGCTGCGGTTTGTGTGACCAGGTCTGCCCAATGGATGCTATAACAGTTCAGGATGGCATTGCTGTAATTGATTACGAGCTATGCACCGCCTGCGGTCAGTGCATGGATGTCTGTCCGGTTAATGCTGTCACCGGAACCAGGTATGCAAAGGATTACTACTTCGGCATAAGAGCTTTCTTCGGAGATGAAAGCCCCGCAACCGACATCGCGGTTTCCGAAAATGCCTGGAGACTTATCTACTACAACAACTACTACACCTTCAGTCCCACAAACAGCTGTGGTCTCTGCATTCAGGAAGAAGACTCTCTGGGATGCTACGGGGGCTGCTATGTGATCAATGATTACACCGACCAGGCAAGAGAAACCTTCTGCGGCTACGGCTGTCCTGTTGACGCTGTGTGGCAGGACACCCTTCCAATTGGCACTATTCCAAACATGATCTACATTGACTACGACAAATGCATCAGTTGCGGTCAGTGTCTTTTCGAATGCTGGAACTATCACAACATGATTAATCCCGACCCTGCTTCCTATGTGGGAATGCGATCCATGAAGCGTCGTGTTGTACCTGCGGGATGGGTCTCAGATCAACCGGAACGACCTTAACAGGGCTTTCGCCTGTAGAGAGGGGAGCTTTCAATGAAAAGCATTGCCATGATTCTTGTGTTTGCCCTGGCCGCTGTTGCGGGAGTTTTCAGCTTCAACTGGGGTCCGGTTGAAGGGGATTTCTCGACACTGGAGATTCGGGCAAACGGAACCGTACTGAAAACCATTGAGCCTGAAGACGGGAGTTTTCCGGAAAGTGCTGAGATTATTGAAGCCTACTATGTCATTCCAGACGAGTGCATAGGCTGCGGCATCTGCGTCAATCAGTGTCCTGTAGATGCTATTACCATGAACGCGGATAATATTGCCTGTATTGATCCGGATCTGTGTGTCAACTGCGGAATGTGCGCCAGTGCCTGCCCGACCAGTACTATCGAGCTTCTTGATAAAGACGACTGTGCCCTTTACGGAATAGATGCCGATGGAAACGAAGAACTGCTTCAAGAAGGATTTGAGGTAGAGTAATGATAAAAAAGGGGTTGTTAATACTGGTACTCGTGCTGGCAGCCGCTGCAGTGGCAGCAGCCGGTACCAGATACTGGGTTGAACCGAGCAAATGCAGCGGATGCGGAGACTGCGAAGTTGTATGCCCGGTGGGAGCAATAACAATTGAAGACGGTACTTCCCACATAGATCCTGACGCCTGCATTAACTGCGGGCTCTGTCAGGAGGTGTGTACCTATGACGCGATTCACTAGACTGCTTTTTCTTGCTGTTTTTGGACTGATAGTGTTCACTGCCTGTGAAGAACCTCTTGCAAATGCACTTCTCTCTGTGGATGCAACTCGATGCGTAGGTTGCGGGGAATGCGAAGATGTCTGTCCCTACGACGCCATTGAAGTTATTGACGGAGATGCTGTGATTGATCCGGGTCTCTGCCATCAGTGCAACAGATGCGTTGAAGTATGCCCGGAAGGAGCGATATACTGATGAGAGTCTTTATGATATTGCTTCTGGCTGGTGCTTCTGCCTTTGCTTTCAGCTTTGAAGGCTACGCTCAGATGAATGTTGTCTCAGACAGCATCAACTACGGTGAAGGTCTTCACAACTGGGGTCAGGGCGGTTTCAGAATGAACGGCGGCAACTGGGACATTCTTCTCAATGCCGACAGAGTAAAGAGCGGAGAAGGCGCAGTTGTCCCGAGGTTCTACCGAAACCATCTGGAGACACACCTGGAAAGCAGAATTACCTTCGGTGGATTCACCGTGAATCCGGAAGTTCAATACGATATTGACATAGACAGCGCTGATGTAGTACTGCCTCTTTCTCTTGGAGAGGGTTACAGAAACTCTGCCTTGAGACCCGGGCTTTCTCTGGCCTACTCCCTTCCGGGTGTTTTTGAGGTAAACGGAACCGGCAGATACTGGAAAAAAGATGTTACAGCCCTTGACTCTGATGTTGACGACACCGAATGGACAGAGATGAGCTACGGGGGAGATGTGCTGTGGCATACCCCGATCGGTGGCTATCTGGCTGTTGGGGGAATATCCCACCAGACAAAGCTTGATGGTTTTGACTATGACAGAAACTGGTCCCGTGTAGACTTTTCCGCAGGATACAAACCCGTGAATTTTCCGACAAGAACATTTGTTACTGCCGAGGCGGAGTACTCTCTTTACACCGGTGAAGACTATACCGGTCTTGCTCTCCCCAACAGGTTCACAGCAAAGCTTCGAGCTGTTCAGAATGTTGCCGGAAATGTCATGTTCAACATTACATTCAGCCAGGCTGCGGACTTTTATGAGGATGAAACAAGATTCGGCCCCTTCCAGAGCGCAATCAGAAGTCAGTACAAGTTCAGCGGCTGGGGCAATGTTCCCTCCTCAATAATGATTGGCGGTCAACTCACCGAATCCGCAATTACTACAAGACTCGGAGAACTGGAAGGTCGCATAAGTCTCTACAGCGGTCTTTCCGCGCTGATAACTGGTAAACTCTGGTACGGACCCAGCTCTGTTGCGGGCACCGGAGGATATCGCACACGCGAAATCATTGGCGGTGGTCTTGAATTTCGGATGAATAACGGTCTGAATACCTTCGTGATCTACGAACGGGAAGCTTCAAATCTTGCCCCCAACGATGTATGGGGTAAAATCAGAGGAGGCGTGGGCTTCTACGCCGCCCGGTTCTGATACCCCGGGAACAATACTTGCCGCGACTGTTATCATACTGGTAACAGTCGTGGCATTTTTTACTCTCTTGAAGGGAATCTACTGATGTTCACCGGACTCGCGGAGGGAACCGGACTGGGACTTGCGACTGGTATTTCCTGCCTGGCATCCTGTGGCCCGATATATCTTACTTATCTTCTGAGTGAACAGCGATCCAGCAGGCAATCCCTGTTAACAATTCTCTTGCTGAATCTGGGCAGATTTGTCTCTTATGCTGCCTTCGGAGCCATAATGGGTTTCCTTGGCGGATCTATTCCGTCATCCATCAGGATTCCACTTGCCTTCTCGGGATACCTTCTGTTCTCAGTTTACCTTATCGCGTCAGTGGTTCGGGTAAACAAAACCTGCGGCGGCTGCGATATACCCAGATGGATGAAGCTTACAAAAAGTCCTTTACTGCTGGGAATACTAACCGGTTTCTCTCTCTGCCCCGCATTTCTGATTGCCCTGACCAGCGCGTTCAATACCACCGGCCCTATGCAGGGAGCAATGCTCTTCACGGGCTTCTTCCTCGGAACAACAGTGTATATGCTGCCGTTCACTTTCTTCAGCCTTTTCAGCAAAAAAAAATGGCTGACCTCAGTTGCTAAATACGCAGCGATCTTTGTGGCTGTGTACTTCGGAATAACGGGCATTAGAGGACTTGCGGGCTATTTCCTTCAATACGGTGATGTAATTATTAATGAAACCGGAGAAGCCGGTTCAGTTCATATCTACAATGCAATAAGTGACGACACTCTTTACATTCTCACCTTTCCTGAAACGGACGGAGACCGGGGTGTTGACATTTTCACTGATCTGCGGGGGGCAGAAGGCCCTGAGCTGATACTGATTCAATCCGATACGACGAACTGGATCGGTACGCTGGAGTCAATTCCCGAGCTGAGCGGCATCATTGCCCCGTGGTGGATGGACTTCCGCTCTAAAGCTGAACTGTCCCCGTGGCAGGTGAACGCGAATCTCCTCGCAGAGGAAAGACGGTTCAGACTGTTTGCTATAGAATATGAACCCTATGATACAGAACGGGCGGGAATTGTTTATCAATACCTTGCCCGATACAGCTTCAGGTGCGATCCGGATTCAGGATTTACATTTCTTTTAACAAGTGATACAGGCTGTGCCCCCTCTTCTGACTGCAATACATGCCCGGCCTTTCAGAATTATTAGCAGGAGGTATGGAATGTCTTCAACAACCGGTTACTCGGGACCAAAGGTAAAATCAGATATTCTTGTTGAGTTCTCTTCACAGGGAGACAGACTTTCTCTCTCCGGATTTACTCCGGAGCAGGAGCAGGCAGTTCTAAATACTGCTGAAAGGCTCGAAATTTCCAGGGGAACCGTTACCGGTGAAGACTCCGGCGCTGCTCCCTGGGTAGCCGCTGCCAGATTTGAAGCGGCTGTGAGAAAAGAGCTGGGAGACAACTTTCTTCCTCTTCCTCCTGCCGCAAACTGGATTGTTCAGCCCAGAGACCGACCCCGCAGAAGCAGACTGTACGCACCCGGCAACAGGCCCCGCTTCATAGAAAAAGCGGCAGCGGCGGGAGCAGACGGAATTATCCTTGACCTGGAGGACAGTGTCGCTCCGGACAGGAAAGATGAAGCAAGAATACTTGTTGCCTATGCCCTGGCGAATACTGACTTCGGCGATACCGAGGTAATGGTCAGAATAAACCAGGGAGAGAGGGCCGCTGACGATCTCAGCTGGATTGTGCCCCAGCCTGTTCAGCATATTCTTCTTCCGAAAGTGGAACTGGACGAAGATGTCTCCGCTATCAGAGATATGGTGGAAACTGTTATGGATCTCTGCGGTAGAAATGCCTTCCCCTGGCTCATGCCTATCCTTGAAAGCCCCAGAGGCATAATGAATGCTCTTTCCATTGCCGATTCTGTTCCTGAAATGGCTGCTCTTACCCTTGGTCTCCAGGATCTGACCGCGGAAATAGGAATAATGCCCACGCCGGAGGGGACTGAAAGCTTCACAGCCAGAAGCATTGTTGTTCTGGCGGCAAGAGCGGCAGATCTGCAGCCTATCGACACTGTCTATGCAGATGTTAAGAATGAAGAGGGATTACAGAAAAGCATAGCGGAGGCAAAAACTCTCGGATTTGTCGGCAAAGGATGCATTCATCCTTCGCAGGTCAAGCCTGTTGAAGACGGCTTCATGCCCTCGGAAGCTCAGATCGACAAAGCCAGAAAAATAGTGGCGGCAATGAAAGAAGCCGAAGCAAAGGGTCTGGGAGCAATTGCTCTTGGCTCCAAGATGATTGATCCTCC
>JAUVIS010000103.1 GCA_030592635.1 Candidatus Fermentibacteraceae bacterium | reverse complement strand
ATACTGAATTCCTTTCTGCAGAAATAGAAGATGCCTGGTACCAGTGGGGTAGTGGTTCTACAGAGGGAATCTGCAACTACTGTAAAAGGTGTAATCCCTGAAAAAAGGGGCGGCCGGATGCCGCCCCTGTACTTACCCGATGAGTTTACAGTTCAGCAATCGGATCTTCCGGGAGTTTGTTGTCTTTTCTCCAGGAAGCAACCACGGGTCTTACATCTGTAACAAAAGCATCCCGCAGAATTCTGTTGGCTGCTGTTGGATCGGGCTTGGATTGCGCCGTCTTCAATTCATCAAGATTAACAAGAGAGGCTCTTGCCAGGGCGTATTCGGTGTTTTCAACAGCTGTGAGAACATTTTCCACAGTTGAACCGACCCTTGAATCCACTCTCAGTTCGATACTGGTATCCTCAAGAGTGCAGAGCTCTGCCGCTTCAGCCATAAGAAGGTTAAGGAACAGACGGAAAAGGGCTCCGGCATCCAGCGAGCCGGCGGGCATTGCGCCCATCCCCAGTTTGTTATCTGACAGGGTAAGTCTTCCCAGCATTTTCTGGTGCAGCAGAGCTATGGTTACCGATTCGAGGCTTTCTCCGGGAAGAAGGGAAGCCGTATCAAGCAGTATTTTACAGGACTGATCGGTCTCCCGGCAGAGCCAGCTGGCGGTGCCCCAGTCGGGAACAGCCGTGGCGCAGAAAGAGGGATTGAAGGGGCTGAAGCCGAGGAGCATGTTCTCGCTCTTTCGTATCTTCATTCCGATCTGCCTGAGTCCTTTGAGTATTCCAAAAAGCATGTCCACCGAGTTCTTTTCTCCGGGGGAGTCTATCCCGTCGGGGATCCAAAGGCCAATCTGTCTGCATTTGATATCCCGCATTACCTGCATGGCTGACAATACCTGGTTGACGGATGCCACACGAATTTCGGGGTAAGGTGAACTCAGCGTGCCGTACATGAGTCTGTGGTTAAGAACCCCCCGTTTTCGGGGAACATGAAGATCTGCCATGACCGTAACGGGCTTGAGTTTGTTCTTTTTCAGAGATTTGGTAACCTTCTCCACATCTTCCTTGGTTCTGAAGTCGGCAGGGTAGTGAAGGATCACATCGCTGCACTTTCCCGTCAGGGAAGAAACTTTGCCGAGAAGATCAAGTTTCTCAGAAACGGTTGTCGGATCAGTATCTGTTTTGTAAACAGCCCAGGTACTCGCTGCCCTGGAAATGGTCTTTGTAGAGACGAGTAACTTGAGTTTTGCAAGCTGCTCTTTAACGGTTTTCACTATATCACCAGCCCCTCCATATAAATATACAATATAAACTCTGTGCGTGAACTCATAATCTTAACAAAACTCAGCCCCGAGTCCAGTAGGGATTTCCGCTCAGGAGAGAATCGAATTTTCCATCCTCTATCATCGCAATTGCTTTGCCGATGTTTCCAGCGACATCGGTGGGAATAATTGATCTGGCAGAGGCTTCTCCGGCAAGTATATCGGCCGTGAGACCGTGCAGATAGGCAGCCAGCGCCAGAGCTTCAACGCCTTTGCTCCCCTGTGCGATCAACCCGGCGACTATTCCCGCGAGAACATCCCCGGAACCGCCGGTAGCAAGTCCGTGATTGCCGGTGGGTATGGTAGTTCTGTGCCCTTCCTGCGAGAACACCAGAGAGGGCTTGCCTTTCAGAAGAACGGAACAGTTTAAAGCTTTTGCAGTTTTTTCCGCAGCGGCGTACCTGGCGTTCAGATCATCTCCACAGCCGGTAAGTCGCTTCAATTCTCCCGGGTGCGGGGTTATGACAGCTTCTCCCGGGTATGACCTCAGCATATCCGCCAGGTTGGAATCAATTACATTCAGGGCATCGGCATCAATGACAACAGGAATTTTCCAGGTACCGAGAACATGTCTCAGTATTCTTTCCGTGCTGCTGGTCATTCCCATGCCGGGTCCGATAACAACCACAGAATACTCATTTGGATCCGGTAGCGATGTTACATCCCCAGGAAGGAAGTACGTACAGAGAGTCTCAGGAATTCTTCCCGCGATGGCAGGAGAAGCCGGGAGTGGTACACACATCTCAACAAGACCGCATCCTGACCGGAGGGCGCCCATTGCCGCCATTTGCGGCGCTCCTGGCATTTTTTCAGAACCGGCAAGAACAAGAACTTTTCCGAAAGTTCCTTTATGGCTGTCCACGGGTCTGTCGGGAAGAAGCTCTCGGGCATACTGCTTGGTCATTACGCTGCGCAGATTGTTTTTTGGAACATGAATCCCGATGTCCTTCAGAATAAGAGAACCGCATAAACCACATCCCGGAGGAAGCAGAAGCCCCAGTTTGGGTGCCGCGAAAGTTACAGTTATGTCTGCTTTAATTGCGGAGCGATCGCATTGCCCGGTAAGACCATCGACTCCTGTTGGCATGTCAACAGCGACAATCTGTGTATTCAGCCCGGAACATTCCACTGCAAGGTCAAGAGTGCCCCCCCTGAGATTGCCGGTAAAACCCACCCCAAGAAGAGCGTCTACAGCAACTGACGCAGTAACCTGTGGTTCGTGGGAGATGACTCCTCCCGCGAAAATGTACCTCTCCATGTTGATTCTGCAGTCTTCAGTAATTTTACTGGAAGAGCTGAAGGAAGGCCGGACAAGAACTTGATACCCCTTCTGAAGAAGAAATCTGGCCGTTACAAGTCCGTCACCGCCATTGTTGCCCGGACCCGCATATACCACAACAGCACCATCTGCCGGAGAAGCTATTCTGCTTACAATTTCAGCTACAGCCAGACCCGCTCTCTCCATTAGAACAAGTCCCGGCGTACCCGAATTGATAGCATTCCTGTCCATTTCGGCCATTTCAGACGGAGTCAGCCAGAAAGTCATGTTACTCCCCTTCAGTTAAAAGAGCAAAGGTTAAGGATGTGTCCTGGTTCCGGGTGGCTGAAACAAGCACTTCGCTGCTCCCTGAAAGTTCAAGAGCCCTTCCTGAAAGGAGTACTTCCACATCGCTTCCGTTAATAAATATTTTGATATCATGCCATGACAGAGAGGAGTCGAACCCCGTTCCCAGAGCCTTGGCAACAGATTCTTTTGCAGAGAACATCACCGCAAGATCAAGATCACCGGGATTGCCTGCAAGCTCACGGGGAGAAAACAACCTTTCTCTGAGCCTGCCGCCATTTCTCGCTATGGCCCGAATAAATCTTGAGTTCTCCACAATATCTGTACCTGTTTTCATTTCTCAATCCTCCACCATGAAAACAAAGATAGTCGAATGGAGGGTGAGTGTCAGCAGGAGAGAGGAGAAAGCATTTTTCCGTGCCATCGCGCGAAGGTGTTGCAGGAAGCGGTGGAGTGGGCCGAGGGGTCGGATTTCAGGGCCGACAGCGCCGCTCTGCCCACCATTACCGCGTTATCCATGGCATGCTCAACGGGAGGCAGGAAGAGTTTCAAGTTTCTTTTTCGGCATTCCCGAAGAAACTCTGATCTCAGCAGGGAGTTGGCAGAGACACCTCCCGCGACAAGAACGGATTCCGCTCCAAGTTTTCCAGCCTGATACATGGTTTTTGAGACCAGAAGATCACAAACAGTTTTCCGGAAGCCGGCAGAGAGATCTTCGGGGGAAACCTCTCCCGCTTCCCACACCAGCCTCACCGCGGTTTTCAGGCCGCTGAAACTGAATTCCGGCAGTTTTTTGCTGCCCATTGGGGAGGGAAGAGCTACACTGCCCGGATTTCCATGTCGGGCAAGCTCATCAATAATTCTACCGCCGGGATATCCCAGACCCATGAGTTTTGCCGTTTTATCAAAAGCTTCTCCCGCCGCGTCATCCCTGGTTGTACCCAGCAGGACGCATTCGCTCCATGATGACATATGGAATATCATTGTATGCCCGCCGCTTACAAGAAGTGCAACTGCCGGAAACTCAACGGGTGAGCTGTGATGTATATGCAGATGAGCCGAGAGGTGATTGATTCCCAGAAATGGTTTATCCAGAGCGAACGCAGTGGCTTTTGTCCACGAGAGACCTACCAGCAGAGAGCCCGTAAGGCCGGGGCCGGCGGTAGCCGCGAAAACATCCATGTCATTCAGGGAAGTACGGGATTTGTCCAGCACTTCCCTGACAAGTCCGGGCAGAACAGTCATGTGAAGTCGCGAGGCTATCTCCGGGACAACTCCGCCGTGTTCGCCGTGTACCATCTGGGTGGAGACCAGTTCCGCAAGAGCGTTCCCGTCCTGATCCAGCACAGCCACGGCAGAATCATCACATGAAGTTTCTACCGCAAGAAGGAGCATTAAGCTTCGGCCTCTACCTTTACGGTAATGGTCTCGAGAATATCACCAAGAATCTTGATCTGAACTTTGTGTTCGCCAAGGTTTTTGATATGACCCTCAAGAAGAATCTGGTGCTTGTCTATATCGAATTTCTTCTCAAGAAGAGCCGCAGCTATCTCTCGTTCGCCTATTCCACCGTAAAGCTGTCCGTTTTCGTCAGCAGTTGCGGAGAAGGCAAGGGTGACTTCTCTAAGCTTCTCTGCGAGAACTTCCGCAGCTTTGTTCTGCTCTCTTTCTCTGGTTACCGCAGCCGCCTTGAGGGAAACTGCCATTTTCATGGCTCCGGTTGTGGCAACTACAGCCAGTTTTTTCGGCAGCAGGTAATTCCTCGCGTAACCGGCAGCAACATTGACTACTTCCCCGGGATTACCGAGAGAGTCAACTGTTTTGATCAGAAGAACCTTCATTTTTCATCCTTTCGATCCTTTTGTCTATTATTTTTCTGTAATCGAACCAGGTGTCCAGAATTCCCAGCAGAATTAATCCGCCCAGAATAAAAGGAGGAGCGAATACCGCGCTCATTATCAGTATGAACATCATTCCGGGGATTCCCTTTGCCCATTTAACAGCCACCTGAAAGCCCTCAATCCCGTAGGGAAGAGAACAAAAAACCAGCAGGTTCTTTGCAATCCTCAGAACAAGATCGGGAACAGGAAAGGTTCTGGTGGAAACCAGAGTAATCAGGCAGAGAATAGGAATCCATGCGAAAACCCAGTGCATTCTGAAGTTTCCTGTTCCATGTATTGTCGGGCTTTCTTTCTTTCCTGTGAGGGACTTGAAAAAGAGCACAGAGACGATGGAACCAAGCACGATATGAGCCGCGCCAATACCCGGTGCGTAGTAGGTAATCAAAGAGAACATTCTGTCGACGGTTCCGGATTCCAGGCCGGCCGCGAGATAAACCTCTCTGAGTGGACTGAGTTCTGCTTCTCCGATGTTCATAAACCCCGGGAATTCCAGGGAAAGCAATCCGCCGGAGAAAAGAGCGACACCGGAACACAGGTACATTGTTTTAAGCAGTGAATACCCGGATCTTGCAGAGATGGCAATTACCGCTGCACAAACAGCTGTTGCTGCCGCTCCCTGAAAACCGGAAAGATACCAGGACAAAAAGACAATGGCCGCTGTAATCGGAAGGCCTCTGTTCAGTCTGCTGTTCAGCAGTGACGCAGAAACTCCCGCCGCGAGGAAAGGGAAACCCATGATAAGGGATAGCCCGCCCCAGAGCAATTGTTTAGGTCTTTTTCTTATTTCCGGCATCTGTGTACTCAAGGTCTATTTACCTGTAGTGTTCTCTGATGTAGGGAGCCAGAGCGAGGAATCTTGCGATTTTAAGTTCTTTGGCTACCATTCTCTGGTGTCTGGCGCAGTTACCGCTGACGCGCTTGGCAACTATTTTGCCTCTGTCGCTGATGTAACGCTGAACCATTTTTTCGTTCTTGTAGGTGATCTCCATGTCGGGATTCATGCAGAAACGGCATTTTTTCTTTCTGGTGATCTTCATTCCTTTACGCTTACCACGGACAGGCATTTATGCCTTCCTTTCTTTTTTGGCTATAAGTTCTATCCGGCGGGCTCTGAGAAGTGTTTTGTAGTGCTCTCCGCCAGCCTTGTCTTCCGATTTTCTGTGTGCCAGTCGGCCTTCAATCAGAACTGCGTCTCCCTCGTGGAGTTTACCGTCAAGAGTTGTTGCCAGCTTTCCCCAGACATCAACTTCAATGTCTGACAGGGTTGTTTTCAAGCTGTCTGTAAATGAGTCCACGGCATTTTCAATAAGAAGGTGCAGCACGGGAATACCCGAGCGAGTCATGCTGAGGCCCTTCCGTCGCTTGATAATACCAGTGATAACGGCATAGTTTAACTGAGGCAGATCTCTTTGAAGGCTCATCAGATACCACAGTTCCTAAAAGGGAATATCATCAGAGTAATCAGGGCCCTGCGGCTCTTCACTGCGGGGCGGTTCTTCAGAACTTCCGCTGGGAGAGGGGCTGGATCCATACTCTCCGGTCTTCTCAAGCATCTGTACACTTCTGGCAAGAATTTCGACGCGGCTGCGCTTTGTGCCGTCCTGTGAATCCCACTGGGTATACTGAAGCTCTCCCTCAATCATTACCGGACTGCCTTTGTGCAGCTTGCTCGCAACTCTTTCCGCCAGCTGTCTCCATGTTACAACATCCACAAAGCAGGTTTTCTTCTGCCACTCTCCATTGCGGTCGCGATAGCTCTGATTGCTGGCGACTCTGAAGTTGGCAACATGAGTACCGCTTTCGAGGATGTTGGTTCGGGGGTCATCGGTGAGATTGCCGGAGATCAGTACCTTGTTGATGGAGGGCATGCGAATATCCACGGCTATTCTCCTGCTTCAAATGCGGGAGATTCATCATAGGATTTTCCCATAACATCGCGGTCATCCTTGAGGGTGAGGTGGCGGAGACAGTTGTCATTGATCCTGAGCATTTTGTCTATGGCCAGTTTAACATCGGAGCTGCCGTTCCAGTGTACAAAGTGGTAAACCCCTTCGCTTTCCTTGTTGATCAGGTACGCCAGTTGACGACGCCCCCAGTCTTCAAAGTCCGTGAGTTCACCTTCTCCGTTTGTGACAATCTCCTGTACTCTGCTGGTCTCTTTCTTAAGCTCAGCTTCAGACAGACTGGCACTCCAGATCAATACGGTTTCGTATTTACGCAATTAACAAAGCCTCCTTCCGGCCCTGCTGGTGTGTAACAAACACCGAACCCGGAAAGAGACTGACAGATCAGCCTTTAAAGAACCGTCTCACAACGATCCAACGCCTGCGCGCTCTGCTTCCGGGCCGGCGACAATTAATCCTGTCGCGTCGTCCCCGTCTCGACGGACGGGGCAAGCAGCCCGCGAATATTCAACGAAACCCTCTAAAGGTCAAGTGTTGATGCAATATCAGAAATACTTAATGCTGTGATTCTTTCATCAAGCCTGAATGTTCTTTCCCCCGGGTGTACCAGGT
>JAUVIS010000165.1 GCA_030592635.1 Candidatus Fermentibacteraceae bacterium | reverse complement strand
AGCTGATCTGATGATAGAAGCATGTCCTATGGATGCCTACCGTGATGTACTTCGGGAATGGAAACCTGATTTCGTTGGAATAACTTTCACAACGCCGCTTGTTTCTGAAGCTGTTACTCTTGCGGGAATCGCAAAGGAAGAGTGTCCCGGTGCTGTGATAATTGCGGGCGGGGTACATGCTTCGACTCTGCCGCGGGAACTGCTGGAGACCGGCGGATTCGATGTGATTGTAATTGGTGAAGGCGAGAATACTCTCAGAGAGCTTTGCGCCGGTAACGAGCCGGAAAGCATTGATGGAACTGCCTTCTTCAAAAACGAAGAGTTTGTTCAAACGAAACCCCGTGAACTGATACCGGATCTTGACGATCTGCCCATGCCCGCCTGGCAGCTTTATGATCTGAAGTACTACAAGTCACCGCATATTGTTTCCAGAAAGAACCCGGTTGGGTACATGGAAACCAATCGCGGGTGCAATCACTTCTGCACTTACTGCAGCCAGAACATCTTCGGACACAGGGTTCGAGAGAAAAGCCCGGAGCGGGTGGTTGACGAGATGTTCAGAATGCTTGAAATGGGTTTTAATGACATCCACATCAAAGACAACAATTTCACAGCGGACATTGTCAGGGCAAAAGCAGTCTGCAGGCTCCTGATAGAAAGAAAGTTTCCGGCACCATGGGCGTTGCCGACAGGAGTGAATATTCACGATGTGGACAGAGAGTTCTTCCAGCTTGCGAAGCAGGCCGGCTGTTACCAGGTGGCTTTCGGGATAGAAAGCGCTGTTCCTGAGGTTCTGAAGAATGTAAACAAGAAGCAGAACCCGGAGGAAATCAGGTACGCGGTAAGTCTCGCGGATGAAGCGGGTATTGAAACTATAGGGTTTTTCATGATCGGGCTTCCCGGAGACACAGAGGAGACCATAAAGGAATCCATCAGGTTCGCCTGCAGCCTTCCGCTTACTTATGTGAAGGCATCCATGACGCTGCCGTTTCCGTCAAGCGCTCTTTTTACACAGATCGACAGGGAGGGCCGCATAAAATCCAAAGACTGGGATATCTACAACTTTCACTGCACCACAGAAGTATGGGAGCATGAGAATCTTTCCTGGGACACAATCAGCAGATACTACACTCTTTTTCACAGAAAATTCTATTTCAGACCATCATACATCTGGAACAGATTCTGGCGTGACATTCGCAAGGGCTGTTTGTGGGACGATATAAAGGCTGTTCTCTCCAACGACTGGGGTGACTGATTCTTGAGAAGAATACTGTCGGGCATTCTGCTGATCGTTTTATCAATCTTCATCGCTGAACGGTTTTTCCCGCGGATACGGATGAAGCAGCTGACTGTTGTTACAATTCCCCGGGAAGCCGTTATATCAATCAACGGAGTTCCCGCGGGCGTTTCACCGGTCACGCAATTTGTACCCGATCGCGGGGTGTTCGTACTTGCGGAGAAGGATGGTTTTTTCCAGTCTGATTCTCTGGTTCAGTCTCCGCGCGATACCCTATTTATGCAACTCCGTGAAGGATGTCTTCTGGTGGTGAATACCAGTCCACCCGGTTGTCAAATCATTTCTCGCGGCTTCTCCGGTCTCTCTCCGTGTTCTCTCGTCGTGGAATCGGGAAATTCAGTCGGGATAACCGCTCTGGGAGAGATGGGCATTTCGGTAACGCGTACTGTCAATGCTCTTACCCCCGGAACAAGGCTGGTTGAAATTGCAATGCCTTATGAGTTTACAGACTCGGCGAATGATTTCAACTGTGTTGTTGTTCCCCGCGATCTGCTGCCATTTGCAATGGGTTCTCTGACTGTCGGCAGGTATGAGGTTACTGTTTCACAGTTCGCGGATTTCATGAATGCTGTTGATCCTGAGCTGTTTACGGACTCCTCTTCCCTCAGGGGAAGAACCTGTCTTATGGACAGCATTCTCAAATGCAACTGGAGAGGTCCTGTGGGCTTCAACGCAGACACCACCGCTTACGCTCCTCTGGAGGGAATGAATGCCCATCCCATGGTGGGAATGACCCGGAACGGGGCTGAATGGTACTGCGAATGGCTCTCTGCCACTTGCAGTGCCGGGCTGGAGTTCAGGCTGCCGGATTGCGATGAATGGGAAATTCTGGCATCCGCCGGATCTGATGTTGCTGTAAATCTGTCCGATATCAATGAAACTATTCTCACAAGGCATCCTGAACTGGATGACGGCTGGCCGGAAACTGCGCCTTCAGGTGCCATGGGGCTGAGTGACTGGGGGCTTTGCGAGATGCAGGGCAATGTGTGGGAATGGACACTCTCAGAGCACACGGCAGTTGGCGGAAGCTGGCTTTCCTCTCTGGAGGACTGTCGTGCCGGATCCGTAATCATGCTGGATGATCACCTGGGATATCCTTTTGTTGGTTTCAGGGTTGTCGCCGGCGGTTATCCGGAGGATATTATCCGCAGGCCATACACACAGGGGACGGGGGATTGATTATGAGCAGGGTAATACCGGGAGGACCTCTTTTTACGGCACCTGAACTGCAAAGCATACCGGATCTTGTGATGAATGCAGCCAGAAGATTTCCAGACAGAATAGCAGTCAGGGAACCGGCGGAACTCGGGAAATTCAAATCAATCAACTACAGGCAGTTTGCCAGCAACATTGACTGGCTTGCCCGGGGGATACTGGAGACCCGGAAACAGCCGGTGGTGGCGGTCGTCGGCAAAAACAGCATTTCCTGGTACACAGCTTATCTGGCAGTTCACCGCGCAGGTGGGATTGTGGTTCCGGTCGACCCCGCCCTCCCGCAATCTGACATGCACAACATCCTTCATTACTCCGGTGCCAATATGGTCTTTCATGATGCCGACTACGGGGACTGGTTTGAGAATCTCAAAGACATAATCCCTGTGGCTATGAATGCGGGCTTCAAGGATGTCGGAATACGATACAGCAGTATCCTCCGAAAGGGCAGAACCAGCGGAATGGATCTTCCCGCCGGGTATGGTGTGAACAAACCGGCAGTAATCAGCTATACCTCGGGAACAACCGGTCTCGCCAAGGGCGTTGTTCACTCACAGAGTACAATTCTTGCTAACATAAGGCAGACCCTGCAGTTTACCATGATCAATGAGAATGATGTTTTCCTCAGTGTGCTTCCTGTGCATCATCTGTTTGAGGGAACATGCGGGTTTCTTGTTCCACTTGCTGTTGGCGCGGAAATTGCCATAGCTCACGGACTTCGTTATGTGGCTTCAGATCTTGTTTCCACGCATGCTACAGTTCTTCTGGCTGTTCCTCTTCTGTGGGAAACTCTGTACCGTCGAATCATGACCAGTATCAAATCAAATTTTGCAGGTAAAGCGAAATTCGGTGTTGGGCTGGCACTTTCCAGAGCTACAGAAAAAATGGGGATAAAGGGATTCAGGAGGAAAGTCTTTGATCCTGTGCACGAGAAATTCGGTGGAAAACTGCGTCTTCTTATCTCCGGGGGTGCCGGGATTGATCCGCGTGCGCTTGAGGGTCTTGAAAAGCTTGGCTTCAACATACTCGAGGGATACGGGCTTACAGAGACCGCCCCCATTATCTCGGCCAACAGGCTTGGTGCCAACAAATACGGAAGTGTGGGGCCTCTTCTTCCCGGAATTGATTGCAGAATAGATGAACCTGACGAGTCCGGAGTTGGCGAGATCATAGTCCAGGGTCCCAATGTGATGCTGGGGTATTTTGGTAATCCAGAGGCAACCGCAGAGGTACTCTCGGAAGACGGATGGTTTCGAACCGGAGATTTCGGTTATCAGGACAAAGATGGTTTTCTGTTTATTACGGGCCGCAAAAAGAATGTAATTATCGCCAAGAACGGCAAGAATGTTTATCCCGAAGAGATTGAGACCCGGCTGAACAGGTTCACTTATGTAAAGGAATGCCTGGTTTCCTCCAGAGCCTCTGAAACCAAAGGCGAGGAGATATGCGTACTTCTGGTCCCGGACGGGGATCTGCTTATTGAAGAAGCTGACAGACAGAACAGGAAGATAACCAGGGAGGATGAGATCAGGGCTATGCGAAAGGTCGTGAAAGCCTATAATTCGTCTGCAGAGATATACAAAAGAATTGCCAGTTTCATCATATACCAGGACGAGCTTCCGAAAACCACAACAAAGAAGATCAAGCGGGCTGTTGCTTTGAAGGAAGCCGGATTGTCTCCAAGCGAGGTTTTCAGACCGTAATGGCCGGTCGCAAGGCAAACAGCGCTTACATGCTGATGGGCCAGATTTTTGGCAAAGCGGGGCTTTTCGTCTCACTGATGATCTATTCCAGAATACTGGATGACGGCTCTTTCGGTGAACTGCTCTTCGCTGTCTCAATTGGTCTAATCGTTATTT
>JAUVIS010000075.1 GCA_030592635.1 Candidatus Fermentibacteraceae bacterium | reverse complement strand
TACATGGTACAGGGGGAAGTAACAATTCCACATAATGGAACACTCACAATCCAACCCGGGGTTACAATACTGATGTCGGATGACGGCGCCATAAACTGTCTCGGCGCGCTTAACTCTCAGGGTACAGCAGAAGATTCTGTTTTCTTCATGGCAGAGAATTCCACAACAGGTTGGAAAGGAATAAGAACTCAGGGAGGATCAGTCGCATTACGGTACACAACTGTCACCGGTTCCAGAGGTTACTCTTCCTCGCCGGGAACAGACTTTGCCGCGTTATCAGGTCATTCCGCTGCTATTTTACTTGAAAATTCTTCATTCCGGCACAACTGGAGTTGTGTTAAACTGATTTCAGGTACTGCAAGTATCGATAGCTGCCGGTTCATCAACAACAGGGGAGAGCTTTTCTTCATGCAGGAGGGGCAGTGGGCAACCATCACCAACTCCGATTTTATCAATCTCTACGATCCTGTTGCCTCAAGCATGGATGGTATTGAGTTCCATCTCTGCTCAGACGGGCAATTCACAGTTGACGGTTGCGCTGTTAAAGATATTGACGGGGACTGTATAGATATGAACGCTTCTTCTGTGACCATTACAAACACGGAACTCTCAAACTCTACAGACAAGGGCTTTTCCATCGGAGCCCCTACAGGCGGCAGCGGCAGCGGTTCACTGGTTCAAATAGAGAACTGTGTTGTTACAGGATGTCCAATTGGTATTGGAGTTAAAGATGGCGCCGCGGTAGACGGCAACGGAATTGTTTTTTCAGAATGCGCAACAGCCGTTCATGCTTATGAAAAGACCTCGGGAATGGGAGGCGGTATAGCTACTGTTTCCAACTCCATTTTTACACAATGCCCGGAACCTGTTTTAGTGGATCAGGGAGTTGTTGCCACAACCTGGTCAATTTCCGATACGGATCAGTTGCAGGGGGCGAGTAACATTCAGGGTGATCCGAAACTCACACAGGGTTTCTTTCCGTCATGGGATTCTCCATGCGTCAACTCCGGGAATCCGGATGAGCAGGATCCTGACAACAGCAGACGGGACATGGGAGCATATTTTTATCCCGTGAGTTTCAACGGCCTTGTCGTGAATGAACTCATGGCAATAAACACCAGTACAATCTTCGATGACTGGGGCAGATCCTCCGACTGGATTGAGGTATACAATGGTGCCGGATACGACATCGATGCTGGCGTTCTTGTGTTCTTTGAGTCTGATTCATCAGCAGTGGAACCGTGGTCGGTTCCAAGGGGTACGATGATTCCGGCAGACGGTTACATGCTTTTCTGGGCTGATGGTGACCAGTGGAAGAGCGGTGCGCACCTGCCATTCAGACTTTCCGGCGGAGGAGACAGTTTCAAACTGGGCAGAATTGTACCGGGTGACGGGGAAGTGCCTTACACCTCAACTCTTGAACAGGTTCAGTTTAACAATCAGACAACTGACATTTCCTATGGCAGATTCCCCGACGGGGGAGAGTGGCGGATACTGGTGACACCCACTCCGGGATACAGTAATGGAACACTGTACAGCACGCCGACTGCCCTGGGCTGGCCAAGACCCAACCCCTGCACTACCGGGCAGATGACTATTGATATTACCGTTGCGGGCGGGGAAACTGATGTATTTGTTTATGATATGATGGGCAGAAAGATTGCAACCATTGTTGACGGATACCTTTCGCCGGGCACGCACACACTGACATGGAACACTGAAACGCGTCCCACCGGCATTTACTTCATCTTTGCCAGATGCGCCCGTCAGACTCCCGCCTCTGCGAAGGTAACAGTTCTCAGATAGGTCAGGTTCGCAGAATCGCAAATGCGATGTATGCTGTGTATGCAAGCAGCAGAATCGCGCCGTATATCCTGCTCTTTGTCAGGGAGTATGTTGTTCTGCCCGTCTGTTTTATTATGAAGTACAGTACAAGAGTAATACTCAGAACAATAAGCATATCCGGCAGTACCAGGCGATTGAAGTCTGCAAATATCATGGGTTTAATTGCAGCGGTAGTACCCAGAACAAACAGAATGTTGAAGAGATTGCTGCCCAGAATATTCCCCAGGGCCATATCCCAGTGATTCCTGCGCACAGCAATTATTGATACCACAATTTCCGGCAGTGAAGTGCCCAGCGCCACTATCGTTACACTTATCAGAGTTTGAGAGACTCCCCATGATTCCGCAATCAGAACAGCGTTATCTACAACGAAACTTCCACCGAAGATGACCCCGGCAATGCCGCCAAGGGTCATCGCGATTGATTTCACATACTCAAGTGGACGGTTCCCGATGGAGTCGAGTGTTTCATTCCGGTTTTTCTTTTTATCAGATCTGCTCATTCTGAAAAGGTGGAACAGATAGCCCGCGAAAAAAAACAAAAGGATGTATCCTCCTGTATGGCTCAGACCGTATTCACCAGATCTGGAAAACGGGGCAATGCAGAGGAATAGAAGAAGAAGTGTCGCGGCAAAACCGAATGAAACTTCCTTCCACAATTTGGTATGGTTTCCCTTTATGCCAAACAGTAAAAGGGCCAGACCTACCGCAAGACCGATATTCGCGATGTTGCTTCCCAGAACATTTCCAATTGACACAGCGGAATATTCACTCAGTGCCGCTTTTATTGATACAGCAGCCTCAGGAGCGCTTGTTCCGAATGCTGCGATGCCCAGACCGATAAGAAGTGGCGATACGCCCAGAAGCGCGGAAAGACGGCTTCCACCTTTGATAAGGTAGTCTCCACCAACCACAAGAAGAGCAAATCCGACTGTAAGGAGTAAATAACTCACGAACATCTCTGGCATATTGTATCCAACCTGACTGTATTAAATTCAAGAAAATCAATTCAGACGGAAAACTACAACATTTTTTTCAAAATGCAACACCGGCACCGTATTTCAGATTAAGCATACGAACATTTTTTCTGCAGCTCAAGAGAAGTGCCTTTTCCCCTTTGAATGATTAGTGTTCGGATTGACCTTGCTTCAAATTCAAAATTGCAGGTAGAATCCTGATCAGCAACTCTGGACTGCAATGTACGGGAACTCAAATTCCATCCGAGGATTGAATCGACTGTATTGAGCATGCACGCTGTAATACTCTAAGGTGAAATCATTTCTTGACTTGCAGAAGATAAAATTGTATTCTAACAGCCGGAAGAGAACAACAACAACGGTATTTAGTATGAAGGAGGAGCCATGGAGCGGATATCATTTATATGTGTGCTATTTATTGCATGGGGGGGGGCAACTGCCAGCATAACATTTGAGCCCATTTCTGTTCCTGGTGATGTATCCATTGACACTGTGTTTGTAGAAGGAACGGAGTATCATCAAGTATCAGTGGAAGGCTTTGCTCTTCAAATGGATGGGGTTCAGAATGAAGGTTTCCCCTCAATCCCGTTTACTTTTCAAACGCTTCTATTGCGTCCGGATATGCAGGTGGATTCAATAAAGATTGCTTCTGAAAAATGGGAAGCACTTCCAGGTAAGTACTATCTTTATCCGGCGCAGTCAGGGCTTTTTACCGATTCAATCTTTACTCTTCCAGATTCCACAATCTACAATTCCACTGAACCATTTCCAACTCGACCTGTTGAAATATCGAGACAGGGTTCCGCAATGGGTTACTCTGTTGTTTCGCTTACAGGAACACCAATCAGGTACATTCCTGCAGACAGTATACTCATGATTCTTACTAAGATTACAGTTGTTATAGAAACAGAATCTTCGGAATCCGAACGCATAGTTCCAAACAGGGAAACTGAATGGAGTGCTGCTATGCGGGAACGCGGTATTCTTTCGATGATATCAAATCCGGAGGCGCTTGTATTTTACCAGCGACCAACAACAATGTCTTTTGAAAACAGAACATCATACCTTACTATTACCCAGTCACCCTCACCGGAAGGTGACGGAGTTGACATGGTGATAATCACAACAGAAGAGCTTGAGGATCACTTTGAACAGGTTGCCGATTACCGTACTCAGCAGGGAATTGTAACTGTCATTCGAACCGTTGAATGGATTGACCAGTTCTACAGCGGTTGTGATACCCCCGAAAGAATCCGGAACTTTGTTCGTGATGCCCATGAAGAATGGGGTGTCCAAGCAATTTTGCTCGGAGGTGATGCAGAAGTTGTTCCAGTCAGGCAGTGTTTTGGATGGGATTATTCCACTTATGATAATCCAATTTTTCAACTGCCATCCGACGACTACTATGCTGATATTGATGGTGAGTGGTCGAACAACTCATTCCAATGGAAAGCAGCAGCAGCTGAAAATTATCTCGACCTCTGTCTGGGTAGATGGCCTGTCGATGATGGTGCTGATGTTGATCTTATGTTCACAAAGCTTAAACTCTATGAGCAGCCTGATGTTTTTCCGTCTGATTTTGCCAGGAAAATATTGCTGTTAGGTTCTACTTTTTGCGTAGAAGGCATTACTGTTCAAGTAGAGCAACTTCTGGAATCAGAAGCAGTTCCAGAGTACTTAGATAATCCAATAGCTCTCTACTATCACAGTGAACCACCTCATGGTGATCTTACCCGTAATACAGCACTTGCAGAGTTTGACCAGGGATACAATTTAATCATCCACGCGGATCATTCAGGAGTGCACGAGATAGGCACTGCCGGGTTTGGGGCATTGAATGAGGTAATGTGTGATTATGATTTTGCTACAATGACTAATTATGGTGAACCTTCAATTCTCTGGACTCTTGGATGTGACCCTGGATGGTTTGATGGAGCAGACTGCTTTGCTGAAGCAGGTTTACTGACTGCGCCCAATTCGGGATTGGTGGCAGTAATAGCTAATTCGAGATTTGGTGTTGCAGGTCAATGTAATACACACTATGCCTTCTGCGACGCTTTGTTTAATACAGGTTGGATTACGTGGATCAACAGCATGATTTTGAACTGGCCTCTCAGTTATCTTGGTGAAGCTCACAGGTGTTCCAAAAATAATGATGACATTACACATAGAAATTTGCGTTTGAATCTACTTGGCTCACCATTGATGTATGTCTGGCGTGACGACCCAATGGAGCTTTTGCTTTCTGTTCCTCCTCTGTTCCTTCGTGAAGGAATTCCTCAAGACATAACTGTAACAGTTACAGATGGTGTTGATCCGGTTGAGAATGCTACGGTATGCTTCTGGAAAAAGAATGAAATATTTTCAGTTCTTGAAACAAATGTGAGAGGTCGAGTAACATTTGATGATGTATGTATCGCCGATGGCGATCAGGATATTGTAGTAACCGTTGTTAAGCGTCGAAGACTATTGAATCAGGTTGAAACAACTGTAGTGAGTTATGTACCGGATCGAATCACGATTGATGTTATGCCAGCGGATATTCCGATTGTCACCCTTGAATCATTTTCAGTAGATGCTGTTGGTGATGGTGCGGCTAATCCAGGTGAAACAGTTGATATTTATCTGACAGCAAAGAACAGTGGCGGAGAGACTGCATCTAATGTTACTGCAGAGCTTTCTCTGGTATCCGGTGGAGAGTACATTGCAGGTATTTCAGACGATGAAGCAGCTTTTCCGGTTATTGCCGTAGATCAGACTGAGTATTCAACAGATCCTTTTACAATATCAATCAACTCTGATGTGGGAAGTTACTCAACTGCAGAATTCAATGTGACATTTGCCTACGAGGGTATTTCCGGCAACTACCAGTGGGAATCACCACTGTTTCTTAGCGTCTACTCAGAAGGTTACCAGCTCACTGTTGTGGATCCTGTTGCTGATAATTCCAGCGGTCAGTTTGCTGTAATCACACTAAGCGATATGTTTCTTGCAAACTGTGGACTGGGTCAGGGGAGTAATCTGGAAATCACTGTTGACAACTTAATTCCATCAGAGCCGTTTGTTGTTAACACGCTGACTAACTCTGGTATTGAATCAAACACGGTTGCAGAGCTGAACGGTCAGCTGACCCTTACTGTAAATCCACTGGATCCGAATTCACAGTGGCTCCAGCCCAGATTCCTGGGTTGCTCGCTCGATGCAACAGTAAGCAGTGACGGCGGTGATTTTATTGCTCGCACTGTAAACGTACATCTTGTGGATGAGCTTCAGGGTTTGCAGCTTGACCCACCCAGTGACCTACAGGCATATGAAGTCGGTCAGGATTTCATCAGCCTGCACTGGGAACACGATGGATCTGTGGATGCAGATGGATACTATGTTTACTACAATGATGGAGAACAGCAATACCGAGCTTTCCCTCTTCCAGTTCCAGTTGAGCAGGCGACAATAGACAACCTTCTTCCAGGAAGAGACTACACTTTCCAGGTTACAGCGGTAGATGAGATTGGTAGAGAAAGTGAGCCTGTTGAAGCAGCAATCAGTACAACCTGCCCCGCAGTTACCGGTTGGCCCGTTCAACTGAGCGGTTCACCCGGGGGAGGGCCTGCCATAGTCGATATTGATCAGGATGGAGCTGATGAGATAGTTGTTGCCACCTCTTTTGGTGTTGTGTATCTGATAGAGCGTGACGGGAGCTACCAGACTCTTACACCGCCATCTGGCTACGATTTTGATAAGTTTCTTGGTTGTGCAGTTGGTGATGTTGATGGAGATTCTCAACTGGAGATTGTAGTTTCGTGCCAGAGAAAGATCGAAGTCATGAACCAGGAGCAGGTCTCCATTCTGCTTTTCAATAAAAATGGCACAATATGGGATGTTAATGAGATAGCAACAACCAATGTAAATGAGGAAGTTGCCTCTCCATTTGTAGCGGGAACTCCAGTTCTTTTCCAGGCAAATAGTGACGATTACATGGAAATTGCTTTAAGAACCAAAGCGAATTATGGCAATGGAGGTATCCCTCGTCTCTATGTGTGGCGTTATGATGCGGGAAGCGATGATTGGGTTAACTTCAGTAACAACTTTCCAGTTAGCCTTGACGGTTTTTTCTTCAATGCCCCCACAGCGGTTGATTTTGATGAAGACGGTTTCGAAGAGCTGATTGTCACTTCTTATGGGTCTGCTGGTGTTGGAACAGAACTGAAGATAATTGATTTCCAGATTGGTGGGAATGTAGTTGTTTCAACGCATGGATTGCCAGAGCTTGATACTGGTAACGAGACAGCCAGGGCTTTTGGTACTCTTGCTGCAGCTAAAGAAAATGGCATCTTCTACATTTCCGGGGTAGCCAAAACAGGTGTTCTGTCTGGCACGATAGAAAAGGTGTTTGTGTACGCTCTGGATACTGATCCGGTGGATGTTACTATAGTCTGGCAGACTCAATGGATGAACGGATGGGATTATTGCGGCAACCTTTCAGGCCCTGCCATTGGAGACCTGGATGGCAACTCTGACCTTGAGGTTGTATACACTCTTAACGGAGAGAATGTAATGCGCGGTAGTGGACCTATTTATGAAGGAGTCACCTACGGCTGGGATTTAGGTGATGGTTCAATGGAATTTCAAAGTACCAATATTCTTTACAATCCGGTGATTGGTGGTGGTGGATCACATATCAGATCCCAGCCTGTAACAGGTCTTACTACAATACAGGGTTCAGGAGAAATGGCAATCTTTTCAGGATTCTCATCATATCTTTGCGGTCATGATCCCCGGAGTGGCTCATCAATGCTTGAAGGTTTTCCGTCATGGACCCGTGATGCCTCCTTTGCAGCACCTGCTGTTTGTGATCTGGATGGGGACAGATTAGCAGAGGTTCTTTACATCGACTATTCTGGGCATGCAACCCTTTTTAACTGGGATGGTTATTACACAACTGATGGCTGGCATATGTATCAGGACAACCCACTTCGAAACGGTTTCTACAATACCCCCACAGATCGTGGCGACGGGCTGGATATTAGTGTATCTGAAAGCTTATGTATTGCTTCTCTTGGCAGAGGTAATAACTGTGCTATTGCAGAGATTGAGATAACAGGTGTTACATACCAGACCACTTCAGCTATTATGTCGGTACCTGTGGAAGAAATTGCAAGGCAGTCTGCCCCTGTTTCGGGTATGGGATTCTCATCTGTAAATTCCAGAGTTTCCAGCCCCCTTGAATTTAGCGGTTTAATAATTGACCCTGACATCTCAGAGCTTGCAGAGTCTGTAATTCATTGCAGAACTGTTGAAGTGGTCGCATTCAATAGTGACAGACCTGTAGGCTTGGTAAGAGTTCCCCTTGAAGAAGGTATTCATCAGGTCGAGATTCCTCTTGAGCCATTACGCTATCATGAAGGTAATATTACAGTAATTGCTGATCCATTTAACGATTATCTTGAAACTGATGAAACAAACAACTATTCAACGGCAACAAGTACTTCTGTCACAACTGGTATTGCTGAAGTCTTTATCCCAAGTCCTGCTGAAACAGTAAAGCTTTCAATCAATCTGGCCTCAGCTCTTCCGGGAGGTGTATCGGTGAGGGTATTTTCCATCGACGGCAGGCTTGTTGCCAATCTTGACACCGAAGAGCTTCATACAGGAATGACCACACTACTTCCGTGTGATGGAGGATATAAGTTTCCTGCAGGGATGTACACCGTCTGTGTTACAGGGCTTGGCGAAGAAGAGTTTGTAAGAAAAGTAATAATTATTGGTAACTGAAGGAGATGATGAAGATGAAGTATTTAACCTTGTTCGTTATTCTTCCTGTCCTTTTTTCGCAGACAGTAAGAGCAGAGTTTATCTTTGAGCAGGCTTTTCAATATGAAATAGATTGGAATTATGGTGCAATTACCCTGGATGTTGGAGATTTTAACAATGATGGATATCCTGATTTAGCAATTCCATTGTACCATTACGATACAGCGGGAGGTCATAGCAATTTGCTTATAATGCAGGGTAATGCCGACTGTACATTTGATGAATATACCACAGGCCCGTTCTGTTACCCGCTAGGTTCAATAACTGTGAACGACTTTAACAATGATGGCAACAGTGACCTGCTTATTGGTGAAGGGTGGGCGTGGGCGATGAGTACATCTCTTTATGAAAGAGATACCGTTCATGTGTTTGAAGGTAACGGCGATGGAACATTCACAGAGCTGAATACACTGATTGTAGAAAATGTCTGGGTTACTTCCGGTGATCTGAACGGTGATGGAAACTGCGATTTGGTGACTTCTGATGTGAATGATGGTAAAAATTTAAATGACTCGGTTCTCGTAAAACTGGGAAATGGGGATTTCACATTTCAACCGGCAACAAGTTACAATATTCCCAGTGGCATTCTCCATACAGCACAGATTCTTGGAGACATGGATCTTGATGGAAATAACGACATAGGTTTAATTAGCGAGGGTTTTAGTGATATAACATTCCTTTACGGGAACGGTGATGGTACCTTCCAGTCGGCAGAGGTAGTTGCTGACCACTACGCTAATATGGCTCATAGTTTTTTAGGTGTTGGTGATTTCAACGAAGACGGTATGCCGGATATGATAGCTACCGGGGGAGATCCTATGACTGTAACATCTGAAGTACTGATATGGAATGCTGCAGAATCCTTTTATGAACCAGAGGATAGTCTTGAATGTGCTGGGAATTGGGTAGAAATTGAAGATTTCAATATGGATGGACATCTGGATGCGGCGCTGTCTACATATGTCGGAGGTTATGTTTTTCCCGGTAATGGGAATGGCCACTTCCCATCTTGCTGGTCTTCTGACAGTCTCTTACTGAAAACATCCAATGATACCTATGGCGTTCTTTCTGAAGACTTTGACCTTGATGGAGATCAGGATCTGATATTTATTGAGGATCAGTCCCCCCACTATTATGTACGTTGCTACAGAAACACCACTCTCACTCAGGGTTGTGCTGAAGAAGCTGAAAACGCTGTTTCATCAGATTTGACTTTCAGCGTTTCACCCAACCCCTTCTCGTCTTCTGCTGTAATTGAGGTTTCCGGGAGTCACAGTGTCAATACCAGTATTCAGATATTTGATGTTTCCGGGAGGCTTATTACCGAGCTTGAGCCTGTTACAGATCAAGGTGATTTTCTTTGGGACGGAAAATCATCTTCCGGGATCGAGATGCCCAGCGGTATCTATGCGGTAAAATGCTGTTCCGGGAACGCTGTCAGCAGTTCAATGGTGCTGAAGCTGGAATGAAGTATTTTGTCTTGTTCGTTATTCTTCCTGCCCTTCTTCCGCAGATAGCAAGAGCAGAGTTTATCTTTGAGCAGGCTTTTCAATATGAAATAGACTGGAATTATGGTGCAATTACCCCGGATGCTGGAGATTTTAACAATGATGGATATCCTGATTTAGCAATTCCATTGTTGAAGGATGGGCGTGGGCGATGAGTACATCTTTTTATGAAAGAGACACTGTTCATGTGTTTGAAGGTAACGGCGATCAGCCCTGTCCAAGATAAATTCTTAAGTTAGAGAAGTGCCTTTTCCCCTTTGAATGATTAGTGTTCGGGTTCTTTTGTTTCATCGAGTTTAAGAACATCAATCATATCCTGAGGTCTTCTACTGACTTCTTTAACTTTGATCAGGTCAGATTTGGAAATGAACAAAAGCTTGACAGAATCAATTTCTACAACTTCTCTGTTAAGCCATGCTTCTTCAAAATTACCCCCTGGAATCGACATCATTATGTCTACACGAAGCGGGGCTCTGCCCATCCGGGTTCGCTGTATTTCATAACAGCATACCCGCCGACAATCAGATATCTAACTCTGTGTTTTT
>JAUVIS010000086.1 GCA_030592635.1 Candidatus Fermentibacteraceae bacterium | reverse complement strand
TTTCTGCGAATCCTCTGCTGATCTGATAAAACAAAATGCCGCGATGGTGAGAAGAATCAGATTGACTGTTCGGAGATCAATATTCAAAACGATGGCTGGAAGATAGGAAAGCCACATGCCAGGCAGATAGGTTAGCATTACAGGATTGAATATTTCATAACATACATAGGGATTACTACCGGCAATAAATCTTTCAGAGGCAGCCTGAATTAGTAGAAGCATATCCGAGCGCTCCGGATGCAGGGGAAAATTCAAAATGCTCGACAGGTGAATAGCGATGATTGGAATGATAAGTGCATATGGAAAATATTTTCCTTTTTTATAAATCCGGAGTGCTGAGATGAGCAGGAGTATGAAGATAGAAAGTACTCCGAGATAGAGATAACTGATGTTGTATCCGAACTGGCTGAAAAGGTGATTCTCATAGGCCAGCATACACATCCCTGCCAGACTGAATGCTGTCAAAGTTAAAAATAGAACAGAATTGCTGGATTCAGTTTTTGTAAGCCAATCCGGTAATCCTTCAGCAAGAGGTCTCCGGCGAAAGAAGAAGAGTACTGAAAGAAGATAGAGAATTGTGAGTGGAAGTATCATAATTTGAAAATTGAGAACAGAAAGGGAAGATCTGAAAGGGAAAAGGATACCGCCCAAAAGAACTGCAAAAGCGAATAGAATCTGCCTCAGCCTGGAGTCTTGATCTTCTGTCATTTGCCCCCCTCTGTCGTCTCAAAGCAAGCACACAAGCACATTATATAGCAAAATCTCAGCACTCCGCAAGTCGCCGGGTCAACAGGATTTAGTTTGCAGACAGTGCACAAACAAGCATGGACGGGTAGATCTTCGATCTTAAGTAACAGTAATTCTGTCGATTACTCGATGTAATCGAATAATATTCTATTGAGCGACACACAGTTATTGACATTGAAAAAGAGAAGCAGGATAATTACTCCGTAGAGAGTACCGCTTCTTTTTTGGGAGGTTCCACATGTCTGTTATCCTGATAAGTATCGTCGGCAGTGTGTTTTATATTGGCAATCAGTGGATTTCAGTGGGTGTTACCGACGATACTCAAACCGTTCGCGCCGGTTCAGTCACTTATCTTTACGATCACTGGACCGAAACCCAGCTGGCCGGTCAGGGGCAGTTTTCGGGAATAAACTCCGACACATGGATACCGGCGAGTGGGGACATCACAGTCGTTAACGATACCACACTGATTTTTCATACGGATCACTTCACAGACGGGGCGGGTTCTTTTCCGCTTGATCTCACGGTTACTTACAGAGTAATCAACCGTGGTCTTGAAATCGATTACAGATTTGAGTATCTGCTTGATTGTGAATTCTGGGATCCTCTTGAGATTGATTTCTACATCGCTGACTGGGATAACATTGAGATATCAAATCAGACAGCTACAGATGAGGAATTTCCTCTGGACGGCAGTACCGGGTTTCAACGCTTTTCCGGTGATCAGATGTTCAAGCTTACGGGCGGAACCAACCCGGCTGCTCTCTTTGTGCTGCCGAATACATCAAAAGGCATTGTGGTAGTGAATGATGGCGAGATTAACCCGTACATGTCGGTAAGAGTCCTTGATACAGAGAATCCCAGAGAAAACGCAATGGGACCGGTTCTTCATTCTACTGTTGGAGCTGGTCAAGTGGACGAGTATTTCATTCGATTTTCAATGGATGAGTTCTTCGCTCCTGTATTTATTGGAGGTCACCCTGAAGGAGCGGAGCGCTCCTCTGCCTGGATGCTTGACGAACTTACATTCATACACCCTGAAACAGGTTACATCTGGGGTTTTTCTGAAACTTCGTCTGGAGATGAACATGTCAGCGCGGCCATGATCAGCCTTCTGGATGATCACGAGACCATGAAGATGAACTGGCTGCTCCTTCCTGACGCTATTCTCACACCAAACAGAGATTCCGTATGGTTTGAGCCGGGGTATGAGGACAGCTGGTCGCACTGGCACGCGACCTGGCGTTTTTCCACCGAAGCAACTCCCGAGTACCTTCAATGGCTGAGGAACATAGAGGATGATTTATACCCCTGGGCGGACAGGGTAAAAATGGGAAGCCACGGCTATCATCACACACCGAATCCTGATTCTTCCTTTGGTGAGTTTCATGAGTTTATCACATACGAACCGGAAGAGCATCAGGAGAGATTCAGAGTGAATTTTCTCGATCTTGATGATTGCGGACTGGACACAAGTCTTGTCAGGGTAATCCGGTTTTCGGGTCACAGAACATCATTGAGCGGGCTTCAGGCGATTATTGATCATGGCTTTACTTTCTACTGCAACGGATGGCGGATGATAGACTGGTTTGCCGGGAAGCAGTTTATAAACCAGTGGATCTGCAGATACCAGACTCCAAACGGCAGAATATGGGGATCAAATTCTGTGTGGTGGGGAGATTATCAGATGATGTATCCCACAGAATGGCTGTCCGAAGTGATGGAGAAGGGTAAATTCGGACTGCTTGGCTGCCATCCGGGACAAATGGTTGGCGATGTTGGAGGATCCTGTATACCGGAGGCCTATGAGAGGATTGACAGCATTCTAACCTCTCTTGAAAACGATTACGATAATTTCATCTGGCTTTTCCCCGGGGAGTACGGTGATTACCTTGAAGATTGCTTCAACATCAGAGTGAACTCCATGCGGAGCAATGGCTCAGTGCTTGAACTGACCATGACAGGAAGCATTCCGGAGGGGCTAACTGTGTGCGCGGCACTGCACCCTGCTGACGAAGTTCTGTCAGTTGAGCTGGATGGAACTGCTGTGCCCTGGGAACTCCGCGGCGGAGGAAGACTGTTTGCCGTAATGCCTGAAACCGGATATGGAGATCACGCCGTTTCCATTACCATCAATCCTCTGGGTATTGAGAATGGAGACCGGGAAGAGGTTGTTACCATTCATGTTTATGCACAGAATCCATGCAGGGGAGAGTATCTGAATGTGAATGTTCAGGGAATTCCATCAGGGGAGACATTTGATCTCCGGGTGTATGATACTGCCGGAAGAATGGTCGTTTCTCAACACGAGATATCCAGTGGTTCCGTTTGCGCCATCGATATATCGAAGTCTCTGCCGTCCGGTGTCTATTTCGTAACCGCGACGGTGGGAGACGCTGTGGCTTCAGCCCGAACGGTGGTTATTCCGGAGTAGCTCTATCAGAACTCCTCCAACAAAAGCTGGTGCAGTCACTTATTGATCTGCAGGGTTAACAAACATTTCAGGAAACCTGCATCTTGTTTTGTTGCAATTCCATTCATATAATATTTCATCATAGAAAGGAGAGCAGGGATGACAGTTTCACGCATATTGTTCAAGCGTACATGAGTGGCTGATTCCGGGCACAGGTCTGTGTCCGGATATTTGCATCCCGTCGGGCTGTCGCCACTCTCTGTGTAACACTTCAAGGAAATTGACTTACCCGTCGTGATGCTGACAGAAGCTTAGCTTCAAAGGCGGGAGAAATGAAAGAGATTGATGCAAGAGGAAGACCTTGTCCGCAACCTGTGCTTCTTGCAAAGGAAGCACTGAAGACCGGGGAAACTTTCTGTATTCTTGTTGACGGGTCCGGTCAGGCGGAGAACATAGAGCGTGCGGTAAACAGAGCCGGCGCACAGAGCAGTATCAATAATCAGGATGGATTTGACCGTGTAGAGGTTGTTCCATCCGGAGTTGTTTCGAGAGTTGAATCCAGCTCAGGGAAACTTGTGGTTTCTGTTCCCCGCGAGACATTCGGCAGTGATGGAGACAGAGAGCTTGAAGAAGTTCTCTGCCGCATGTACTTCCATACCCTTACTGAGATGGATGAAGGCGTTCCCGATACCCTTGTCTTTTATGACAGGGGTGTTTTCCTCACAACTGTGGATTCTCCCGTACTGGATGATCTGCGGACACTTGAGGAGAAAGGTATAGCTGTTCTGGTCTGCGGTACATGCTTAAAACACTACGGCATCATGGAAAAGCATGCTGCCGGGGTCGTCTCAAACATGTACGAAATAGCCGTAGAGCTGGGCGGTGCTGGAAGGCACTACTCAATATGAACTACACATACAGACTTTTTGATTCTGTCAGTTCAGTCATGATGGCAGCGCGAAGAATTGAGAAAAGAGGACTGATGTGTAAGATAGTTCCCATTCCCAGAGAGTTTTCATCTGATTGCGGCGTCTGCCTCAGAACAAACTCTACAGAAGAAAGCAGCATTGAAGAGATACTCAGGAGAGCCGGTGCCGCAATTTCAGGAATTCACAGAAAGGATGCTGTATGAAGCCCTGGATCACTGGAATAATCATAGGTCTGGCCGGGGGAATCAATTCTTCATAGTTGAAATACAATTATCAAGCGAAGACTTTTTCTGATTTGGAGAAAATAATGGGAATTGAAGCATTGAGGAATCTGCCGGCAGTTCATGAAATTATCCCTGAAATAGCGGGGAAGCTTTCCGGATTGACACCTTCCGAGATTAAGGAAGCAGCCCGAAAGGGTATACTCTGGGCCAGACAGTGCGTAATGGACGGAGGAGAACTTCCATCGGCCGATTCTGTAGCGGAAAAGTGTATTCACCTTGGAAAAGTACTTGCAAGACCGGCGATGGAGAGGGTTATCAATGCCACCGGAGTTGTGCTTCACACAGCTATTGGAAGGGCGAGCCTTCCGCCTGCTGCGGCTGAGGCAGTCAGCAGGGTTGCCCGCGGTTACTCAGTACTTCAGTGGAACAGGGAAACCGGAAAAAGAGGCAACAGGGATGAGCACATTGAGGAGCTGATAAAAGAACTGACAGGGGCTGAGGCGGCAACACTTGCCAACAACAACGCGGGCGCGACCCTTCTGGTGCTTTCCGCAATGGCAGCCGGAAAGGAAGTTATTGTCTCCAGAGGGCAGCTGGTGGAAATAGGCGGCGCATTTCGTATTCCTGATGTGATGAAGCAGAGTGGATGCATCATGGTTGAGGTTGGCTGTACGAATCGGACTCATCTCCGCGATTACGAGAACGCCATTACTGATCAGACCGCAGCCATACTTCGAGTGCACCCGTCCAATTACCTGATAAAAGGCTTTACCAGCGAAGTACCACTGGAGGATCTTGTTGCCCTGGGTCAGAAAAGAGACATCCCGGTAATTGATGATCTGGGAGCCGGAAGTCTTATTCCTCTCAGCAGGTTTGGAATACCGTCGGAACCTACAATCATCCACAGTATCGAAGCAGGCGCTGATGTTGTAACATGCTCAGGGGATAAGCTGATTGGCGGTCCCCAGGCAGGTGTCATTCTGGGCAGAAAAGAGTACCTGAACAGGATAAAAAAGCACCCTCTGGCCAGAGCCCTTCGCGTGGGAAAACTTACCATTGCCGCGATTGAGGCTTCCCTTCGCGTGTTTCTGGAAGATGATGACTACATAGCGGCAAACCACCCCGTTTACCATTCGTTTTCACGAAAACCTGAAGAGCTGATGGAAAGATCCGGGGCAATAATCGCCTCTGTCGCGCTTCCATCAAACTGCAAAATGACAGTTGAAAGAATGAGCAGCTTTGTGGGCAGTGGCAGTCTTCCCGACTTTGCCATTCCATCTGCGGGGATTTCTATCGCGTGTCCTGATCCGGAGCTGCTGCTGAAGTTACTTCGTTTATCCAGCCCGGCAGTAGCTGCCCGGGTGGAAGAAGGCGCTGCCAGGTTTGATCTCAGAGCAGTTGCGGAAGCGGAAGATGCGGAGCTTGCCGTGCTTATCGAGAAAAGGCTGGCAGAGCTATGGGCGTGATAATTGGAACCGCGGGACATATCGATCACGGTAAAAGCACGCTCATGCTGGCTCTCACCGGAAGGGATCCAGACAGACTGAAGGAAGAGAAGGCAAGGGGAATAACCATTGAACTGGGCTATGTTTTTCTTGAAACACCCGACGGTGACACAATTTCCTTCATTGATGTTCCCGGACATGAGAAGTTTGTGAAAACCATGGTCGCGGGAGTTGCCACTGTTGACTGTTTCCTGCTTGTGGTATCCGCGGACGAGGGTGTGATGCCTCAGACCAGAGAACATCTTGATATTCTCCGTCTTCTTGAAGTTAACAGGGGAATAGTGGCGCTGGCGAAATGTGATCTGGTTGATAATGACATCATTGAGCTGGCCGAGGAAGAGGTAAGAGAAGCCCTGCAGGGAACTCCGGCAGAATCCGCTCCGATCTTTCGAGTTTCCGCGAAGACCGGGTCTGGTATGGAAGAACTGAAACAGGCTCTTCTTCACATGGCTGCTCAGGTTGACGAAAAAAGTTCTCAGGGAAGATTCAGGATGCCTGTAGACAGAATTTTTACGCTGAAGGGGTTTGGAACCATCATCTGCGGAACAGGACTTTCCGGGAAGGTGAATGTCGGGGATTCGGTGGAAATACAGCCAGTTGGCAAGGTATTCCGTGTCAGGGAGCTTGGTGTCAACGATCAGAGGAATTCACCCTGCGGCAGGGCCGGAGAACGCATTGCCTTGAATCTCACAGGTCTTCGCAAGGAAGATGTTCACCGGGGAAGCGTGGCCGGGGAAAAGGGATTCCTTAAAAAACTGAACAGTCTTGATACAACCTGCTCCATGCTTCAGGGGAATGTTGATCTGCTGGTTAGGCAGAGAGTACGGTTTCATGCGGGTACCGCCGAGGTTATGGCAAGAGCCATTCCCGTTGAAGGTAACCCTCTTCTCCGGGGTGAGACGGGGTATGTGCATTTCCAGCTGGAGCATCCGGTCGTGGCAATGCCCGGAGACAGATTTGTAATAAGAAGGTATTCTCCGGTTGTTACCATTGGAGGCGGTATCATCCTTGATACAGGCACGCAGAAAGTCAGATCCCGATTCAGAGAAGCGAGACTCTCGCACCTTGACCTTCTTTCCCACGGTGATCTGGAAGACCTGCTGTTCGAGACAATGGAAGATACCCCCGGTCATTTTATAGAAGCCGCTGATTTCATAAAGAAAACAGGCGCGGAGCCTGTGGATTTCACTGAAGCGGCTGATTCGCTGGTTGAACAGGGCAGAGCACTTTCATCAGGAGAGGGTAAGTCAAGCAGGCTGATACTCCGGGCTGCTGTTGAGGATATGGAGCGGAAAATCCTGGGAAGCATTGGAACTGTTCACCGGAATGTTCCAATGAGTCCGGGACTTCCATCAGCCCATCTTGCCAGAAAACTGCCGCCGGATACTCCCGTGTGGACTGTGAGATTCTGCTTGTCCAGACTGCAGGAGGAAAACAAAATTCAGAGGCGCGGCGATTTTCTGTGTCTCAGTGATTTTCCCGAACAGCTGTCCGGGGAAATCCTTAAACAGGCGGATTACATTCTCTCTGATGTGAGAAAAGCCGGTCTTCAGGGAATGAAACTGCCTGTATCCGGGAGGAGGGTTGAAGATATTGAAGCTCTTCTCCTCCGGGGACTTCTCTTCAACCTTTCTGAGAACCTGATTTCAACAGAGGACTCCGTTGAGAAAGTGAAGAAGATCATTTTCGGAGCCTTTGGTGATAATCCCTTCCGCCTTGGCGAACTCCGGGAAACTCTGGGAGTTTCAAGGAAGATAGCTCTCATGTGGGCGGAAGTTCTGGATGCGCGGAATATCACCAGGAGGGAGGGGGAAAACAGATTTCTGGTGTGACATTAATAATGATACTTTACAAAAGCACCGATTTTTCTTATTCTCACCCTTCAAGCAGTACGAATAACATCATATTATTATCAGGCATCTATGTGCATAGAGGAGTTCTCAGATGAAAATAGCAGTTGTCGGAAGCGGATATGTCGGGCTGGTAGCAGCCGCGTGTCTTGCGGAGATGGGAAATACAATAGTTTGTGTTGATAATGATCAGAAGAAAATAGATGGTCTCAAAAAGGGCAAACTGCCCATATATGAACCGGGGCTTGATGTACTCATTGAAAGGAATGTAAGAGAGCAGAGGCTTCTCTTCTCCATGGACACTGCTGCGGCAGTCAAGAAATGCAGCATCATTTTTATTGCTGTAGGAACGCCTCCCGGAGAGGACGGCAGCGCTGATCTTCAGCATGTTCTTTCGGTTGCTGCCGACATAGGAAAAGCCATGAACGACTGGAAGATCGTTATCAACAAGAGCACTGTTCCCGTGGGAACCTCCGAGCTTGTTAAAACGGAGATAAAAAAATATACTGATTTCAGGGTGGATGTTGTAAGCAACCCCGAGTTTCTCAAAGAAGGTGCCGCTATTGATGACTTCATGAAGCCGGACAGGGTTGTGATAGGAACCGGCAGCGAAGAGGTCGCTGAGATAATGAGAGAGCTTTACCTGCCGTTTGTCCGGACAAATAATCCCATATACATAATGAGCAACAAATCGGCGGAGCTCACAAAATATGTTGCCAACAGCCTGCTTGCCACCAAGATCAGCTTCATGAACGAGATAGCAAATCTGTGTGATGTTGTGGGTGCTGACATAAAGGACATAAGAAGGGGAATCGGCAGTGATACAAGGATAGGCCCTCATTTTATATTTCCCGGTGTCGGTTTTGGAGGCAGCTGTTTTCCCAAAGATGTGAGAGCTCTCCGGCATACATCCGATAATCACGGCTACCACCTTGATATACTTGAAGCTGTTACTGAAGTGAACCGCAAGCAGAAGAAGATCATGGGCAGAAAGATCGCCCTGGAGTTCGGAGAGGATCTCACCGGGAAGACTTTCGGTATATGGGGTCTTTCATTCAAGCCCAACACCGATGACATGCGCGACGCTCCATCAATTGTCATTATTAATGAGCTGCTTCAGAGAGGTGCC
>JAUVIS010000142.1 GCA_030592635.1 Candidatus Fermentibacteraceae bacterium | reverse complement strand
CATACATCTGACTCAATTGTTATTACTGTGCAATCAGAAAAGAGATTGACTTTGACCATAGATGAGGAGGTCTACAACGGTCTCCGTCGAGTTATTGGACCACGAAAAATAAGCCATTTCATTGAGGATCTTGTTCGACCACATGTGGTCAAACAGGATTTGTATACGGCATATCAAAACATGGCAACAGATCATGTGCGCGAAACCGAGGCCCTTGAATGGGCTGAAGCCACATGCAGAGATATAAATCATCATGAAGAGAGCTGAGATCTGGTGGGTAAATTTCGACCCTTCCGTGGGAGGAGATATCCAGAAACGGCGGCCAGCTGTAATCGTAAGCAACGATGCCGCCAATTACTTCCTGAACCGTGTGCAGGTTGTTCCCCTTACAGGTTCCACAGACAGGCTCTATCCCAGTGAAGCATATGTAATTCTTAACGGTAAACAAGCAATGTCTTGTCAACAAAGCTGGATCACTTTCCTCGGTGGATATGCAGAACATCGCCAGAGCCATTACAACACAACTCGATCTATGAAGCACAGCAGGTGTGCTGCTGCTTCTCAAATTCATTCTTTTTGAATCAAATCGTGGCTGATTTGAATAGCGTTTACCGCTCCCAATGCTCCAGACTCAGCATAACCTGTTCAAGGTTGGGAACAAAAGTGAGAGAAGTTTGTATATTCCGTAACAATTGAAAATTCATGAAAGGGGAACCTATGAAATATTTACTCATAGTGACACTGGCTCTTGCACTGACTGCTTGTGGAGAGCCTGCGGAAAATCAGTCCGAAGGGACAGCAACACTTGAGTCCACGTCTGAAGGGGAATGGATTCATGATGATCTTCCAGCGGCTCTTGCACTTGCAGAGGAGGCAGGAAAGCCTGTTTTCATTGATCTGTATGCCGACTGGTGCGGGCCCTGCAGAATGCTTGCAGATGACTACTTTACAAGAGATGACTACAGGGAAGTCCTGTCAACATGTATTCTTGTTAAGATTAATGTTGACAATAACCCCGATCTTGCTCAGCAGTACCGTGTGCGGAGCATTCCAACGCTGCTTCTTATGGATGCGGATGGAAGGGAAATTGATCGCATTACGGGAGTAATGGGCTCGCCGGAGGAATTTCTTCCAGCGATCTCAACCTTTATTTCTCAGGGGCTTCAGTGATCCCCTGACTGTATCCGATATCTGTCAGGTGAGCTGAAAGTCTGCTGAATTCGGTTTTCACTACTTCCAGCAAAATATTGCTGTTCGTTAAATCTCCCGAAGAAGAAAGCTTTTCCAGCCTTTCACAGGTATTGCCAAGAGCACCTGCGCCAATATTGAGGGCTGAGCCCCTCAGTGTGTGCGCGAGGATTCTCACCTTTGATGGACTGTTCTCCGAAATGGCAGTGGATAAATCATCCAGATTGCTCCTCGCCGTTACAACAAAGAGCTGGATAAGCTCCTGAATTGTCTCCAGATCATCACCGAAATCTTCTTCCAGTTTTCTTCTGTTGAAGGCCGCATCAGCTAAAAGAACTTCCCCGCTTCCTATTTCATCCTCTACATGGGTTTTAGAGGACCATTTATTCAGAATCTCAGAGACAGTATTCGGAGAGATGGGTTTCGACATGTAGTCATCCATTCCCGCCCGAATGCATTTATCTCTGTCGCCCTTCAGGGCATTGGCAGTCATTGCAATAATAACCACCTTTTTCTTCAGATCTTTTTCTTCTCCCGATCTGATCGCGCGGGAAGCCGCATATCCGTCCATTACCGGCATCTGACAATCCATGAAAATGACATCGTAGGGTGTTTTCCCGAAAGCATCAAGGGCCTCCACTCCATTTCCCGCGACATCCGCTTTGTATCCGAGCTTCTCCAGAATTTTGACAGCTACAAGCTGATTAACCGGATTATCCTCTGCCACCAGAATTTTGATTCCGATCTTACGGGATTCTTTCAGCGTGTGCCTTGTTACCAGTGGAACCTTCTTCGTCACAGAGTCAAGGCCGTTTACCGTGGTGAGGCAATCAAACAGTTGAGACTGTTTTACAGGCTTTGTCAGGTAAGCGGAAAATCCCAGATGATGCAGTCTTGCCGCATCGCCTCTGACCCCGCTGGAAGACATAACCACAAGTCTGGGTGATTCAATTTCAGCATCCTCAAGGATTTTTCCGCCAAGCTCTTCTCCGTCCATAACCGGCATCTGCATATCAAGAATGACGATTTTGAAAGGATCCCCGTTGCGGGTAGCCTCTCTGAGTTTTTCAAGTGCCTCTGCTCCCCCGGTCACCACAGAATACCTGCTCTGCCAGGATTCCAGAAACAGGGAGATGAGCCTCCTGTTTGTGGAGTTATCGTCTACAGCGAGAATGCGAATGTTTTTTATGGATTTGGCTGTACTGTGAGAAGCCAGCTTGTTCTGCTTTTCAAGGGTCAGGGTGAACCAGAATTCCGAGCCGGAGCCCTCTCTGCTGAGTACGCCAATTTTGCCGCCCATGAGAGAAACGAGCCTGCTGCTTATTGAAAGACCGAGGCCGGTTCCGCCGTATTTCCTTGTGGTTGAGGCATCCGCCTGAGTGAATGCTTCAAAAATGGTCTTCAGTTTGTCAGCGGGTATTCCTATTCCCGTATCCCTTACGGAAAATCTGAGGTGAACATGAGTATCGGTTTCCATTTCAGGATTAACAGAGATACTTATTTCACCCTCGTGTGTGAATTTGAGCGCATTTCCCGTGAGGTTGAGCAGTATCTGCCTGATTCTGCCCGGGTCACCAGTTACAGAAGCCGGAATATCCGGAGCTATCATTGATATAAATTCAAGGCCCTTCTGCTGTGCCCTGCCAGCCATCAGATCCCCTACTCCCTCCAGAAGCAGTCTCAGATCAAAACCGGTGGTTTCTAACTCCAGCTTTCCGGCCTCTATCTTGCTGAAGTCAAGAATATCATTGATCAGAGTCAGCAGGGCGTCACCGCTGGTTTTGATTGTCTCGGCGAATTCCCGTTGCTCCTGTGTCAGGTCTGTTTCAATAAGCAGCCCGGTCATCCCGATTACACCGTTCAGCGGAGTTCGTATTTCATGGCTCATGTTGGCAAGGAAATCACTCTTGGCTCTGCTGGCTTCTTTTGCCCGCTCTGCAGACTTTTCCGCAATTTTCAATGTTTGTTCAAGCTGTTTGTTCGCGCTTTCAATGGCCTTTTCTGTTTTAAACCTTTCGGTTTCTAGATAGATGTTGTGTACTGAGTAGGCGACATCATCAGCCAGCTCCCGGTACAGGGACTGCTCGTCCTTTGAGAGACTGAGTTCAGTCGGGAGTTCTGCTGAAATAATTCCATAGACGGAGTCACCTGCTCTGAGGGGGGAGGTAAACGGTCTGCTGTTCGGCTCCAGCCCGAGAAGAGGGCAATCACCGCACCGGTTTCTGACGTCATTAACAGTTACAAGCTCTCCCGTTTCCAGAGCAAGCGCGGCGCATATAACCAGGTTGCCGGATTCGATCATTGATCTCAGCCGATTCGCATTCTCTTCAGGAATTCCGGCGAAGGCCATGCTTTGGAATTTGGAGTTTTTACCGTCCTGCAGGGCAATCCAGGCGGAAGAATATCCTCCTGTGGATATCAGGGCATCGCAGATGCTCTGGATCATTATCTCCAGATCTTTTTCCTTGGTGATTATGCGATTGACGCGTCTGATGGCCTTCAGTGAGCGGGTAAGGTGCTCTGATTCCGGCCTGTTCGCCCGCTGCTCCGAGATGTCGGCAAAGGATACGAATATGCCTCTTGTGTTTCCCTTTTCATCAGAGTCAGGAGAGGTGTCGGCAGTCGCAGGGAAAATGCTCCCGTTACATCGTTGAAATTCTGTATCAAAAGAAGCACGAGAATCCAGGGCAATTTCCATGTTTTCCCTGAAAGAATCCCTTGAAGCGGGTGGTACATGGTTGATAATCAGTTTACCGACAAGCTCTTCCGGGGAAGAGTACCCCAACCTGTTCGTCATGTATCTGTTGACGAAGGTAAAGATACCATCTGCATCAATCCGCCCGATTCCTCTGTGAATGGAATTCAGGATAGTTTCAAAGTGCTTTTCGCTTGCCTCCAGGGTTTTTGTAATTTCCAGAAGTCTTGATATGTCTCTGACATAGCCTTCAAACCCGATTTCTCCGCCGTTTTCATCGTAAAGTTTATGGGCGCTGGTTTCTCCGCGGATGAGGGAACCGTCTTTTCTTCTGAGATTTCCGATGCACCGGTGTATTGTTTTGTCGTTGTTGAGTTCTTCAAGAAAGGTTCTGCGCATTTCCTCATCGGGAAAGAAATCCCCGATGAGCTTTTTCCCCGTCATTTCATCGGCGGAATCATAGCCGAACATCTTCACAGCGCTCCTGTTAACGGCAGTGATTGTGCCCGACTTGTCTACTCTGTAACAGGCTTCCGTCATGTTGTCAAATACTTCGCGAAGATCCTTTTCGTTCATTGCTCCCTCGCTGGTTAACTTCCTCAGACTGGGAAGATATCAGGTATTACCGGGAGATGTAAACAGTATGCACCGTATCAGCAACTGATTTTACTGCTAAACAGTCAAAGAGAAGGGGGAGGCCGAAGCCTCCCCCAGAACATTGTCATTTTACAATCGATTTACAGCTTTACAGCCCTGAGAGTCTCGGTGTAGTCGCCGGAGGTCAGTCTGATAATGTAGATGCCGGCCGGGGAATTTTCAAGACCCGACATGACGGAGTGGCTGCCGGAGGCAGCAGAACCGTTTACCGGAGTGCTGACAATCCTTCCTGAAATATCCAGAATCTCAACAGTGGCCTGTGCAGGTGAAGGAAGTGTGAAGTTCACCATCGCGGTGGAAACCACCGGGTTCTGAGAAATGGAGAGCCCCATGGAAGGCACGGACGCAGTGGAGTTTTCCACGGATACAACAATCAGACCACCGAGATAATAGTTGTCTCCGCAACTGTCAGGAGTGTCACCCCACATGGGATGCTCCTGACCGCTCTGTGCGTATGTGTCCCATTCTTCAGCTCTATAGGCTGCCTCGTACATGGAGACATTGCCATCGCTGTTCATGTCCGGGTCTCCGGGAAGAGCTCCACCGGGAACGCTGGTGGCTGGAGGAGTGGAGCCGTGAACAGCACCGCTCCAGTAGTATACATATTCGTCATATTCAGGGTATGTTGCCCCTGCCCAGCTTGACTCTGACGCATTGGCCGCACTGGCAAAAGTCCTTGGCTGGGATGCTCCGGCATTGATAACTTCCTCGAAAAAGCCGCCGGAATAGCATTGTTCCATCACCACATGTATGGACATGGCGGAGAATGAATCCATGT
>JAUVIS010000123.1 GCA_030592635.1 Candidatus Fermentibacteraceae bacterium | reverse complement strand
GTGCTTTTCAGACTGAAGGCCTTCTGAATCTCTCTTATAGAAGGGGGATACCCTTCATTCTCGATAAATGACTGAATGAAATGCAGAAATTGCTTCTGTCTTGCCGTAAGGTCCCCATGCATGTAAATACTCCTTTCAGGAAACATGCGTTTACTATAAGGAGAAAAGCAACAGCCGTCAAGAAGACGACTGCGGCATCCGGAGACTACTCCAGCAGGTTGCTAAAGTAGATCATGTATACTGCAATTCTCTGCGCAAGGTCATCGTGTGAACCGTCCGTGTAAAGAATAACACTGAAATTGAGAGCCTCAACAGTTCCGTCATTTCTGATAATGGCAACATCGCGGAAGCGGTGATTCTTCAATCTTCCGTCAGATGTCAATTCAAAGATGCGATCCTCGAAGCTGTCAAGAAATTCATTTTCTTCAATGTATCCGAGAGTGTTGAAGTCTGCATCCTCGATGCGGATACGCTGGTTGTCCTCGTCAAGCACAATCCTTCCAAGCGGGAAAAAGGATGCGTCCTCTATTCTTCCATCCTCGCGGACATAGGCAATGGTCTCATAACCACTGTCTTCCAGGCGCAAGTGCCCGGCGGATGCAACTGCCGCAAGTACAAGTAAAACAGCCAGAAAATATTTATTCAAAATGGAATTCCTCCTTCTTTCAATTATATTCAGTGCATAATTTCTTTAACCGGAGGGCGGGTGTCAAGGGCTACTATGGCATTATTATTGATTATCACAATATCAACGCTTTTGGACCCTCCTCTGCTGGACTTGAATTTTGCTTCCGCTGAAGAACTCTGCAGACTGAACGGAATCGGTCCCGCGACGGCATCAGCAATAGTAGAGTACAGAGAAACCATATCACCCTTCGTTTCCGTAGATGAGCTTGTTTTCGTATCAGGAATAGGCCCCGCCACGCTTGAAAGCCTGCTTCCGTATATAGCAGTGACAAACCTGAATGTTCCGCAGGAGACATCTCATTTTCTTCAAGAGGGTATACCTGCCGATACTCTTCTCTCTGTAATTTTTCTCGACATCGGCAATGGAGATGCCATTTTTCTTCAGGCGGGAACGAGCAGATGGCTGATAGACGGAGGTCCTCCGGGCACTGGCTCAATGAGGGCGCCCGTTGTTCAGAGGCTGAGAGAATGCGGAATTGATTCTTTGTCTGTCGTTGTTTTTACGCATCCTCACGCGGATCATATCGGCGGGTGCAGAGATGCCCTTGAGGTGTTTCACTGTGATATGCTTATTGATCCGGGAATTGACCATGCTTCTCCTGTTTACGAGGGATTGCTTCAGTATGTTCTTGACTCGGGCTGCGGCTATTCTGTTCTTTCCGCTCAGGACAGATGGGAAATCTCAGATGAAGTTACTCTTGAAGTCGTATGGCTTGAGCGGGAAGCGGGCAATCTCAACGAGGCATCGGCTGTTTTTCTGGTTACCTGCGGTAATTTTACTCTTCTCCTGACTGGAGATATTGAAAATGAAACCATTATGCGAATGACTCCGTCCCAGACGCCAGTAACTGTTATGAAAGTGCCTCATCACGGTAGCAGAAGTTCACTCTTTCCGCCCTGGTTCAGAAAAACAGCTCCTCAATTTGCGATATTCTGCTGTGGAAGAAACAACCCGTTCGGTCATCCTCACAGGGAGGTTGTTGACAGCTGGAAAAGCACTGGCGCGGGAATCTTGCGAACAGACCGCGAAGGCAATATTTTCCTGTACACTGATGGAGAGTCTATCAATATTGGCAGTTCCCTCTTTGACTGAAAGAAAAAAATGAGAACAGGTTCACGAGTATCTCCCTATCTGTATATTCTGCCAGCACTTATCATTGTCATCTGCTTCAGAACAATTCCAATTCTTGCCAGTTTCACAGCTTCCTTTTCTGATTATGACATTGGAGGGTTTCACGGTTTTGTGGGTTTCTCCAACTATGAAAGAATGTTTACAGATGCCAGATTCTGGAACAGCGTTACAAATACAGTGTTTTTTGTGCTGGGTGTTGTTCCTGCCGGAATAATGATTCCACTGACTCTGGCGATGCTCCTGAGAGGAGAACTCAAAGGTAAGACTGTTTTTCGAACTATCTACTTTCTGCCGGTTGTTACCTCGGCTGTTGCGGTGTCCGTTGTGTGGACATGGCTCTTTAAACCGGAAGCCGGTCCGATCAATGGAGTTATTGTTGCCCTGGGAGGAGATCCTCTTATGTGGCTCCGCGAACCCAGAGGAATATTTGAGATGATGCTTTCTCCGCTGGGAATTCAACCGAAGGGAATTTTCGCGGGCCCCAGTCTGGCACTGGTTTCTCTAATGATTGTCAGTGTCTGGAAAAGTATAGGTTACAACACAGTTCTTTTCCTTGCAGGTCTTGAGAACATTCCCAACAACTACTACGAGGCTGCAAAGCTTGACGGAGCGGGAAAATGGGGGACATTCCGTCATGTTACATGGCCACTGCTCTCTCCCACCACTTTCTATGTTCTTATTATGAGTACTATTGCATCTTTCAAGACCTTTGCTCTTGTGTATGTGATGACTCCACCCCCGGGCGGAGGTCCGCTTGGAACAACGAATGTCATAGTATTCTACCTTTTCCAGAAAGCCTTCGACAGATTTGATATAGGCTACGCAAGCGCCATCAGTGTGTTCCTGTTCATTGTGCTTCTGGGCCTTACAATTACTCAGCGGCGAGTTGGGGAGAGGCGGGTGCATTACTCATGAAATCAGGACAGATTCTCAAGCAGACCCTGCTTCTTGCCGGCGGTGTTATCATGCTAATGCCGTTTCTCTGGATGATTTCCACCAGCCTCGAACAGGGGGGGCTTAACAACTATGTGGAAGCCTGGACCAGAGTGCCTTTCGGAACCTACTTTCTTAACACTCTTATAGTGACCGGCCTTACTCTCATCGGGGTTCTTATAACAAGCTCTCTGGCGGCATATTCTTTTGCCACCATGGAGTACCCCGGCAGAGATACGCTGTTTATGCTGTTTCTCTCTACCATGATGGTGCCGCAGCCGGTTTATCTGGCTCCCAGTTATGTGCTTCTCGCGAAACTTGGCTGGATAGATACCTACTTCGCCCTGATCGTTCCCTGGACAACCAATGTTTTCAGCATTTTTCTTCTCCGGCAGCACTTTAAAACTCTGCCGAAGTCTCTCTTTGAAGCTGCCAGACTGGATGGATGCAGCAGGCTCGGCTATCTGTGGAGGGTTGCGCTTCCTCTTTCCAAGTCCGTAATTGCCACCATTATGCTCTTCAATGTCGTTGGTTCATGGAACAGTTTCATGTGGCCTCTTGTGGTAACGCATTCCGAAAAGCTGAGAGTTCTTCAGGTCGGACTCAGTTACTTTAATCAGGAGCAGTCCAGTAACTATCAACTGCTCATGGCGGCATCCACTTTCAGTATTCTGCCTCTGCTTCTGCTATTTCTTTTCGCCCAGAAACATCTGGTTGGCAGTTATTCCCGTTCCGGCCTCAAGGACTGACCTTGGGTATTTTTCTTCTTGTGTCCTGTTTCTGTTTCCTCTCGGAGGAAGTAGACTCTTTTCAGGAAGAGTACCGTTTCAGCGGGTACACCTTTCAGTGGAGACGGGGTTTATATTTACCTGTTGGTGAGCCTGTTACTTTTCTTATTTTCCCGGGGGCCAACCTTGAAGGTGTTCTTTGTGGAGCAGGAGGGGATGCTGTTTTTAACCTGTGTCTGGAACTCCGGGGGGGGGGGTTGAATATTATATACGAGGAACCGGATGATTTGCCCGTCCTCCGGTTTGCCACCGGGCCGAAGCCGATAGCGTACAGCGTTACGGTTACAGCCCTGGATATGCTTTACGGAGCCACAGCAGACAGCGCTTATGTCTTTTTCGCCATGAGACCTGTGGTGGAGGTAATAGAGAATTCAGTTCCGGCCGAACCGGACTCAGCAATAACAGGAGAGTGATATGAAACTGACCTGTGCCCTGGCACTATTAATGATTCTTTCGGCTAATGCCGGAGGAACAACGGGATTCGCATTTCTCCAGGTTCCGGCGGGAGCCCGGGCGGTTGCCATGGGGGGAGCGTTTACTGCGGTTCCCGGCGACCCCCTTTCTCTGTACTGGAACCCTGCAGCTTCCGCAACGACAACCGGCAGCGTGCTTTCCACCACTTATACCAGCTACATGATGGATATGCAGGCAGGCTTCATCGGATGGGTTAATCCCAGAGAGAAGGATGTTATCGGTGTATCGCTTAACTACTTTTACGGTGGAAATTTTGAAAGAACCACAATGGAAGACCCCATGGGAACCGGAGAACAGTTCTCCTCCAGCAGCATAGCCCTGGCTGGCACCTGGGCCAGGTCTCTCACGGAGACTGTTTCCATAGGAGCCACTGGAAGATTCATCTACTCGCAGATTGACAGCTACAATGCCAACGGATTCAGCGTTGACATCGGGGGAATGTACAGACCTTCTGCTTTTCCAGGTCTCGCTGGCGCGCTTGTTGTAAGGAACGCCGGAGTTCAGACAAAGGCGTTTTACAGTGAAAACGATCCAATGCCCACAGAGATCGCCGCGGGAGTATCTCAATCGCTTCTGGATGGAAATCTTCTCATCGCCGTGGATGGCACCATGCCGTTCGAAGGAGAGTTTGATGCCGCCCTGGGAGTGGAATACAAACCTGTTGATCTGCTTGCCCTGAGAACCGGATGGAGTCTTTCCGCAAAAGATACCGCAGATAACGCCGGAGGCGGTTTCGTGGACGCCATGGGCTTCGGAATTGGAACACACTACAATCAGTATTCTCTGGACTACGCATGGAAACCCTATGCCGACCTTGGAAACACCCACAGAATCTCTCTGGGAATGGATATATAGCCGTTCAGTTGACTTTTTTTCTCGTTTGTGCTATAGTTGCTCCTCAATCGCGGGGTGGAGCAGTTCGGTAGCTCGTTGGGCTCATAACCCAAAGGTCGCAGGTTCAAATCCTGTCCCCGCTACCAAGTATTTTCCCGGTACGCAAGTGCCGGGATTTTCTAATCGCAGGAACGCATTTGATGATCAGATCTTTTTGTGGTTTGTTCAGCTGTATTCCAATGTTCATCTTTCAGCACGAATTTATCTAAGTAGTTATAGATTCAGTATTGCCTTTTTAGAGAATTCATTAGAAGTTAGGATCGTTAGGTAGATATAACCAAACTAGATCTAACCGTTATAGATTCTGTTATACTCTTCCGGAAAGAAGAAGATAGAGGTTGAGAAATAGAGAAGAGGGCAAATAAGTACGCTGAATAGCAGTATTCAATGACACTGGGATCTGGGAATAGTGACAAATGAGAGAAGTAGATAATCCGTACAGTCCGGGAGCAGGATCTCCACCACCAGAGCTTGCAGGGCGGCAAAAGATGCTTGAATCCGCCAAAGTAACAATAGAAAGAGTAAGTGTACATTGATAATGTACATATTGTACAGATACGAATGCACTCCTGACGGTGATGACAAAAATGACGCTTTTCCCGAGGGCCATGCATCAGTCTTGCTAAACCCTAATACCAAGGCGTTGTAGTCTCTTAACTCCGAGCCTTACACCTATATAAGCCCAACATGCGGTTAGCATTGCGCCGTTACGATCATCGGCTCCATAACCCGTCCCCGCTACCAGGATAAGATTTAGTGCAGCTTCCAATACCAGTTGGGAGTTTCACTTTGTCTGTTTCTGTGAGAGCCTGCCTCTATATTTTCAGACGCTTTCTTAACGCGACTGGTTTCGGAGTCTGGTTTCCAACGAAACAGTGCCCGTATACGAACATCTGTGTAAGTGAGGAATCATGATTTGGAATGGACGATTCTGTTCCCTTGCGTGATTGCGGACTGTACGAAGCGCAAAATATCTGGTTTAAACGCTTCAGAACACCGATTGGGAATAATTATAGCTCATCCAATCCCACTCAGCGAGAAATCGGTTTGTTTCTATGAGCTACAATAGTATACAACCTGATTTTTCCTTTGTTGTGTTTCTGCCGGCAGAAAGAGATTTCTGTATAATTAAAGCCCAGTATTTGAAGGAATTCCAAGACTAATCTGGGGGATAAATTCCACCATG
>JAUVIS010000079.1 GCA_030592635.1 Candidatus Fermentibacteraceae bacterium | reverse complement strand
TTCCGGGAGAGAATCTGTTCTGCTCCCTGACTGGCAGTGCCCTGTCATTTTCCCTTGAGTAGTAAAGAGTATCACCGTCATTCACATAGTGATCAACTGTTCTTGACCAGAGCCAGTCCCGCCAGCCCTTCTCGCCGTTTGAGAGGTAAAAATTGGCGACTATCCTGGTCATGGGGGATGGTTTCCAGGACAGTTTGGCTGTGCCGCTTGTGGTTTCCAGGGTACTGTTGTCCCAGTTCCCCCTGCTGTCCGCGTGGTTGAAACCGCTTCTGTTGTATGAGCCCGTGATGAAGAAGCCGCTTTCCCCGGGAAGGAAGGTGGGACCGCCCAGCGCTCCTTCTCCCCTGAACGCGTCACCATGATATATCTGATTTTCCCAGACTGAATGCTCCATTGTGTTGATGCTCGCATCGCCTGATTCAGAGTAAGCTCCTCCACCTCCGTTGAATGAGGCCACATATCTGTCTGTTGCTTCACGTGTGATGATGTTCACCACTCCGGATTGTGCCCCGCCGTATTCTGCACTGAAGCCGCCGGAAGTAATCGAAATCTCTGAAACTGCAGAGAGGGGGATTTCCATGGTGAAGAGGTTGGTGGCCGGGTCATTCATGATAATGCCGTCTATCATGTATATCACCTCGCCGGAGCGGCCTCCACGCATGTGAAAGTCGCTTCCTGCAGTAACACCTCCCGAACTCATGGCTATGATGTCTCTTATGGAGGTAACAGGCATGGACTCAATATCATCACTGTCTATTATGTATATGGAAGAGGTTTCATCAAATACTATCAGCCCGCGCTGATCTGTAACTGTGATAACGGTGCTTCCTGTGGCCGCATCACCCAGTTCAAAGTCTATCCTTGTGGTGAGGTCGGCGGAAACTTGAATTCCCTCAACTGTCTGCCCTGCTTTTCCCACCATTCTTGCCTGCAGATTGTAAGTTCCCGGGTTTAGATTGTGAATAAGATACTCACCGTTCAGATCGGTCATCGTACCGAAGTCGGTTCCGGTTATCATCACGGTTGCACCCACCACGGGGTTGCCTTCATTGTCAAAGACAACACCGGCAATTCTTCCGGTAGTACCGGCGAAGGCAGCGAAAGAAACAGTAAGAAGACAGGCAATAATGATTTTCATATGATGGCAACTCCCTCTGGGTTTGTATGTTCCTATATATTGCGGTTGTCGGTAGAAAGAGGTAGTCTTTGAAATTTTATAGCTGTCATGCGTTCCTGCTTGCAATTCCGCTGTTTCTTACGGGTTGTGTATCAACCAATCCGGCAGGCACCGCGGAGTATGAGAATCCCTCCTTTGCCGGTGAGATGAAAGGTTTTTTCTACTGCGGACAGAATCCTTTTTCCGCGGTTTTTTCTCCAGCTGGCACAGTTGTGTGGATATCAGAACCGGCAAACAACAGGATCTGGTACAAGGATGTTTCCAAAGCTGTCGTTAATCCAATAATATGCGACACTCTTTTACTTGACTTCCAGCCGGGTCTGATGGTTGCTCCGTCGGCAGGGGATGAAATCTATGTGAGCCACGACGGTTCGAATGATGTCTATTCCATAAATACGGAAACACTGAAGTGGAACAGAGTTTACACAAACTCATCTTCGATCAGTACAATGCAGCTGTCTCTGGATGGCAGCACAATGTATCTTGGTTCACAGGGCAGTCCGTGGCACATTGAAGCCGTTTCTACCGCTGACTGGAGTCAGATAGCAGCTGTTTCTGTTGAGTGGCCTGTTACGCGATTGAATATTTCACCTGATAATGTTTTTGTTGCCGCGGGGAATTCCGGCAGATCCGATATTTATGTTTTTAACGCAGAGGACCTCGCTCCAGTTGATACGCTTTTCATGCCAATGAGAACAGGAACAATGGTATTTACTTCCGATTCAAGAAGCCTTGTTGTTCTTGATGCTGCATCAAGCCGCCCCTTCATGGTCAAGATTTGTCTTGCCACCGGTAAGGAGGAATTTCGCTCCAGACCGTACAACTCCTACCTGATCAGCAGGAGAATTCCAGGAACCAATACGCTGATCCTCCCCAGAAATCAGGATGAGAGGGTTTCCGTGCTGAATATGGACAACATGATCTTTGCCCCGTCAATTCCGGCGAGCAGCAGGATTGGGGTTATATGTGTATCTCATGACGGGAGTTACATAGTCACTGTTTCCAGAACCTCAACACCGGGCTGCGCAACAGTATTCATTAAAGGAGAATAACTTGAGAACACTGATACATCGCTTTTTTCTGAGTTCGACACTCTTCTGCGCTTTTCTGAATACGGGTTGCGTGGATGCGTTGGTTCCTGCCGGTCCCGCCCAGTACGAAAACCCGGAGTATCCGTCAGATCTGCTTGGCTACGCGGTCATTCCAGCACAATTCACTGATGGATTTATTCATAATGAACGGGTGTATGTTCTGGATGGAATAAACCAGACGATGATTTCGTTCTCTGTTTCGGATCCGAACCTTGCTATCCCGGAAAGCCTGGTGGTGAAGGATACACTGCAACTGGGATTCGCGCCCGGAGTCTCTTGTTTTGATCGGTACACGGAAACGCTGTTTATCTCCAATAGTGTTTCAAATGACATTTACAGATTACCTGTTTCCAGCAGTGACCCACCTGAACTTCTTTATCAGTGCGAATCTATACTGACAGAGATCTTTCCCGTTGATAATGGAAACTCTCTTCTTATCTGTTTTTTGGGGCCTGAGTGGCTTGTCAGAAGAATCAATGCGGTTTCAGGAGAGGTGGAGAATGAATTCTCGACTGGATGGCCCATCGGCAGGGCAGCTTTGTCAGTTGATGGCGGAAAACTTCTCTTAAGCAACTCAGCGAGGAAGTATCTTTTTGAGATTGACACCCAGTCATTTATCAGGACAGATTCTATTCCTTTTCCCGAAAGAATCGGTCCGTTCCTGTATAACACAAGTGACAACATCGTGGTGTTCAATCAATACACTATTCATCCGCGGATCTATCTGATTGATGGAGACACAAGGTTAATCGCGGATGTTATAGAGAGTATAAATCCCTACAAGCACTGCTTTCTCATGCCCGGCACTGATGTGGTTCTCGCTCCTCGGAGATCTGATAACCGGGTATCTGTGCTGAACAGTGATAACATGATTTTTGCTCCCTCTATTTTCTGCTTCTCGTACTCGGAAATGGCATTTTCTTCTCCTGACAACGATTTCATCATTGTCCTCAGTGACTCTCCTGGAAGGGCGTATGTGTATGAGAAATCTCTCTGATTATTTACAGTATTTCGCTGTTTTTGTTATCGTTGCTCTCTTGTTTTCCGCTTGCACCGACAGTGTAGACCCGGCCGGTCCAGCGCAGTATGTAAACCCGGAGTATCCCTCCACGCTCATTGGGTACGCCGCTATCTCAACTTCGTTTTCAGGCGCGTTTGCCCTGAACGGGCGAGTTTATGTTCTTGATACCGAAGCTGACATAATAGAATCCTTTTCCCTTTCTGATCCCTGTCTCAATATGTACTCGACTCCTGTGACCAAGGACACTCTTTCTCTTGGCTTCGGGCCCGGTAACTATACGGTAGACAGGCTTGCCGGAATAGTGTACCTTGAAAACTCAAACAGCCATGACATCTACAGGATTCAGCTGCCGGATGGACCCCCGGAACTGATATATACTACAGAATCTTTTACCACTGAGATGTTCCTTGCGGATGGAAACAGCAGTCTGGTGATATGCTTCCTGGGCGCTGAGTGGCTCGCGAGGAAAATTGATGTTTCCACCGGCGAAAATCTGGGGGAGTTTGAGACCGGCTGGCCCATAACAAAGGCGGCGATATCTCAGGATGCAGGTAGAATTCTGGTAAGTAATTCAGCAAGGGAATTCCTCCTGGAAATAGATGTAACCACCATGGAGCTCATTGACACACTCCACCTTACGGAAAGGCCCGGGCCTTTCATATACAACACCAGTGGCAGCATTGTTGTTTTTAATCAGTATTCCATTGATCCGAAGATATTTTTGTATGAGGGTTCCACGGGGGAAATGCTCGATGAAATATCAACTATCAACCCCTATAAGATCTGCGGCATTATACCGGGGACGGATGTTATCATCGCACCCAGAAGATCAGACAACAGGGTATCAATCCTCAACTCTGCGAACATGATTTTCGCGCCCTCAATTGATTGCCTGCAATATCCTGATCTGGCCTTTTCAACTGATGACGGTCAGTTCCTTATAGTCCTTACGGACATTTCCGGAAGAGTTTATGTCTATTCCCACCAGTGAACAAGACCGGGTTCAACAACCCTGCCGTATCTGGGGTGTGAAGGCAATACCCTTACGGTAAATCCGAATCTTCCGGCTTCCGTGCAGGGTATTGAGCCAGTAAAAAACAGCACTCCATTTTCTTCATGGCTGAATTTGAGTGTGGTGGAGGTTCTGCCCGACAACCAGTCGTCACCGGAAGCTTCACCGTATTGAGTTTCAACGGAGAGATCATCAGCACTCAGCCCGGGCGCCTTGAGTCTTGCCGTTACTTCTATAGTGTCTCCGACCGTGAGGGTACCGCCGGTTTTCTGCGAATCTACTCCGTTAATCGTGATTCCCTGCCATCGTTCCCGAACCGCTTCCTTCCAGTTGGCAAGTTCCTTTGCACCCTCCATGCTGTTCAAGCCAAGAGATCTGGAGAAATTCAGCGCAGGTATGTAGTAGTTGTTTGTATACTCGGCTACCATTCGGTTTGTATTGAATTCTGAAAGAGCCATATACATGGACTGTTTCATCATCGCGGTCCATCCGGTAGGTATCCCGCCGTTTCCTCTGTCGTGGAACAAGGGGGCAATCATGTTCTCCAGCAGGTCATACAGCGCTTTGGCTTCAATTCTGTCCTGTACCGCAGGGTCATCATAGGTTTCTCCGTTACCGATAGCCCAGCCTCTGTCAGGGCGGTAGCCCTCCGCCCACCAGCCATCCAGTACACTGCAGTGGGGAACACCGTTCATAGCTGCTTTCATGCCGCTTGTTCCGCTTGCTTCCATTGGAATTCTCGGGGTATTGAGCCAGATATCGACTCCGTGTACCATGTGCCGTGCCATATCTATGTTGTAGTCGGACAGATAAACCAGCTTACCGTAAAGTTCCCTGCTCAGAGAGGCATGGAATACCTCTCTGATAAGATCCTTGCCTCCGTTATCGTGCGGATGTGCTTTCCCTGCGAAGATTACCTGAATCGGTCTGTCCTTGTTGTTGAGCAGTTTCGTCAATCGATCCGGATCACTGAGAAGAAGAGAGGCTCTTTTGTAAGTTGCAAATCTTCTGGCAAAACCAATGGTAAGTGCTTCGGGATTCAGTACCGGCATATTCTGTTGCGGAAGACCTCTGATTCCCATATTCTCAAGCTGGCCAGCCCACTTCTTTCTCGCGTATCCAACCAGTCGCGCCCGAAGTCTTTCGTGAGCCCTCCAGAGTTCTGAATCGGGAATTCTGGCGATGTTTTTCCAGAAGTTCTCATCTCCGGGATTTTTTGGGGAAGTGCTTCCCACATATCTTTGAAGAAGTCTTCTTATCTCTCCCGATACCCAGGTGTTCTCGTGTACTCCATTTGTTACATGTCCGATTGGAATTTCAGTTTCCGGCAGTCTTGGCCAGACATTTTTCCAGATATCTCTGGACACCTCGCCGTGAAGCCTGCTGACACCGTTTGCTTTGCGGGAGAAATTAAGAGCGAAAACAGTCATGGAGAAGTCCGGAGACGAGGGCTGGCTTCCGAAGTGAAGAAATGTCTGATTGTTCAAGTCTACTCTGTCAAGGTAAGGGCGAAGATACCGGAGAACAAGATCGTGACTGAACTCCTCGTTACCTGCAGGCACGGGTGTGTGCGTTGTGAATACATTTCCGGCGGTAACCATTTCACGGGCTTCGGCGAATGACAGTCCGGTTTCGATGTAATGAGCCAGCATCTCAACGATAAGGAAGCCTGAATGACCCTCGTTGATGTGCCTTACCACAGGAGTAAGCCCCATGGCGCGCAGAGCCATTATACCTCCTGCGCCAAGGAGAATTTCCTGACGGATACGCATTTCCTTGTCTCCGCCGTAAAGCTGTCCTGTAATTTCCCGGCTTTCCGGCGTGTTTTCCGGCAGATTGGTGTCAAGCAGGTAAAGTCTGACTCGTCCCACCTTTATCTGCCAGATAGCTGTAAATACCTTTTCCGTACCCATGGGAACCATAATTGTAACTGGGTTTCCGTCTGAGTCCCTTACTCTTTCCACAGGCATGTTGGAGTAGTCATTAACGGAGTAGCTTTCCTGCTGCCATCCGTCGCTGTTCAGATACTGGTTGAAGTATCCCAGTCTGTAAAGCATTGAGATACCCACTACTGGAAGACCAAGATCGCTTGTGCTTTTCAGGGTATCTCCCGCAAGAACTCCAAGGCCACCGGAGTAGATCGGCAGACTCTCATGGAGTCCGAATTCAGCGGAGAAGCAGGCTATTACCTCTTCCTGGCCAACAGCGTCGGAGTGGTGTTTCATAAACCAGGTCGAGCGGGCAAGATATTCGTCCATCTGGTTTGAGACTTCATCCAGCGCGGAAAGAAACACCGGATCTTCCGACAGATCCTTCAGCCTGGCCTGGCTGATTCTTCCAAGAAGCAATGTGGGATTGTGGTGTGTTTTCTCCCACAGATCCGGATCAATGGATCGGAAGAGCCCTGTTGCGTTCTTATTCCAGCTCCACCAGATGTTCCCGGCAATTTTCTTCAGTTCTTCGAGTTTATCAGGTATTTTGGGAATTACACTGTATATCCTTGATTTCAAAAGCGGTTACTCTCCCTTTCCGTTCTGGCAGTATCTCATGAAACTGGCGGGGTTGCCTGCAACTACTGCTCCGGCGGGCACATCTTTTGTTACAACTGCGCCGGCTCCGATTATTGCCCCTTTTCCGATCCTCACAGGAAGGATAGTGGCATTGGATCCAATACTGACTCCATCCTCAATTACAGTTTTTTTCCAGTCAGAGGGATCAGGCTGCGGAGGGTACACATCATTTATGAACATCACACCGTGGCCGATAAAGCAGTCATTGCCGATTTCAACCATCTCACAGATAAAAGAGTGGCTCTGAACTCTGGTGCGGTCACCAATTTTAACACCTTTCTGGATTTCGCAGAAGCAGCCGACCATGCTGTCGCTGCCTATGTCGCAACCGTAGATGTTAACGAAATTCCAGATTTTTGTTCCCTCTCCGATGCTGCAGTCGCTGATAAGCTGCAGGGGGCTGGATGACACTTTCTGGATATTGTTTTTCTGTTTTTTGTCCTTCTTGAAAATAGGCATAATTTTTCCCCTTTTCAGGCTGTTTGGAATGACCACTGAGTACCGAACATATTACACTCAACACGGGAGGAAAAACTTGCGAAAAAATATCCGGAATTTCTGCATAATAGCACACATAGATCATGGCAAATCAACCCTTGCTGACAGGCTTTTACAGGTAACCGGCTCAGTAAGTGACCGGGAATTCCATAACCAGATGCTTGATTCAATGGATATTGAGCGTGAACGCGGCATCACAATCAAGAGTACTGCTGTCACAATGTACAGCGAAAACAAAGCAGGTGAAAAGTTTCAACTGAACCTTATTGATACGCCGGGGCATGTTGATTTCAGTTACGAGGTGAGCCGGGCGCTGGCCTCCTGCGAGGGTGCCCTTCTTGTGGTTGACGCGGCTCAGGGGGTTGAAGCGCAGACTCTGGCCAATCTTTACAAGGCTATGGAGCAGGATCTGGAAATAATTCCAGTAGTGAACAAAATTGATTTACCATCAGCAAACATCGAAGAAACCCTTTACGAGATTGATAATGAACTCGGTCTTGATCCGGACGGCGCCATACTGATAAGCGCGAAGACAGGGCAGGGTATTGAGGAACTTCTTGAAGCAATCATGGAGCGGATACCTCCTCCCGCTGGAAACCCTGATGCCCCCCTTCGAGCAAGAGTATTTGACAGCATTTTCGATCCCTACAGGGGAGTAATTGCCTATTTCAGAGTGGTGGATGGAGTAATGAGAAGTGACCGGGACATTCTTCTTATGGCTAAAGGCAATGAATACAGGATAGAGGAGATCGGTCATCTCGGTATCAAACGGGAAAAGTGCAGAATCCTTGAAAACGGGGATGTGGGTTATGTGATTGCGGGAATCAAGAGCGTCAGCGATGTGAGAAGCGGCGAAACAATTACTGCAAAACTGAATCCCGCAGAAGAGATGCTGGATGGATTCGCCCAGGCCAAGCCGGTTGTTTTTTCAAGTCTTTTCCCCATTTCCAGTGAGGACTACAATGATCTTGCTCTGGCAATGGAAAAACTGAAGCTTAACGATGCCTCACTCATTTTCGAGAAAGTGAATTCGGTTGGTCTCGGTTTTGGCTTCAGATGCGGGTTTCTCGGTCTTCTCCACCTTGAAGTTGTCCAGGAAAGACTGGAAAGAGAATTCGGCATGAGTCTCGTCTTAACGGCTCCCACAGTACTCTACAAGGTTTCACTGACCAACGGAGAAGTCAGATACATTGATAATCCCAACCTGTATCCCGACCCTTCCAGGATTGAGCTCACAGAAGAGCCATACATCAAAGCATCAGTGATTATGCCGGACAAGTACATTGGTCCGGTCACCACGCTGCTGCTGGACAGAAGGGGTCAGAATTACACCAACACCTATGTTGGAGCCAGAAGAGTTGAGATTAAAGTAGACATGCCGCTGGCTGAAATCGTGTATGATTTTTATGACAAGCTGAAATCGGTTACCCAGGGCTACGGCAGCTTTGACTATGAAGCTTCCGGTTATCAACCCGGCAATCTGGCAAAGGTGGATATACTTGTTAATCACGAGAAGGTGGATGCTCTTTCCATGCTTGTCCACCGGGACAGAGCTAACACATGGGCGAAGAGAGCCTGCGAAAATCTGAAGAAGGCGATACCCAGACAACAGTTCAAAATTCCAATTCAGGGAACAATCGGCGGCGCTGTCATTGCAAGAACTACAATCAGTGCTCTCAGGAAGGATGTAACGGCCAAGTGCTATGGAGGAGATATTACCAGAAAGAGAAAACTTCTTGATAAGCAGAAAGCCGGAAAAAAGAGAATGAAAATGGTTGGTAAAGTCATGATCCCACAGAAGGCCTTCCTGGCCGTACTCAAAAGAGACTAAAAGAGGAGAAAACATGAAGAAGATAACAGTAGGCCTTTTACTTGCGCTTATAGCTGTTGTGGCTTGTGGAAAAAGCAGTAATCCCTCCGGTCCAACCGGGTGGAACAACGGCAGCTGGACCGGGGAAACTGCTGACCTGATACCGATTACCTTTACTCTGAATCACCCGACCATTACCGACTGGACTATGACTATTGAACATGTTTATGCCGACACAACGGACACCCGCACCTGGTTATGCTCTTCAATCTCCGTCGCGGACGACTCTACATTCAGCTGGAATGATACGATAGATCACGATACTCTGAAGTATGTTTTTTCCTTCAGTGGAACATTCTCCACAGGCGACAGTTTAACTGGTCTCTGGGACTCATCTGTTCAGTATGACCTTACCGGGTACAGTGGTGTCAGTATTCTCGGTGGTAGCTGGACGGCCAGTGGGCCGGAGTAAATAATTGGTGAATGAGAGTATCGGGCTATATATACATGCGCCTTTCTGTGTGAAGAAGTGTTCATATTGTGCATTTAATTCAGTGAAGAAGCCCGGGAATACTTCCGGTATGTGTACTGCTCTTCACACAGAATTCGTTCAGAGAACAAAGG
>JAUVIS010000081.1 GCA_030592635.1 Candidatus Fermentibacteraceae bacterium | reverse complement strand
TAAGATCAGGGTGTTCCTCCAGAATAAACTGCCGGGCAATAGATTCGTCTATGGAGAATGCGGTGAAAGAGTAGATGCCGGGCAGGTCTATGACTTTTATATCTGCGCCATTGTGCCGGTACGCGCCCTCTATTTTTTCAACGGTAACGCCCGGCCAGTTTCCAACCCGCTGGCGCGAACCGGTAAGTGCATTAAGCAGCGTGGTTTTTCCTACATTCGGGTTGCCTGCCACGGCAATCCTCAGGGTGTGATCAGTGCGTTGCATTATCATTTCCCTTCTCAACAATCAGTGCGTCTGCCTCGCTCTTTCGAATAGTGAGCCTGTGCGAATTGATCTCCAGTTCCACCGGATCTCCAAGCGGCGCGGCTCGAAGGAGGATGAAACGACAGCCCCTGACAAGTCCCATTCTAAGCAGCTTCTGACGGTAGGCCCTGCTTCCCTGTTCATAGCCGACTACTGTGCCGGTCTCACCGGGTTTCATCTCCGCAATTTTCATATTGATCCTTCCCTTTGCCGCAGAAACAGTTAGTATAGACTAACTATTGATAAAATATATTAACCTATTTCTCGTATTAAAATTCTTTTTGCCATCTGATGACCAACCATAAGTCGTGAGTTGCCTATGCTTATAAGAATCATTCCTCCGTTACCACCAGCATGCACAACAGTAATTTCCGTTCCAGGGAAGAGACCCAGACCATTCATTTTTTCGCGGAAGCCTCTTCCGCCGCTCAAAGAGACAATGTTCGCGGTTCTACCTTCTGCAAGCTCATTGAGACTGGCAGGCCCTTTTGTATGGTAATTAACCGTTCTGGTTTGAGCCATTCTACAAAGACTCCTTCCCGCTTTCTTCATTTGCCCAAGAGTTAGCTGTGTCTAATATATGAGCGTTTTTCCTCAAGTCAATTGCTTCAAATCTCTTAACAATTCCTTAACATTTCCCGAATACTCTCTTAACAAACCGGATTGATGTTAATGCTGTCATCGGTAATTCAACCGGCGGCCATGCTGAAAACGAAAGGGGTTTTCAATTGCGTAACTTCATGATTCTTACTCTGATTATTGCTGCGGTTGTAATGGCCAGTGGCGAATTCTCCACAGGAGGCGCCGAGCTTCTCAAGTTTAAGGGATATGTTATCAGTACATTCAACACTTATGGCGAAGAGGACGCCGATCCGGATAACGGTTTCAATGTTCTTGCCACCATTGAGTGGTATCCACGGCTTAACGAATGGGTGGACGCGAAGATTGCGTTCAAGTCTCAGCCCACAAAGTACACAGGCAGCTTTGAGGATCTCAGCCTTACCACTGAAGATATTACCATCAACATGCATTTCAACGATGTGGCCACATTTACAATGGGCCACTTTAAGAGACCTTTCGGTCACTGCTACACCCGTTCCGGCAGCAGTATGTACTTTCGTGATCGCGCATTGCTCGCGGGTACATTCGGTGACTTCGGTAAGCGCGACATAGGTGCAAATGTCGGGCTTGACTTCGGAGTTGCGGGAATTGATCTGGCTTACACCAACGGGGCAGGCGACAACGAGCCTGAGGATGACAGCCACAAGAGTTTTACCGCCCGCGCTGTTATTGAGCCCACTGACGGCATTCAGATTGCAGGAGCCTTCGGCAGTTACTCCGAGAATGCTGACTCAACTGGCGAAACTTCCATTTCCGCTACAGCAATGGATTTTTACACAGTGGTTGACCAGTCTCTAAGCGAAACTGTTGAACTTTCCTTCGTGGGCGAGTACATGATGATTGGTGAGCCTATGGAAGATGATTCCGAATGGACAGACGCCAACGGTTATGCCGTGACACTTCTGGCAAACTTCGATCTTGATGGTAACATGCTTCAGGCGGTTAGACCTGCGATCCGCTACGAAAACAACAGCCCCGGATACGCAGGAGATGACCCTGAGAACGATGAAAGAGCTATAGATTTCTGTCTTAATATGGATCTTTACAGCAGTAAAAACACTGTGCAGATCGGCATGCGCAACTACACTTTCCAGAGCGATGACGAAGATGGCTGCACAGACATGTACTTCGGCTGGAGAATGAAGTTTTAACAAATCTGAAGGGAAAGTAATAAAATGAAAAGAAAAGTAGCAGGACTTATTGCGCTGGTACCGGTAATTCTTCTGGGAGCATGCGGTGAGCCGGGAGACGGAACACCAGACGATATCGGTGCCGAACCGGTTGAGACAGTTGAACTCAGCGTAGTCGGCTCTACAACTGTTCAGCCCCTTGCGGAGCTTCTCAGCGAGGCTTACGAAGCAATTGATCCCAATGTTCTTGTTACCGTCAGCGGCGGTGGCAGCAGTGTTGGTGTCAAGAGTGCTTCAGAGCAGAGTGCCGACATCGGTATGGCATCCCGGGAGATCAAAGACAGCGAGATCCAGGAATGCCCTGAACTGGTTATTCACACAATTGCCCGTGATGGTATTGCAATCATTACCAGCCCGGATGTTGACATTGACGGGCTGACAATGGAAGAAGTCAGAGCGATTTTCGCGGGAGAGATCACGGACTGGAGTGAAGTCGGTGGAGCTCCGGGAATGATCACAATAGCTGCCAGGGAAGAGGGTTCCGGTACCCGCTCAGCATTTGAGGACCTTGTGATGGAAGATGCGCTTATCAGCGAGACAGCCATTCTTCAGCCTTCCAATGGAGCTATCCGCACAACAGTGGTTACAACACCGGGATCAGTATCTTTCATCAGCTTCGGATATCTTGATGACAGTACAAAGCCAGTCGCCATCGATGGCGCGCTTCCCACCCCTGAAAATGTGAACGCAGGCAGTTATCCTGTAGTCAGACCTTTGAACATGGTCACTTACGGAGAACCTACCGGCGCGGTCGCGGAGTGGCTTGGATTTATTGCGGGTGAAGACGGTCAGGCAATAGTAGCCGCCGAGGGCTACCTGCCCGTCAACTGACAGAATTAGAACAGTGACTCCCGGAACCCGGCGGACTGGATTGGAAAAGATCATGAAGACGATTCTGATGATATCCGCCCTGGCATCGGTGCTGATTGTGCTTCTGATCTTTCTCTTCACCACGAAAGAGGCCATGCCGGCGTTCCGGGAGATTGGCGTATGGAAAATGCTGTCCGATACCACCTGGAGACCGGGCAACAATCAGTTCGGTATTCTGGCAATGATAGCGGGCAGCGGCCTTGTTACCCTTGGGGCGGTAGTCATCGGGGTTCCCCTTGCCCTTGGCACAGCGGTGTTTCTCTCCGAGATCGCCCCCGGGTGGATCGCGGGCATTGTTCGACCGTCCATTGAGCTGCTGGCCGGAATCCCATCTGTTGTCTACGGCCTTTTCGGAATGGTGGTTCTTGTTCCTCTGGTGAGAACAATCCCGGCTCCCGGCAACGCCGGGTACGGTCTGCTTTCAGCATCCATTGTTCTGGCGGTGATGGTGCTGCCTACAATTGCCAACATCTCTGAGTTTGCGATCAGAAGTGTGCCCGGGGGCTATAAAGAGGGTTCGCTGGCTCTGGGCGCTACAAAGTGGGAGACCATTTCAAGGGTAATTATTCCCGCAGCAAAGCCGGGGATCGTCGGCGCTGTAGTTCTTGGTCTTGGCAGAGCCCTTGGTGAGACAATTGCCATGATAATGGTTATTGGGAACTCGGTGATTCTGCCCGCGGCTGTCACAAACAATCCCCTGAGTATCTTTTTAAGCAGGGCCAGAACTCTTACCGGCAACATCGCCGTTGAGATTTCCTATGCGACAGGAATCCATGAAAGTGCCCTGTTTGCCACTGGAGTGGTTCTCTTCATCCTGATCATGATTGTTAACAGCTCAGCCAGATTCCTTATGAAAATGGGAGCGAACTCATGAACAGAAGGAATCTTACCCAGAATACCGCATTCGGAGTGTTCTGGCTGACCGGTGCGATCGCGGTGCTGATAATGGTTTTTGTTGTTGGCTATGTCATGGTGAAGGGGCTTCCCGGGATTACCACTGAGTTTTTTACAACTTCGCCCCGCGGAGGGCTTTCAGGGGAGGGCGGTATATACTCAACCATAGTAACCACATTTTATATGATTATTGTAACACTGACATTTGCCGCTCCTCTGGGCATAGGAGCAGCTATATATCTCACAGAGTATTCCAGCGGCACAGACAACAAAGCGATCTGCAAGCTGGTGAGCATTGCAGGATTCGGAGTGGAGATACTGGCCGGAGTTCCTTCAATCATATTCGGTCTTTTCGGTTATGCCCTGTTTGTTTCCGCGCTGAACATGGGTTTCTCAATTCTCTCCGCGTCTCTCGCCGGTGCCTGTCTGATCATTCCGGTAATCATCAGGACTACGGAGGAAGCCCTCAAATCAGTTCCCGCCGGGTACAGAGAAGGCTCTCTGGCACTGGGTGCAAACCGTTGGGAAACAACCTGGAAAGTTGTTCTGCCAGCCGCGCTTCGAGGTATTTCCACTGGAATTCTTCTAAGTGCCGGAAGAATAGTAAGCGAGACAGCGATATTCTTCGTGACACTGGGCGGCAGTTACAGAGTGCCCCACTCCCTGATGTCCGGCGGCAGAACCATGGCCCTTCATGTTTACTATCTCGCCATGGAAACACGGGCTTTCGACAAAGCAATGTCGACCGCCGCTGTTCTGGTGGCCATGATAATCATCATGAATCTCACAATCAACACCATAACCAGCAGAATCTCAGTGAAGCAGAGGTGAGCAATTTGGAAACTGAAAGAACAGAGAATACAAGAATGATGACGGAGAACTTCAGCTTGTTCTACGGCAGCTTTAAGGCGCTGAATAACATTACTATAAAGATTCCCGCAAACAGAATAACCGCTTTCATCGGCCCGTCGGGATGCGGCAAGAGCACTCTCCTGCGAAGTTTCAACCGGATGAATGATCTGATTCCCGGCGTTATCACCACCGGGGCGGTTTTTCTGGACGGCGGGGATGTGGCACGGGAAGATGTTGTTCAGCTTCGTAAAAAAGTGGGCATGGTTTTCCAGAGACCGAATCCTTTTCCGAAATCTATTTTTGATAATGTAGCCTACGGCCCGCGGCTTCACGGTACAAAGAACCGCTCCGACCTTGCGGTTCTTGTTGAAAAGAGTCTGAAAAGAGCCGCCCTGTGGGAAGAGGTAAGAGATGACCTGCACAAGTCCGGCATGTCTCTGTCGGGCGGGCAGCAACAGAGATTATGCATAGCCAGAGCCATTGCCATAGAGCCTGAAGTTATACTTATGGATGAGCCTGCTTCAGCCCTTGATCCGGTTGCTACCCTGAAAATAGAGGAGCTGATGAACGAGCTGAAGAAGAACTATACCATTGCGATAGTTACTCACAATATGCAGCAGGCCGGAAGAGTCAGCGACTATACAGCTTTCATGCTTACCGACGAGAAACGGGCAGGCAACCTGATTGAGATCGGCCCTACAAAGCAGATATTCACCACTCCTTCGGATTCCAGAACCGAAGACTACATCAGCGGCCGGTTTGGCTGACAGGAGGACAGTAATGAGTAGAGAGAGTTTTGACAGAGAGCTTCAGGAGCTGAAAAGAAGTCTGTTCCAGGTCACGAGCGAGGTCAGAAAAAACCTGGCGGCATCGGTAAAGTATCTTGATAAGAGGGACATGCAGGGTGCGGCGATGATCATTGAATCCGATGAGATTATCAACCTGAAGTGCCTCGAAATTGAGGAGCAGTGCCTGAACATCATAGCAACACAGCAGCCGGTAGCCACGGATCTCCGGCTTCTCTTCTCCGTTTTACAGATATCAACCGAGATTGAGCGGATCGGCGATTATGCGAAGGGAATTGCCAGAATCAGCCAGAAGATCGGACCCGGAAAACTGATAAAGCCGCTCACCAGTATCCCGAGAATGCAGGAGATCGCCGGACAGATGCTTGACGATGCCATCCGGGCTTTCACCGAGGATGACGAGAAAGCAGCCCGGAATATCCCCGCACGGGATCTTCAGATTGATGTTCTGTACAATCAGGTGCACAGAGAGCTGATCACTTTCATCATGGAGAAACCGTCCAACATAGAGCAGACCATGATGCTGGACTGGGTAGCCCACAACATCGAGCGGGTAGGGGACCGAGTGGTAAACATCTGCGAAAGAGTAATTTTCACAGTCACCGGTATTCCCGTTGACCTGAATTAGCCGGTCCGCCCTGATCCCTCCGGATTCTTCGCGGATCAAAAAAGCCGGTGTGCGGACACACCCCCCGCGCGCCGGCTTCAATAAATGGAACCATTTGTAACAGGCCGGGTACATACATATGAAGGCAGGTAAGTAAGTACCTGTGCTTCATCCGGTTATTCCGGTCATGTATCTCTCCTCGCCGGCGTGTTCTGAAGTGCAGGGACACGCCGGTTCGGCTGTATTGCTGCTTCTGATAATTGAATGAGGTCTGAAAGATGAACGGCAGGATAAAAATACTTTTTCTCTGTACGGGCAATTCATGCAGAAGCCAGATGGCCGAGGGGTTTTGCAGGCAGTTGAAGCATGCAGAGATAGAGTGCTTTTCAGCAGGGATAGAGAAGCACGGGCTTAATCCGCTGGCAGTAAAGGTAATGGATGAAGCCGGTACTGACATATCCGGTCATTTCAGTAAAACAGTTGATGAGATTGATGAAAAAGATTTTGATTATGCGGTAACAGTTTGCGGCCATGCAAATGAGAACTGTCCATACTTTCCCGCCGGAATCGGAATTGTTCACAAAGGTTTTGATGATCCGCCCCGGCTCGCGGAAAATGCGGAAACCGAAGAAGAAGCCCTGGTTCACTACCGCAGAGTAAGAGATGAGATCAGAGAGTTTATTCTGAGATTACCGGGACTGATCGGTGACCCGTGAGGTTCCTCCAATCCGCACCCTCGCAGTAAAGAAATCCGAAACGCCTAACCCGTTGTACCGCTATGACTTTTGTCAAATTGCCCGATGGCCTCGGTGCTTTTTATTTCAGAGTGCCATCAATGATCTGATCTATCATTCCGGATGTCTCGTCTTTACTGAACATGAGTCTTCCGGAGATTTCTTTGCAGAGGATATTGTCTATGAACACAGACTTCTCAAAGTTCCACTTCTCATTGCCCCGTTTAGCGAGAAGGTCATCAATATGATTTTCAACAAGAGTGACAAGAATGCCCTTCTGGTATTGAGCTGACCTGCTGCGGTAAAGCCTGTAGTCTATGACACCAAGCATGATAAGAAGAATGCCGAAGATTCCAGCGCCCCATGCTCCCGCTTCCTCACGAAGGATGATGACATTCAGTTGAGCATCATACCGGTTGTCAATTTTCCATCTTCTGCTGCTGTACTCGGCCGGATCCTGATCCCGCAGATATTCTATGGATTCATATTCCAGCAGACGGCTTTCCACTATGACAGCCTTGCTCGTTGAGGCATGACTCATAAAGAAAGCTGCTGTGACAAGAAGTATCGCACCGGAAGACAGAATGAGCATGAATGAAAATTTTGAAGGCATTGTGCACCAGGCCTTTCATTAGCGTTAAGGCATGATTCATATCTATTATGGAACAGCATGGTTTGTCAACGATGGTAAATATTTACGGTGCAGGTTCAGGAGAGATGATATCCGTCCGCAACAAGTTGTTGCCACGGTGACGGGTTCGTCGGAATGGTGGAAAGTGAAGCAGGTAGTGATTTGCATGCTGCACATTCGTTCCGGCGCCCCGTAGCGGATACTCTTGGAACTCCTTATCTCTGAAACACTCAATGAGACAGAAAAGCAGTAGAAATCGAATAAGAACTATTTTACTGTATGGTATTGATTTACATACATCTTTTGTCAAGTGCCCCAACGACCCCTGAGCATTTTATTGGCACCCCATGGTGGATTCGAACCCGCTAATCAGCAAATATCTTGACAGGGAAAAGGTATTGACCGGGTAGAACTGCCAGAAGTATTGTAATGTCAGGCAAGAGATTTGATTGGCCAGGTAACATCAGGTTCGCTGTCGGCAGTTTTGGGAGGAAATCATGTTCAAGAGCGTTTCCGGCAATACAGGATCAGCATTCACATTTACACAAACACCTGTTCTCAAATACGCTCCCGGTGGAAAAGTTTTATCCGGGGCGAAAGCAACAAAGATATTTCTGTTCTTAATTCTGATTTTGAACTCATCAGCATTAATCGCGTCTGTATCTACACAAATTCCGGGAGAGAGAACAGACTGCAGTATTGAACCCCCTTATGGCTGGGAAGCTCATGGTGATCATGTTTACAGGGAAACTGAAGATCAAAACATTGAGTATAGAGGAAGTTGCATGTGGTCCGCTGTCAGCGATGTTTTTTCGACCGGCACAGATATCTGGGCTTCATTCAATAACGGTCTTTGTCATATTGATATCTCCGACATTTCAAACCCGACAGTTATTTCAGAGCTGTACATACCCTGCGGATATAAGGGCATAACGGGTACAAATGATATTATTGTAGAGGGTGATTATGCCTATATTGGTGACAAGGACGGGCTCAGAATTGTCGATATTAATGGCATGGAACATGTTTCAACATATCCTTTAAGTAGAGCGCATACACTATTCCTGCGATATCCTGCTATCTATGTAGTTGATGGGACGGGTTTGAAAGTGTTTAATATCTCAAATCCCGCTGTACCCGATTCAATTGGTTTTTATTCGATACCACAGGCGGTTGGGATAGATGTGGATGGTGATTATGCTTATATTTCCGATACAGGAAGCATGGGTCTTACAATCCTCAACATAGCTGTTCCGGAGAATCCTGTTTTTGTTTCGAACTATCAGACGCCGGGTTATGGGAATAGTGTTACCTTTTCAAACGGATATGCTTTTATAGCAGATTATACAAATGGGCTTGAGATTGTTGATGTAACTACTCCGTCGAACCCTGTCCATAAATCAAATGTTCAAACATCTGCCCCCGCATATGATGTAAAAGTTTCGGGCAACTATGCCTTTGTTGCGGCGGACGATGTAGTAATTGTTGACATATCCGATCCGGATAGTCCGTTCATTGCTCAAACATATTCCGCAATAGGTAGTGTGGCATCCGCTTTTATCGATGCTGATTATCTGTTTTCATCTGAATACTCCTTTCTGGAAATATTGAATATTCAGCAACCGTTAAGTACTTTTTTAGAAGGAAGCCTGGAAAGACCCTACTGGCTTCAGGAAGTCAGGATTGGTCAGGATATTGCCTGTCTCGCGGATATGGGTGAAATCTATTCAGTTCCGGGTGGTTTGAAAATAATTGATATCAGTGATTGTGAAAATCCTTTTTTAAGAGGAGAGTATTCAATGAATCTGTGGGCTATGCCCAATAACCTTGATATCAAATATCCCTGTGTCTATATGCAGGATTACATTAATTCAGAATCCACACTTATTACTCTGGATGTAAGCAATCCTGATGTGCCGCAACTCGCTGGTGAGTATGAATCCCCGGCAAAAGACATTTTCGCAAGCGATACACTGGTATACATATTAGACAATGACAGTCTCAAGATACTTGACTTGCGGAATCCATCAGATCCCTCCCTTGAAGGTTCTTTGTCTCTCGGCGGTAACGCGCTTAGAATTTGTGTGAATAACGGATATGCCTTTATTGCAGGAGATGGCGAGAGTATTCTGTGGATAGTCAATGTAAATGACTGCACTGATCCGCAACTGGTAACTTCTATAACAACTGCGTGCAACTACGCAAGGGATATGG
>JAUVIS010000224.1 GCA_030592635.1 Candidatus Fermentibacteraceae bacterium | reverse complement strand
GCCATAGTCAGAGCAGAACTTACCGACAAGTGGTTTCCCGAGCAGCCGGGGGCTTCCGGCGATAAGTTTTTTCCACTGGCAGGCGCAGTGCGCGATCTGGGTCTTCATGTCATAGCCGGCGGTATAAGAACCAGTCTTGATCAGCAGGAACACAATCAATCGGTGATAGACTACCTCAAACTCTACATACCTCTTACTGCGGGGGATTACCCGGGTGACCTGATAGGATTCTTCGCTTTTGACGAACCCGATGTGAAATATCTCGAGAATCCCGGCCAGGCTGCTGAATGGATTGAGTTTGTTTCTTACTGGAATGAGGTCTGTCGCGAGGAACTGAATCTTCCAGTGTTATGCTACTTTGCCAAATATGCCGATACAACGCCAGAAGGGCAGATGAACTACTACACGGACACAACCACTGTTCTCAACAGGATGGCCCGCTTCACGGACATGGTAGGCATTGATATGTACCCGCTGAAAAACAATTTCAGAAGAACTGACCTTCTTCACATTTCACAGGAAGAACCGGTCTTTATCGCCGCCACGGATCTCGTCCAGACGGAACAGCTTCAGATACAGTCTTTAAACAGCAGGGATGAGTTGATAAGGGTTTTTGCCCGAGGTGATTCTTCGCTGGTCAGTGTGGAGACTATTCACTGGGACGGAACAGATCTCAGCCTTCAAACTCACTGGACCTCTCCTCTTCCATTTTTACCGGACGGGATGGCCTCATCTGATTTCAGAGCCGGCTATGCTGTTCAGAAGGCTCCGGGATATGTAAACGGTGGAGTCGTCCTGTGGAAACAATCCCAGTCTGTGGATGAAGCAATAGTCCTGGTCAGCGACGGAGGTCTTCCGGCTTTCCGCGAGTTACCGGAGTTCACGGGCTCCCGAAAACTGAACCCTCTTTTCTTTTGTGTCGGTCAGACTGACTACTGGCCTGATATCCTGAATATTGACGGGATTATCGGACGCGGTAGACTTGCCATACTCGCCTGTCTTGAGGATGAAAGCGGCGATAAATACCTGATGCTTTACACCGCTTCCGGAGGAGAATCAACCACGATTGAAACAGTTTTCAGTTCTCCGATGCGATTGAACTTCCAGCCGACAGATGCTGTGTGGGGAACCTTCTGGGGAACCTGGTACGAATTCGGAACAGCGCAGACTGCTGCTCGCAACGGCTTTGTTGTTCTGGATGAAAACGGCGACTATGTTACTCTGCATCAACTCAGCAGGAACTACTGGAAGCTGTACCCGGTTCAGGGCTCAACACAGTTTCATAATCTATTTGGTTCATCTGAAATGCCGGACATTATTCGAGTATGCAGAATTGACGGCAACTATCCTCCGTTCTTTGCCGGCCATGATCAACTCGCGGGATGGTTCGCCGATCAGGAACGGATCGTTACCGCCAGTTCCAACTTTTCGGGAGGAATTCTTAACGAGCATGACTCTATTTCTGTTCAGGGCTTACCCGGAGAAGTGACCGGATTCGACTTTCTCCGCAACGACCGCCGATATGCCGACAGACCGCTCTTTACAGTCAACGGGGGCGATGTGTATATCGGTACAGAATCAATGGAAACAGGAGTTTCTGATGGAACCATCAGTGTGAAGCTGGAGAACTACTGTCAGGGAGACACTGTCATTACAGGAATTCGAGCCATGCACACCAGGGATGCTATAAGAAGTGTCATTATTCCGGCAGAGGACGGGTACTACATACCTCAGTGCGAAATTTACAGTGACATAGTTGATCAATGGAGGTTCCAGTGGTATCCCGAGGCACATCAGGTCGGTATGGATCTCGGAGTGCGGCAGACCGTTCGGGACAACACGCTTTTCGCGGTGATTCAGTCTTACGGAAGACACGGTTTTGCCCTGCCGACATACTGCGCATCACCGGATACAATGCTTTACCTTGTAACAGCTCCTGTGGTTGCCGGCGCGCGAGGGCTGGTGTTTTACGCACTTGATATGGCCATGATGAGCGGCAACGGCGGTGATGACGGCTTCACACGCGCCCCGTTCCTGCTTCAGAACTGGGGACCCAGCAGAGACACAGAGAATGTGGATATGATTGGGCGGGTTCATGATGCCGTTGTGTCTCTCTCCGGCAGCGGGAGCAGCGGCACGGACTATCTAAGTGCGCTGGTGGACACAAACTGGACTGCCCTGGACGGCAACACAGTATTTAACCGCAGTGACGCGGATACCCTGTTAAACTTCATTGCTCTCCAGAATGCCGCCTGTGATACAATTCTGGTCATTGCCGTAAACGAATCAACTTCTCAAACACCATTCGATGCGGGAATCATATTCAAAGACCTGCCTTTCGGTTTCAGAATAGTCTCTTCCGAAGGGTTCGCCCCTGATCTGCTGGAGAATGCATTCCTGCCCGACGGAGGAACTCTGATGGAGCTTGACTGCTCAGCAATGCCTCCTGTCTCCGCCAGTCTGGTCACTCTCGCTATGACAGAGGACGGACAGCCGTGTGAGGGATGGTTTCTGAGTACTGCCACAAGCTCGGAAGGCAGAACATCGGTTTCTTT
>JAUVIS010000156.1 GCA_030592635.1 Candidatus Fermentibacteraceae bacterium | reverse complement strand
TTTGCTGAGACTTTCTTTATTCTGTCCCATTCAAGACCGTGTTCAGGAGAGCATATTCTGCTCCATCCCATGATGTTCTGACCGTATCCGTGAGCGCTTGAGATGGGATCACGGGTATCAACAGCCCATTGCAGGGCACTGACTACCCAGTAGGGAAAGAACACATAGTTGATCCTGTCTCCGTGGCCGTCCCAGTGGCCGGCATAACCCCATGCGGGAAAAAGTTCTTTTATTCTCTTTTCGCCGATTCCAAGTATTCTGCTTGCTCTTACGGTGCCTTCTGAAAGGGCTGAGCGGAACTTTCCCTCCCTTCTGGAGATTCCTCTGAGCAGAAAGGCCCAGAACTCGGGGCTGTCCAGATCAATCTCCATGCCATCGATTCTGCTCAGTTCTCCGTCTTCCTTCAGAAAGCGGAGCCACGGAATCAGACCAACAAGGATCTCCCAGTGGTTAAGCCCTTCGTCGTTTGCTATCTGACCGATCTCAAAACCGGCCTCGAACCCAAGTTTCCAGTTGTAAAAGCTTTCCTCAAAGCCGGGAAACAGACCTGCTATGCAGTCAACCTGTCCTGAGAGTTTTTTTCCTTTGTGCAGAACGGCTGGAACGGTGGTATAGAACCTCGCGTCATAGCATTTAACTGAGCATCCCTGTGTGCAGGCCTGATAACGCTGGCCGAATCTTCTAACTTTGTCGCTGTCCAGTTCCGGTGTGTGAGGCCGGCCGTGAGATGCATGGGCTTCATTTCTCACCAGTCGGCAGACTTCGGAAAATCTTCCAGGATCTGCCACTTCCAGGGGAAGTGTCCCGTGTACAGCAATTGCCTTCAGGTTTTTAGAGCCCATTACTGCCCCGTATCCGCCCTGTCCCGAAGCACTTTCCGTTTCAGTGGCGGCAATGGCAATACGAACTTTGTTTTCTCCCGCGGGGCCGATGGAGAAAACCCTCCAGTCCTTCCCGTACTGTTCCATAATCCTTTTCTGGGAAGCATAGATTCCCATTCCCCAGAGTTCCCTGGCATCTTCAATTGTACAGGTGTTATTTTGAATTTTCAGGAAGACGGGAGTAGAGGCTCTTCCTGTAATTATCATTCCGTCAAAGCCCGCATGCTTGAGTTCCGGTCCCCAGTGACCGCCGAAAGAGGATCTTGAGTACCACTCCACCGGATGTCCCTGGGCGGAGATACCGCAGACTGTTGTTCGTCCGGAGAAGGGAGCGGCCGTTCCCGTAAGAGGCCCGGTTAGAATTATCAGGGGACTTTCCGGATCAAAGGCGCCTGTTCCAGCGGGGATATCATCCCAGGCTATCCTCGCGGCCATTGCCCGTCCTCCGTACCAGTCCGGCAGATAGTCCATAGTATCCTGCTGTTCAATAACCCCTGTGCTGAGGTTTACTCTGAGCAGTTTTCCTGCATATCCTCCGTACTTCATCTGTGATCTTCCAGGGTAATTGCGTTGAAAGCGCAGGCTTCAGCGCAGGCCGGTTGACCTCCGCACAGGTCGCACTTGAAGGGAAATCTTTCAGCTCCGCGGCTGAACACAGCTCCGAAAGGACAGGCAGCTACGCAACTGCCGCACTTCACGCAGAGGCTATAGTTGATCTTCCAGGCTCCGCTGTTCTTATCCTTGAATATGGCGTTCACCGGGCAGGCTTTCAGGCATTCCGGCTTTTCACACTGCCTGCAGAAAGTAATGGAGTTAAGTCCGGAGAAGAATTCCAGCTCTACTCGTATGGCAGATGCTGACCTGTCCTGCCGACCTCCGCGAAGAAGGGCACAGACAGTCTGGCAGTTCAGGCACCCGGTACAGAGACTGGCTCTGACTTTCAATCTCGTCATCAATACCTTTCAGATAGTGTCCGGTCACAATGTTCTTATCGCCGGAGGATGTCAACTGGATGGGAAAGGCAGTTTTTACTATTATGCCTGTTTCTATCAGAACTCAGGGAGATACATGAAGCGAACTGTTTCTTATCAGTTGAGGTACAGCAGACGAGCAAAGAGACTGAGGCTGGAAGTTGTTCCCGGAGAAGTAAGGGTCACAGCTCCACCGGGAACGGGCATTTCGGTCATAGAAGAGTTTGTTCAAAGCCGTGAGAAATGGGTAATGGACAAGCTCTCGGATTTTGCCTCTATTTCTTCTCCCTGTTCTCCTGCTGCATATACAGATGGCTCAGAGATATCTGTTCTCGGGAAAAAGGCAATTCTTCGCGTTGCAGAAGTTCAAGAATTCGTATTGCGTGATGACATTCTGTACGGATGTTTATACAGGGGGATGGATCTGAACAGGTCTGCGGGGAAGTGGCTGGATGGTCAGCTGTTGAGTTTTGTGAATAAGACAGTGGAGAAGTATTCCAGTCCGGGGCTTGTGCCTTCCAGAATCAGGCTGGGCAACGCGAGAACCCGCTGGGGAAGCTGCAGTCCGCGGGGTGTAATTATGATAAACAGGAAACTGGTTCATGCCCCGCCTGAGGTTGTTGAGTATGTAGCGGTTCATGAGCTGGTTCATCTTAAACACAGAAATCACTCACCTCTGTTCTGGAACACGGTGGAACAAACGCTGGGAGATGTGAAATCTCAGAGGAAATGGCTGAGATTGCAGGGTGCTTTTTTGCTGCGGGAGTGAGGCCGGGGACTGTTGTTGCGTGACAGCTGAAGAGGAGAGTTGTATGTTAATAGTTCAGTATTTCACAAACAGGGAGAATGATGAAAACGATAATTACCGGCGTGATGTTGTTATGCAGCATTGCTCTTGCAGGAGAAATAGAGATAGGGTCTGCTGATTTTGAATCGCTTGACCCGTTTTGCCATTGAAACGGTGACGCAAGACGCCATCAGGTGATGGTAACTGCTGAAGACATGGGCAGTACGCCGGTTGAGATATCTTCATGGGGCTTTATGCCATCGGAATATTCTCAAAAAACAGGGTCCTACTATGAGTTTTCCCTGCTTATGGGACATACCGATCTTGATGAACTTACAACGAAGTTTGATGTGAACTGGAGTTCTTCGCCCAGCGAGGTTTTTTCAGAACCGCAGCTTGAGTTGGCCGGGGTTACGGGTGGTGAGTGGGTAATATTTCAACTTGAAGAACCTTTCCTCTATGACGGATCTTCCAATCTTCTCTATGAGCTTTCCTGGGATGGTCCAGTAAATCCGCCGGATAGCAGGATTTACTCCATGAGCTGGGAAGACGATATAAGCAGCGTTCTGGTGGCAATGTCACCCGATTCCGCCACTGGTTATCTCTCTACGATGGTTCCGAATATTCTGTTTCTTACCGCTCAGGATCTGGAAGCGCAAACCTTTGCCGGTATTAAGAGTTCTTTCTAAAAAGAAGTGACAGCAGGATTGAGGCGCTGACTCCGGCGTTGAGCGATTCTACTCCCATTGTCATTGGGATTGAAACTGAACTGGTGATGGTTGACTGAGAGGATTTTGATAAGCCGCGGGTCTCGGAGCCGATTACAATGCAGACCGGCCCGCTGAGGGTCTCTAATATCTTATCCATGGGTGTTCCATTGCTTTGAGCACCCAGAATACAATAATCAGGATACTTTTCCGTGATGTCTGCCATGCTGTTCACTTCGCAGACGGGAATGGCGGAGTTCAGGCCAGCGGATGATCTTGTCACCTTGGGGCTCCACGGAAAAGCGCTCCCCTTCAGAAATACTACGCCTGAACACCCGAATGCTGCAGCGGAACGGATTGCTGTGCCGGCATTGCCGGGATCTGCCACTCTGTCCAGAACCAGAACAGTTCCTCCGGTAAACACATCACTCACAGAGTGTTCAGGAATTGGGCAGATGGCAGTAATACCCTGAGAATTATTTGTGTTGGATATGTTTGCAAAAAGCTCTTCGGGTACTTGAAGAACTTTATGTCCGCCGGTGTCTGCTATTTTCGCGACAACCACAGACTCGTCAGAGGCGTTTTCGCTCACTGTAATGAAATCAATCAACCCGCCACGGGCCAGGTGGTCGCTGATGAATCTTGGTCCCTCCATGAGAAACCTGTTTCTTTTTCGGCAGGAAGAGGATTTTTCCAGAGATACAGCCAGTTTGATACGACTGTTGGCTCTGCTGGTTATGAAATGGATCACAGAGCCCCTTCAGGAATTCCGTAATCAATAACTTTTTTAATGATGGTGTCTATATCCGCTTCAGGATAGAGACCTGTCAGTGCCATCAGTCGTGAAACATCGGGAACCCTGCGCTGCATATCCTCAAAACCGGCGGGATAGGCTTTCTCGTATGGAACGATAACAATCTCGGAATTGGATCCGGAAATCTCTTTAACTCTCCGTGCCAGTTCAAGAATTGTAATTTCTTCAGTAGAACCGATGTTAACCACCTTGCCCACAGCGTCAGGAGTATTCATAAGAGCCAGAAGGCAGTCAATTACCTCTGAAACCAGACTGAAGCATCGGGTCTGTGTTCCGTTACCGAAAACGGTGACAGGTTGTCCGGTCAATGCCTGGTTGATGAATCGGGGAAGAACCATTCCGTACCTGCCGGACTGTCTTGGCCCTACCGTGTTGAAGAATCGGCAGATCACAACAGGGAGTCCGTAAGAATGGTTGTACGCAAGAGCCAGGAATTCGTCCAGTGCTTTGGAACAGGCGTAGCTCCATCTGTTTCTGGAAGTGGGCCCCAGAACGATGTCACCATCTTCTTTAAATGGTACTTTCCAGCTCTTGCCGTAAACCTCGCTGGTGGAAGCGATAAA
>JAUVIS010000048.1 GCA_030592635.1 Candidatus Fermentibacteraceae bacterium | reverse complement strand
ACTTGACACGGATCTTGATCTTGACGATCTGAAAAAGGTTGTTGCGCTTTACAGGGATATTTACCGCAAAGCCATTGGCAGTGATTTTCCCGCAGATCCATGGGAACAGCTCAAGCTTTCTATCAATGCCGTGTTCAGCAGCTGGAACAACTCAAGGGCAATTCGTTACCGTGAGATCAATGAGATAAAAGGTCTTATCGGAACCGCAGTGAATGTTCAGGCAATGGTGTTCGGCAACATGGGCGAAAAATCCGGTACCGGCGTCTGCTTCACACGCGACCCCGCGAACGGCGAGAATGTATTCTACGGAGAGTACCTTATGGACGCTCAGGGTGAAGATGTTGTGGCAGGTATCCGCACGCCTCTGCCTATAGCGACTCTCGGTGAACGAGATGAAAAATCTTACAGAGGACTTCTTGATCTCAGGGCAAAGCTTGAGGAACACTACCTTGATATGCAGGACATTGAGTTTACAATTGAAGACGGCAGGCTCTACATTCTTCAGACCCGTACCGGGAAGCGTACTGTTTTCGCCGCTCTGAATATGGCTGTTGATATGGCAGAGGAAGGTCTGATTGATAAAAAAGAAGCAGTTATGAGGGTTCCCGCCCAGAGCTTCAATCAGCTTTTCGCGCCGATCCTGGGAAAAGAGGGCAAGGCATCGGCAAATCTTCTTACAAAAGGTCTTAATGCATCTCCCGGCGGTGCCTGCGGAAAAGCGGTATTCACCGCGGAGACTGCCGAGGAATGGAACGCAAGAGGTGAAGAAGTAATTCTCTGCCGACTTGAAACCAGCCCTGAGGACATCGGTGGAATGGTTGCCGCAAAGGGTATTCTTACAGCGCGTGGCGGTATGACCAGCCATGCCGCAGTGGTTGCCCGCGGAATGGGTGTTCCATGCGTCTCCGGCGCGGATGAACTCCACATTGACAGTAATGCCGCAATCATGGTCTGCGATGGATTTACAGTGAAAGAGGGTGACATCATCGCCATTGATGGTTTCACCGGCGAAGTTTTCTCAGGCGAGGTTCAGGTTCGCTCGTCAGAAATCATTCAGGTTCTTCGCGGCAACTTGAACGCGGAGGACAGTGTACTGTTTAAAAACTACGAGAAGCTTGCAGGCTGGGCAGATGAATTCCGCCGGATGGATGTCCGCACCAATGCCGATACACCTCGAGACACAGAGATGGCTGTTCTCTTCGGAGCTCAGGGTATCGGCCTCTGCCGCACAGAGCACATGTTCTTCGAGGGTGACAGAATCATTCCATTCCGGAAGATGATTCTTGTAGCTGACGAAGTGAAGAGACTGGAAGAAAAAATAGAATCCGGGGCAGGCGATACAGAGGCTTTAAAAGCAGAGCTCAAAGCTCCGCTTGCCGGATACAATGAGGCTATCGCCGAGCTGCTCCCTCTTCAGAGAAGTGATTTCGAAGGCATCTTCCGCGCTCTTGACGGTCGTCCCTGCAACATCAGGCTTCTCGATCCTCCTCTGCACGAATTCCTTCCTCACGATGATGATGGTCAGAAGGAGATGGCGGAAGTCATGGGTGTCAGTGCTGAGACTGTTGCCCTGAAGGTTGAATCTCTTCACGAATTCAACCCCATGATGGGCCACCGCGGCTGCAGGCTGGGCCTGATTTACCCCGAGGTTGCAGACATGCAGGTCAGAGCAATCATGGAAGCTGCAATCAAAGTCGCGGATGAGGGCATCACAGTTCTTCCGGAGATCATGATTCCTCTGGTTGGTAGTGTGAAAGAACTGACCATAGCCAGAGAAATGGCTCAGAGGGTGGTTGACACAGTACTGACCGAGCAGGGCAAAGCCGATGATTACATCAAGTATCAAATCGGTACCATGATCGAGATACCAAGAGCTGCGATTACTGCGGATCAGGTAGCGGTAAAGGCCGACTTCTTTAGTTTTGGCACCAATGATCTTACTCAGATGTGCTGCGGGTTCTCGCGGGATGACGCCGGCAAATTCCTGAGTGAGTATGTGAGAATGGGTATCTACGAGAGAGATCCCTTTGCGTCTCTTGATATTCCAGGTGTGGGAAGACTGGTTGAGATTGCTGTCAAACTCGGCAGGGAGACAAAGCCTGCACTCAAGATCGGCGTCTGCGGCGAGCATGGGGGAGACCCGGCATCCATTAAATTTTTCAATGATATCGGGCTGAATTATGTATCCTGCTCACCATACAGAGTCCCTGTTGCCAGGCTTGCCGCGGCACAGGCAATTCTGGAAGCCGAATAGCAGATACCGCTGAAGATGGCGCCCGTGAAAAGGACAGATGTACTCCTTGCCATGGGAAGCCCTGCTCTTCTGGCGGTAACAGAGGAGGCCCTTCTTCGGGAGGGTCTCTCTGTAAAGTCGGTTACTAATGGCATAGATGCTGTTACAACAGCGTTTTCCATAAAGCCCAGATGTGTTCTCTGCGGGCAGACACTGGTTGGAATGGACGGGATTAAAGTATGCCGTTTTCTGAATTCAGTGTATTCCAGAGAGGAAATGCCTGTCATTGTCAGCGTTCCGGATATTAATCCGAGGATACGAAGAAAAGCTTTGAGCGCTTCCGCAGTGGCGGTGATCGATTACTCCACGCCCCCCGGTGAAATAATTAAAATTATCAGGCTTCATCTAAGCTCTGTGAGAGCATCCAGCATGAAAGCTGCACTTCCCGTATCTCGAGACAGAATCATGCTGAAGGCGGCAGACTGTCTTGAAGACTCACTGGAGTCCATTGAAACTGTGGTTAGTCTGGCTTCTGATCTCAGCGGGGTCACATCAGTTTCTGAAGCATGTAGAAAAGCAGTGATTTCTGTTCTTGGCGGACTGGGCTTTCAAAGGGTCTGGATTGGCCTTCTGAACAGCGCCGGCTCTGCAGTTGAAGCAGTTGCTTTCAGAGGAAGAGGAATAACAGGTGAACCTATTCATCTGTCCGGCACTGTTGGTCATCTACCTGTTGACACGGCGGTTTCCGCCGGTATTCAAGTCGCCTCGTGGGAGCTGGAATTCCGGGACAACAGAGAAACATGGGTGGGCAGCGCTACTTATGTTGATACACCCATCAAAGTCGGCAGTAAAGTATACGGGATTATCAGGTGTGACAACGGTATTTCAAAGAAGCGACCCCCAGAGAGCAGCCTGCGGGTCTTGAAGATGCTGGCCGGTGAATTGTCTTCGTTCATCAGATACCTTGATACGCAAAGCCGGCTTGACAGTTTCAGAAGTACATTTGAAGAGATGCTTAACAGGCTGTCTTCCGTGTCAATCGTTTTGTCAGAAACGGGAACTGTGGAAGCTGTTCACGGGGATACCGGCATTATTCCCGCAATGGAGAACATTGTTTGCGGAATGTCTTTAAATAAGCTATTGGAGCCAATCCCTGATTTGAGCAGAGAAATTATTATAAGCGCCGCACAGGGGAAGAGCGAGGCGGATCTGAACACAGTCCCGTTAAGTGACGGCAAAAGTTTTTTCGGCTTCTGCCTGCAGCAGAGTGATTCAGGTGGAATGATCCTTGTGATAACAGATAACACAGTCGCCGGCAACCTGGGGGAAAGTATTAAGCTTCTGGAGTTTGAGACAGACGCCATAGCGTCGCTGGCCGCGGATCTTACCTCCCAGGAGGACGCGGGTGAGATATGCCGGACACTGTTCAGGACACTGGAAACATTTTACCCGGAAGATTCCATAGCTGTTTTCGCTGCCGGAGAATCACCTTCTTCCATAACTCCGGAGAAATTGATTGTTCACGCCGTATCAGGATCGTACGGGGACACGGCAGTGCTTGCAGGCGCGACAATTCGGATAAATGAAGATTCCTCCGGATCGGGAATAGCTTTTGAAGCCGTGAGAACAGGAAAAACAATCAACATCCCCGATGTGCTTCAGACGGACATGCTCATGCCTGTTTTATCGGATATCAGGAGCGAGCTGGCTATTCCAATGCTGAGTCGGGGAAGAGTTGTGGGCGTCATAAATCTTAAAAGCACTCAAGTGAACAGATTCCAGAGGGATGATATCAGAAGGCTGAACAATGTGGTGGGATTTGCCGCCGGTGTGCTTGAGACCGCTCTTCAGCAGACGGAGCTGATAAAACTGGCACGCCGTGACAGGCTGACAGGTCTGCATAATATGACCTTTTTTGAGGAAAGGTATCCCGAGGAGTTTGAGAGGGCTGAGCGATACGAGTACTCTTTTTCTCTGATAATGATGGATATTGATGATTTCAAACACTACAATGATTCATTCGGGCATCCCATGGGTAATGTTCTTCTTCAGAAACTCACTCAAGCTATGGTCGACGCTCTCAGAGATGTGGATATTCTCGTGCGGTACGGGGGAGAAGAATTTGTCTGCATACTTCCCCTGACAGACAAGCAGGTAGCCGAAGATATTGCCGAGAGAATTCGAGCGAAAGTCGTTGAAACCAGCAGAGACATTCCCAATGCGACCGAGCAACCCAGAGGGTTTGTCAGCCTCAGTCTGGGAGTGGCAACCTTTCCCGTTGATTCGCGGGAGAAGGATGAGCTGCTGGAAATCGCCGATCAGAGAATGTACAGGGCAAAGAGAGCCGGAAAGAACAGGGTCTGCTGCAACTGAGGTTGAAAATGAATTACGATGTTGTCATACAGGATGGTTTTGGTTTTTACTGCGTAAGAATACTCCGGGATGCAATTGCCTCTATGGTGGAAGACGCAGGAGGCTGGCCCCCGGGTACATCCACAGGGAACAGGGTGCTTCTCAAAGTGAATATGCTTGCCGCGAAGCATCCCGCCAGAGGAATCACAACTCATCCCGCGGTTGTTGCCGCGGTTTCATCTCTGCTCAGGGACAGGGGCTGCGAAGTTTTCATCGGTGACAGCCCGGGAGGAGCCGTAAAGGGTGTGGAGCGATACTGGAAAAACTGCGGTTTTAATACCGCCGCGGAATTAACCGGCGCAAAGTTGATCAGCTTTGAAGGATCCGGTTCAAAGAAAATTTCAATACACAACAGAGAATACGATATCGCGCTCCCGATTCTTGAAGGATACGATTGCAGGATAAACCTGTGCAAGTTCAAAACTCATATGTACACCAGATTGACAAACGCGTTGAAGAACTCGTTCGGTATTGTTCCCGGCCTCGGGAAAGCCATGCTTCACATGCGCAGCCCCCGCCCCGTGGATCTTGCCGTGAATATTGTTGATCTTTACGAGATAGCGGATTTCAGCCTGCATATCAGCGACGGCATTCTCTGCATGGACGGCAGAGGCCCAAGCACTGATGGAAGAAGAAGGCACGAAGGTTTTCTTGCGGTTTCCCGCAACGGTCTCTATCTGGATATGGTTTTATCGCAGATGGCGGGTCTTCCGTGGAACCAGCTCGACAGTAATGTTGAAGCCGTTTCCAGGGGGCTTGGCAAGCCTTTTGCAGAGATAACAGTGCACGGCAGTCATGAATTTGTTGATTTTGATATTCCCGCAAGATCATACCTTAACCACATTCCCAGATGGCTGGGGTCTGCCGCAAGACTTGTTCTGCGTACGGCCCCTGTTTCCAATGATCTGTGTACAGGCTGCGGGGTATGCCAGAGGGCCTGCCCTGTGGACGCCATTGAGATAAAGAATGGAAGAGCGAAGATGAAGAAGGGAATCTGTATCATGTGTCTCTGCTGCCATGAACTCTGTCCGGAGAACGCAATAGAGTTGAAACTTCCCTTTGGAAGGAGATAGCAATGTCGCGCAAAGTTACCCTTTCCCATAAAATTGAGTATGCCCTTACAAGATTTACAGGTTTTTTTCTTTCCGTTATTCCGCTGAAGTGCGCCCTTGCTGGCGGTGCCCTGCTTGGTCGGATCGCATGGTTTCTGGGAGTAAGAAGAAGAGTATCCAGAATCAATATTTCCACGGCTTTTCCTGAGAAAACACCGAAGGAAGTTGACAGGATAGGAAGTGCTTCCTACGCCAACAGCGGAAGATTCATGGTGGAGTTTATCCGACAGGGCCGTATGGGCCGGAAGTATTTTGAAAAATACATAACAGTTGAGAAAACGGATGCCCTTGAAAAAACTCTCAAACACACGACTGGAATCATCGGGCTGACTTTCCACTTCGGGAACTGGGAATACTACGGAGCCTCCAATGTTTTTCTGGATAAGGACATCAGTTTTCTTGTGGGCAGACAGCGCAACAGTCTTGTAGATGCTTACATCAACAGCCTCCGTTCTTCACTGGGTCCAAAACTGCTTACCAGAGATGTTTCAATGCGGGGCATCATCAGGATAGCGAGGCAGGGTGGAATTGTATGCTGGCTCAGCGACCAGAGCGCCGGAAAGAATGGTCTCATTGTAGACTTCTTCGGTCATCCCGCATCCACTCCCAGGGGCGCCGCAGCCTTCAGCGTGAAGCTGAACATGCCCATAACATGCGGCTTCATGATCCGGGAGAAAGGACCATATCAGCGGTTTGTTGTAAAAGAATTCCTGATGCCGAACAGGGATCTGCCTAAACACGAAGCAGAAGTTGAACTCACTCAGCGCTACACAAAAGTGCTTGAAGAAATGATAAAGGAGCATCCGGATATGTACTGGTGGTCTCATCGCAGATGGAAAAGAACAACCGATCTTTACTGATCCGGCTATTTCCCTGTGACTGTATTGATTGTATATTTATGCGGGACGCAGTATAGGGGGTGATTGTTGCATATGCTTATTGCCAGTTCATTGCCGGTGAATCCGAAAAGGGCATTTATACTGGGTGGAGGACGGTTTGGCAGTTCAGCAGCATTCAAAATAGACAGGCAATGGCCCGATTGCCACATTGAACTGATTGACAAATTGCCCGATATTTCCCCTGATATACCCGGAGAACACCACGCGGGGACGGAAGCCATTGGGTTTCTTCAGAGCAATCTTGACAAGCACAAATCCGACGATCTGGTGATTCCCTGTGTGCCTGTGCATGTTGCCTTTAACTGGGTTCTCAGTCATATGGGGTTTTGTATTCCAGTACCTGTTCGTCTCATGGAATTCCTTCCCGGTGCGATTGCCGGTAAAGATGGATGCATTTTCAGTTCCCTGAGTGATTTTATCTGCCCGGCCGAATGCTCTGAACCGGAAGGCGTGTGTACGGTGACAGGAAAGAAAAGAGACGAGCCTCTTTTTTCCATATTTGACCGTATAAGTCTTCATTCATATAAAGCTATCGTTGTCCGCTCCGCTCAGCTTTTACCCGGAGTGGGGGCATTCACTGCGGGACAGTTGTTTGATCTGCTTACAGAAGTCCGCAGGAAAAAAGGCCGATTCCTGATAGGCACCGCATCACGGTGTCATGGAGTTATTCACGGGTTTGTTCACTGAATGAAAAAAGTAATCGCAGTACTGTTGATCCTGGCTGCAATCACGGCAGCAGAGGGTTTTAAAAGACATGCACTTACACTGTCAACCGGAATACCCGGCTTGATACTGCCGGAACTGTCCTATGAGTACTCATTGGATGCGGACAACAAAGTTGGGATTGCGGCCGGAACATTTGCTTTCTGGCCGGAATACCGGTTAAGCTATGTGAGAATGATAAGCTCCTTCGAACTTGCGGGAAGCGCCGGTTTTGTTCCCAACCTCGATGATGACAGGGGTGAAAGTGGAATTTTTGATGACCTTTTTGAGGGTATACTATCCTGCGGTACTGCTGGAGAGAAATTCATTTCAGTCACTGGTGGTTACAGATACACTGCTGATGGTGGTTTCATCTTCAGAGTTGCCGACGGTGGCGGGTATTTCTTTGTGGATGATGATTCACCAGTTATCCCGTTTATACAGCTTGGAGTCGGATACGGTTTCTGATTACTGACTTGACAGCAGGGTTGGTTCCCTTTATCCTCCGGTGCGTTTCACGAAAGGTATCAGAAATACTTCAGGAGGAGGTCTGAATGAGACTGCTACCGATTCTTGCGGTGCTGGCTGCGGGGCTGTGTATGGCTCAGGCTCCTGCGTATCAGTCGTACTACTATCAGGAATGTGCAGGGACCGTGATTGATGTGGGTTACTACGGAGCTCCATGTATTGCGGACTGGGACGGTGACGGAAACAAGGACATGATTCTTGGAATCTTTACAGGAGGAAACATTCGTTTCTACGGAAATGAGAACGCCAATGATTCTCCTGTCTTTAACAGCTACTCTACACTGAAGGCTGATGGTGTCACAATAAGCCTTCCCTCCGGTTGATGCACCGGCGCCACAAATCCGCAGGTTGCGGACTGGAACGGTGACGGTCTTCTTGATATTATTGTTGGAGACAGAAATGGTTTTGTTACCTATTTCAGAAGAACAGGTTCAGGTATAGATGATCTCACTTCCGAGGGACACATATCAGACGACAGCGGTGTAATTGATGTGGGCTCAAACTCAGCACCGGTGGTAGTTGACTGGAACAACGACGGTCTTCTTGACCTTCTCATTGGCAATGAAGCCTCCGCACATGGTATCAGACTCTATCTAAACTCGGGCAGTACCGGTAACCCGGTTTTAACTACCTGGACATATATCCAGAGCAGCGGATCAAATATCAACAGGTATCGCTGCTGTCCTCAGGTTTATGATATGAACAGTGACGGCAGGAAAGACCTTATCATGGGCGAGAGCGATGCCCATATCTACTACTACGAGAATACGGGAACTGATGAGGTTCCTGTTTTCAGCGGTTATGAGGCAATTCAGAGCAATGGAAGCCCCCTCGATCTTTATTATGGCACAAGGCTCTGGGTGAATGACTGGGACGAGAACGGGATTCCAGATCTTCTCGTCAGTGACTATTACGGTTATGTTCATGTTTTCATGGCTGATCTTTCAGGCACAGTTGAAGAAACAGGAGTTCAGATACAAACTGGCTTTGCTGTCGCGCCTGCAGTGAACCCCGCGCGTGGATCCCTCAACATCAATCTTCAGGTACCACAGGGCGGGAATATAGAATTGAGGGTTTACGATTCCGCAGGAAGACTTGTAATCACAAAGGATGCATCAGGTCTGTCTCACGGTTCGAGCATGATTACAATAGATGCCGGATCAATGGCCGCGGGTGTCTACACCGTTGTCGCCACAACCGGCTCTGACATTTCCACCTGCAGGATGGTTCTTGCGGAATAATCCGGAATGCAAACAAAAGGGGCAGCCAGTCAGGCTGCCCCGATATGTAATTTCTACTGAACCATGAAAAGCTGCTGGTAACCCAGCTCGGGATCTTCCTCCCAGGCCAGGATACCGTCCGGGCCAAGTGAGAATCGCCAGGTCCAGCCAGCTTCCGGGAAGACTTTGTGTCCGATAAGGGTGCCTTCCATATCAAAGATGTCGAAGAAGGGCTGTTCCATTGTTCCGCGCTGTACCCAGATGTTTCCATCCGGTCCAATGTTTACGCTGATTACCATGTCACGATTGGGCTCAGGCACGAATTCACCCATTCCCTGAGCGTCCATCCGATTGAAAAAGCCTTCCATGTAGGCTTTTTCCTCGGCGATCTCCTCCGGGGTTTTTGCTACCGGCTCAAGAGGTATCGAAATAGTGAAAGCGTCGGTTCCGTCAGGATACCAGGCATGAACTGTGTAATTATCTGATTCTTTCAGGGAGAAAAGTATTATGTCACTGTTTCCGCCGAGGGTTATACCCAGAAGGAAATCGTTGACAAGAGCGGAACTGTTGGAGATCAGGTCACTGATGGTTAACTCTGTTGAGTCTTTCCAGAGTGACAAGCTGTAATCTTCTTCACCGTAAGGGTAGAGGACTATTCGTCTGGACATAACAAAACTGCCTTCACCGGCTTCTTCAAAACCCGGCTTATAGGAGACAAAGATGCTGTCTGATATTGCCACACTTTGCATTGGTGGGTTTTGTGTCCACAGAGATATTTCTTCAAGGTAGTTAAGAGAATCGTCAAATATCACAAATCCCTGTTTATTCATGTTAAGAGCAAGGACATTCCCACCCATCTGGAAGAATTCAAGAGTAGCAAAAGAGAGTTCTCCCGGGCCGCTGCCGTTGCGGGAAATCTGTCTGATGTATTCACCGGAAGGTGAGTACTCCTTGAAACAAATGGCACCATTGTCAAGAATCAGGATGTTGCCTGTGCCCAGATGGTACTCGGCGTCTGCGAGAATGCCGAAAGTGTTTGTGGAATCACCAAGTTCCTCTCCTATGTATCCTGTGATCTCAAGTGTATCCACCGGGAATGATGGGGCGTTTGCTTCTTCGGCTGGTATGTCCTCTTTTTCACCGCAGGAGGACAGAAGAAGAAATGCAAAAACAGCAGGTATAATCAGCTTCATTTTATCTCCATTCAAGTTTGACTGCCCGTGTAAGTTACTGCTGAAATTACGGAATGTCAAAAAAACGCAGGAAATACTATATTGCATTGAACACGGGAAGGAGCTTTCTGCATGAAAATTACAGTACTCGGTTGTGGAAGATGGGGAAGTTTTCATCTCTGGTATGCGTCGAAACAGGGGTATCAGGTAACAGGATGGGAACCTGAGAGCAGCGAGAGCTTCGCTCTGCTTGTGAAGAACAGATCAAATCCCTATCTGACCCTGCCTGATTCAGTAAAACTGACAACAGATATTGAGGAAGCTCTTGAAGCAGATCAGATAATTATCTCTGTACCGGCACAGCTTTTTCGCGGACTGGCTGCACAACTGTCAGAGTATGACCTTCACGGTACTGATGTTGTGCTGTGTATGAAAGGGCTTGAGTTGTCCACAGGCAAGCGGCTTTCCGTTGTAGCTGAAGAAGAGGGGCTGCGTTCTCGTTCTGTAAGCATCTGGGTTGGCCCGGGGCATCCGCAGGACTTTGTGGCGGGGGTTCCCGGCTGCATGCTGATAAGCTCTCTTGATGAAGAGACATCAGTAAGGATTACCGAAAGAATGGGCTCACCGCTTGTAAGAATGTACCGCTCCACAGACCTCATCGGCTGTGAGATTGGAGCCGCGGCGAAGAATGTGGTTGGTATTGCCGCCGGGATGCTGGACGGAATGAAGATGAGCGGTCTGAAAGGTGCTCTGATGGCCCGTGCCCCCCAGGAGGTTGCCCGGCTTGTGCAGGCGTCCGGTGGCGACTGGAGAAGTGTTTACGGTCTTTCGCATCTGGGCGACTACGAGGCAACACTTTTTTCGAAATTCAGTCGAAACAGGAACTTTGGAGAGTCTCTGGTAAGAGAAGAAGAGATGAGCGGGCTGGCTGAAGGAGTACCCACTTCACACGCTATGCTTTCTCTCGCGGATAAGCTTTCCGTGGAACTTCCCATAACATCAATGGTACGAAGTATTATTGACGGAGAAACAGATTTAAGAACTGCAATCGGGCAGCTTTTCCTCCGACCCCAGAAAGAAGAATTCAGTGCTTCTCTTGAATAAATCCAGATTGCTTTTTCTTTTTGTAATGTTCTCTACTGTGGGGCTGGCTTCCGGCGAAGCGAACTGCCGGTATTTCTGGGTGGTGAGGGATGGTCTTTCCAGTCCGGAGGAAATCGACGAATTGCTTGCGGGAGCTCAGGCTGCAGGCGCCAACGGGCTTATGGTTCAGGTGGTTGGCAGAGGAGAGGCTTACTACACTTCTGATCTTCTTCCCCCTGCTGATTTTTCCGGTTTTGAAGATCCTCTCCAGTATGTGATTCAGAAAGCGGGCCCCATGGGCATGGAAGTTCATGCCTGGATAAATGCGTATCTGGTATGGTCCGCGCCATGGGAACCGGAATCGCAGGGTCATGTCTACCACGCGCACCCCGAGTGGTTTACTGCTCACAGCAACGGACGGAGTTCAAGATCCTACACTCAGGAGCAGGCTGAAGCTGCCGGTCTTGTCGGGGCGACACTCTCCCCGGCATTTCCCGAAGTCAGAGAATACATCACAGATATTGCCGTTGAACTGGCAGAAAACTACAACATCGAGGGAGTACACCTTGATTACATAAGATACCCCAATTCTTCTTTCGGCTACTCTCCGGGAGAGTTGGAGCTTTTCTATCTTGCTACCGGTCTTTCCCCGGAAGAAGATCCGGAACAGTGGGGCATCTGGAGACAGCGGCAGGTTACTGAAACAGTTGCCACCATTCGAGCTTCTCTCAGGTCGGCAGATCCCGGTGTGATTCTCTCGTGCGCTGTAATGGCCAACCCATACTCGGCTGCCTCGGAGTTCTCCTGCGACTGGCAGAACTGGTTGACCATGGGGCTGGTTGATTTTGTCTGTCCCATGGCCTACACTTCTGATCCGGAACGGGCTCTTGAGCTGGCAGCAACTACCACTTCAGCGCATCCGGAAAAGGTTGTGTACGGAATAGGAGTCTGGAACCAGACAGTAAGCAATGCCCTTGCAGGCGCTCGAGAAGCTCTGTCACTCGGTGCTGGAGGGATTTGTGTTTTCAGCTTGAATTCGCTCCCTGCCGGAGGCGGGCAGACGCTGAGAAGAGGCTGGGGAACAGGGCCTCCGGAGCATGGCACATCGCCTGCGTACTTTAACAGAGTGAGGATACCGTGAATCTGGCGGTACTCGCCAGCGGATCGTCAGGCAATGCTCTGGCGGTTGAATACAAAGGGCAGATGCTCTTTTTTGACGCAGGTCTCAGCGGGAAGCAGCACCTTCTTCGTCTTGAAAGTTCCCGGTTGCCCGGAGCCGATCCGATTGGTCTTTTTCTCAGCCATGAACACTGTGATCACTCCAGGGCGGCTGGAATACTTGCGAGAAAATGGCAGATCCCTGTCTTCGGTACTGAAGGAACAATACGCGGCTCGAAGCTCGCGGGGCAGAAACTTCATGGTCTTGAGGTGTTTTCCAACGGGGATACAGTTCAGGTTGGACACTTCACAGTGCAGCCATGGAGCATATCGCATGATGCAGAAGATCCCAGCGGATTTACTGTAACAGCTGGAGGCCGTAAACTTGGTATAGCCACGGATATGGGTGTTTTCAGTCCCCTTGTGCAGACAATGCTCGCAGGGTGTCACGGGCTGGTCTTTGAATTTAACCACGATATTGATATGCTCTGGAATGGATCGTACCCATGGCCGCTGAAGCAGAGAATAGCGTCAGGCGAGGGCCATCTTTCCAATGATGATGCTGCAGAAGCTCTTGCAACGATAGCACATACGGAGCTGGGGTTTTGCGTCGCGGCGCATCTCAGCGAGGAGAACAACACCGCTGATCTGGTATTGAAAGCAGCTGAACAGGTTGCTGAAGGAAAATTTAGAGTTCTTGCGGGAAAGCCTTATGAGGCTCTGCCCTTCTTTGAAGTATAGGAGGCATTTTGTACAAGGCCACAATTCTGATTCTCACAACAGTCGCCACTCTCACGGCTGGAACAGTGAATTTTGCTTTTGAGGGAGCAGGGATTACACCCATTGGCGGATGGGGTGAAAATCTAAGCAATGGACTTGCCGGCAGCTTGTACGGCAACTGGCTGTTTTCACAGAAATTCAGAGCGGGACTGGGAATTGAGGGCGCTGTTTTCGGTGATGCGTATCAGGGAAGCGCTTCATTTACTCAGATGAAACCAATGGGAACCGCTTCATTTTACCTGCGTCCTCACGGGGCTGTTTTTAATCCCGGTGTGGTTATCGGGTTTGGATACTGCAGAAGCCGGCTTTCTTCCGGCGGCGGAACTGATCCAGTCAGCTGGGATCCCTTCTGGCGGGCAGGAGTCAGATGGAACTTCAGTCTGGGCTCTCCATGGCGGGCCGCCCTTGGACTTGATCTGGAAGGCGTAATGGCTTCAGAAAAATCAGGAGATGCATTCAGGTTGACCTTTGGTGTATCAAGGGAGGTGCAGCTGTGAAAAAGACTGTAACAATTGTAGTCGCGACACTTCTGATTTCCTCTCTGGGATGTGAGAGTAATCCTCTCTATTTCAGACTTTCATCCAATTACTTTCCTGTATCACCGGCAGGGGCTACATGGGAATACTCTATTGACGGCGGGGGAAGCAGAATAGTCACAGTTGTTGACCAGACCGTTGCAGGGGAACGACCCTGCTGGAGGTTGCAGTCCGGAGCTGACTACAGCTACTGGATTAATGAAGACGGGAAACTGGAGAAGTACGAGAATCACACAGTGCTGTTCAACGGGTTTGAAGTACCCATCTATCAGGCCTGGATTACCATGTTTCAGTGGCCCCTTGCGAACGGGATGACATTCAGAGATTCTGTTAGTGCCCAGGCTGTCAGCCAGGGTGTTACTTTGAGCCATACATGGATACGGAATCAGACAGTTGCCGGGCCGGAGGTTTCTCCTGATGGTGTCTGGAGCGATTGTTACAGAATTCATCAGGAAGAAATAGTTATCGACTGGATCCAGACGGCAGGTTT
>JAUVIS010000034.1 GCA_030592635.1 Candidatus Fermentibacteraceae bacterium | reverse complement strand
CACATAACCGCCGTTTCTCCCCTGGAGCCGAACAACATTACGAGGATTATCTGGATCGAAGAGGAGAGATAACAGGGTGAAGGTCGCAGTTCTCGGAGCCGGGCTGGCTGGTCTCAGCGCAGCTGAACAGCTGGTCCGGCGGGGACATGAGGTCGTTGTTCTTGAAAAAGAGCCCTCACATGGCGGTTTAGCCGCTACTGTAAAGAGAGACGGATTCGAGTACGATCTGGGGCCCCACAGATTTCACACATCAAACAACGAAATACTGGACTTTGTAAAGGGACTTCCCGGAATTGACCTTCTTGAGTTGAACAGGGTAAGCAGGATCAGGCTTCTTGACAGATACTTTGACTATCCTCTGGCGTTCGACAATGTGCTTTCAACAATGCCTCTTCACCGGGGCACAGGTATGATGCTCAGCTTTTTCGCGGAGAAAATCAGAGGGTTTTTCGCCCCGCGCGAGCAGGAAAGTTTTGAAGGATGGGTTCTCAGCCGCTTCGGACGGGGGCTCTATGACCTTTACCTGGCGCCGTACAACAAAAAATTGTGGGGCATTGAGCCATCGCAGCTCAGCGCGGACTGGGCCAGCCAGAGAATCACGGTGCCAGGCCTTGCGGGTCTGATAAAAGAGACAATAGCTCCATCAAAGGAAACAGTTAGAAGCCTTGTCAGCACATTTCATTACCCCAGAGGCGGCGTCGGTGAGATATGCAGAGGGTTTGCATCCGGAATAACTGAAACGGGTGGTTCTATTCTTTTTTCAACAGAACCAACTGGAATAGGGAAAACAGAAAATGGCTGGTGTATATACACTGCACAGAGTCACATAATGTGTGACAAGGTAATCAACACCATTCCAGTCAACTGCTATACAAAGCTTCTGGGAGATCTTCTTCCGGAGAAAGTATACCAGGCGGCATCGCAACTGAAATTCAGAGCGCTGGTATTTCTTACTGTTCTTCTGGACGGCGATATTGAACCACTGGATCACTGGATCTATACATCCGAGGACCGTTACCTGTTTAACAGACTTTCAATTTCGAAAAATTTTGACCCGGATGCACCGTCGCAGGTTGTCTTTGAATACAGTTGTCAGGAGGGCGATGATATCTGGAATATGTCAAAAGAGGAACTTCTGAGAACCACTATTCCCGGAGCTGAGCATCTGGGTATTTTCGCTGCTGATAAGGTGCTTGACTCGGATATCAGCCGCCGTGCGCATGCCTATCCGATTTATGACCTCCACTACGCCGGAAATACCGCGACAGTCCTTGATGCTCTTGAGGATATTTCAGGCAGTGTTACATGCGGGCGACAGGGCTTGTTCCGGTACAACAACATGGATCATTCCATTGAAATGGGTAAATTTGCCGCACTTGAGATTCTTGGTGAGGCTTCAGTCAAAGATCACTTCAACTGGGATGAAAACACCTGGGCCGATGGTTAATCTTAGAAAAACAGGTTTGATTCTTCTCACGGCGATTGGCGCTGTTTTTGTTTTTGGTGCCTTTTTCAACCCTCCCTTTCTCAGATCTCTTCTGGGCACTACCTGTCACAGGTTGCCTGAGCGATCCTTCTCATGGGCCCCCGGCCTGTGTGCCAGGTGCACATTCTTCTGGACTGGAGTACTGTTCTCATCTCTCCTGATGTTCTTCAGGAGATTTTCTGCTTCAATCACGGTTGGACTGCTTCTGATTGTACCCATGGTTCTGGACGGTTCTCTTCAATTCATTGGCCTGTATGAAAGCACAAATATTATGAGACTGCTGACCGGCTTTCTGGGAGGAACAGGTCTCTGTATTCTGCTTGAAGGCGGGGCTTAAAGATCAGGAACATCCGCCTGTCTCTATGAACCATTGACAATTCTGTCAGGAAGCGTGAGATTCGATGCCAGCCAGACAGAGTATCTGGTGTCCACAGGAAGTGGAAGAGGCCGAACCTCACGGTTCGCTGTTGCTCTTCCGCAAGAGTTATTTAACTTGCGGAAAGGACGACTCAATATGAGCAGAAGGAGAACCCTTATCTTAGGCGCCGCCGGGCGCGATTTCCACAATTTCAACACACTGTATCGCAACGATGACAGCTATGAAGTTGTGGCTTTTACAGCAACTCAGATTCCTGATATTGATGGAAGAAAGTATCCCGCGGAACTTGCCGGAGAATTTTATCCTGAAGGTATCAAGATTCTTGACGAGAGCGAACTCGAGAACATCATCAATGGTGAGAACATCGAGCTTTGTGTAATGTCTTACAGTGATCTTCCTGACAGCACCGTCATGGCTCTGGCCAGCCGTGTAAATACAGCAGGCGCTGACTTTATCATGATCGGTGCCAGCCGCACAATGGTCAAGAGCACCAAACCTGTTATTGCCATTACCGCTGTTCGCACAGGATGCGGCAAGAGCCAGACAACCCGCCGTGTTGTTGAAGAGCTGAAGGTCGCCGGCAAGAAAGTTGTTTCCATTCGCCACCCGATGCCCTACGGCGATCTTGTAAAGCAGAAGGTACAGCGATTTGCCGCGATAGAAGACCTCAAGAAGCACGAATGCACAATTGAAGAGATGGAAGAGTACGAGCCGCACATCATCAACGGCAATGTTATCTACTCCGGCGTTGACTATGAAGCGATTCTTCGTGAAGCCGAGAAAGAGGCTGATGTTATCCTCTGGGATGGCGGCAACAACGATACATCTTTCTATGCCCCCGACCTTACCATCACAGTTGTTGATCCTCACAGACCCGGCCACGAGATCAGCTACTACCCCGGTCAGACCAACCTCAGACTTGCTGATGTTGTAGTAATCAACAAAATCGACAGCGCATACCCGGAAGATGTTGAAGAAGTCAGAAAGAATATCCGCAAGGTGAATCCAACTGCCCGTATAATCGACGGCGCCAGCCCTGTTTCCGTTGACAAGCCTGAGCTTGTTGTGGGGAAAAAGGTTCTTGTTGTTGAAGACGGGCCCACACTTACACACGGAGAGATGGAGTATGGCGCAGGTTATGTGGCCGCCGAGAAATACGGTGCCGCAGAGTTTGCCAATCCGGTACCGCATGCAGTTGGTACAATCAAAGCCACCTTTGACAAATACTACCCCGGGGTTGAAGAAACTGCAATTCTTCCTGCAATGGGCTATGGTGATGCCCAGATCAAGGATCTTGAGGACACAATTAACGCCATCGACTGTGATGCCGTTATCATCGGAACTCCTATGGATCTTTCCAGAATTGTTAAGATAAACAAGCCCACCGTTAAGGTCACATATGACCTTCAGGAGATTGGCAAACCGGATCTCGCTGAAGTTCTGAAACCTTTTACCGAATAGTAGAAATAGTTCGCATGCAGCGATAGGCGCAAAGGAAGGCAGGTCCCACAGGGGTCTTGCCTTTCCTGCATCATCTGGAGGTATTGTTCAATGTCTGAAAAACCCATAAAGGGGCAGACAAAAGAGGAACACTGTGAAACTGAAGTGAAGAAGAGGCCTGCCGTTCACATTTTTCCCGAGTGGTGTAAGGGCTGCGGAATCTGCGTGGCATTCTGTCCGAAACAGGTACTTGAGATGGGTAAGGACCAGAAAGCCCATGTTGTGCATCCGGAAAAATGTATCGAATGTGCTTTGTGTGCTCGAAGATGTCCTGAATTCGCTGTTTTTGTCAGTGGAGACAGTATAAAGGAGAGCAAAAAAAAGAATGGTGGTGAGAAATGAGCGGAGTTCCCTGGGGAGAGACAAAACTTGTGCAGGGCAATGAAGCCGTAGCTCTCGGTGCCCTTGCCGCCGGAATAGACTTCTTTGCCGGGTATCCAATTACTCCTTCAACTGAAGTGGCGGAGATTCTCGCCCGCGAAATGCCACTCATCGGGAAAAAGTGGATACAGATGGAAGATGAAATCGCCAGCATCAGCGCAATTATCGGTGGCAGCCTCGCTGGTGGAAGGTCAATGACAGCTACCAGTGGTCCTGGATTCAGTCTGATGCAGGAGGGTCTTGGATATGCCTGCATGACTGAAGTGCCTCTGGTTCTTGTCAATGTTATGCGGGGCGGGCCTTCAACCGGGCTTCCCACACAGGTTGCCCAGGGTGATGTGATGCAGGCAAGATGGGGCACTCACGGAGACCATCCCGCCATCGTCCTCGCTCCATCCGATGTTGAGGAATGTTTCAGACTTACCATTAAAGCTTTCAATCTTGCCGAGGAGTTCCGAACGCCTGTGATTCTCATGCCTGATGAGGTTATCGGTCACATGAGAGAGAAATACACTTTTCCCGGAGAGGACGAGATATGTGTGACTCCTCAGGCCTCTCCCGATGTACCGCTTGAGTGGTATGAGCACTATCACACCTCTGCCACGGGGGTATCACCCATGGCGCATTTCGGATCGGGATACCGTTTTCATGTCACCGGGCTGACCCACGACACCCATGGCTTCCCAACCCGCAAGGTTGAGGAGGTTGTGTCGAAGATGAATCGACTCAAGCAGAAGATAACAAGGCGACTGGATGTTCTTGAAAACAACAGACTTCATGACATTGAGGAAAGCAAAGTTGTGATATTCTGCTACGGTTCAGTTTACAGAAGTGCTCTTGCCGCTCAGAAAATACTTGCCAAACAGCGCAAAAAGGTGGGTATATTCCGTCCGGTAACTATCTGGCCTTTTCCTGACAGAACGGTTAAGGAGCTGCTTGACTCAAAAGAAGTGATTCTTGTTCCGGAGCTTAATCAGGGACAGATTATACACGAGGTGGAGCGTCTTACCTCCGACAGCGTAAGAGTTGTTCCCCTTCACCGATTCGATGGTTACGAGATTACACCTGAGCAGCTGGTGGCTGCGGTACAGGAGGTGATGTAATGTCCGCCCGTCTTCCATATGCATACAGGTACCTGCGAGCAAAGAAGAAATTTCCCCACGTATGGTGTCCCGGATGCGGTATTGGTATTGTCATGGGTTCTATCATTAGAGCCATAGACAGTCTGGGATGGGAACTTGATGATATTCTCATGGTTTCCGGAATCGGGTGTACCAGCAGAATGCCGGTGTATGTTGATTTCAACACCCTTCACACAACGCACGGCAGAGCTCTTGCTTTTGGAACGGGCGCCAAAATGGCCAACCCGAATCTGAAGGTGCTTGCCGTTATGGGCGATGGTGATTCCATGGCCATTGGCGGCAATCACATCATTCATGCATCCAGGCGGAACATGGATATCACTGCCATTATTGTGAACAACAACAACTACGGAATGACCGGCGGGCAGTTTTCACCAACAACTCCACGGGGAGCTAAAACATCCACTACGCCTTACGGAATGATTGAGCCTGACTTTGACATCTGTAAACTTACAGAGGCAGCCGGAGCGAATTTTGTGGCCCGCGGAGATGTGTATCATGTTGTGGAACTTGACGGTATTATTAAAAAAGCAATGTCCGGTTCCGGGTTCCGGGTTGTTGAAGCTCTGGCTCCCTGTCCCACCAATTTTGGCAGAGCCAACAGACAGGGCGACGCAGTGAATATGATGGAGCTGCTCAGAGATAACACCATCAACATTGCCCAGGCAGACAAACTTCCCAGAGAAAAGACGGAGGGGAAAATAGTCAGGGGAATTTTCGCTGACAAGAATGAAACTGGCTATATTGAGATATACAGGAAGCTTTGTGACCGTGTATCTTCGGGGGTGAAGAAATGAAATACTCCGAGATAAGACTTGCCGGATCAGGAGGACAGGGGCTGGGACTCGCCGGCAGAATCCTTAGCCAGGCCGCTATTCTCAATGGCAGTGAGGTCTGTCTTACTCAGAGCTACGGCCCGGAGGCTCGAGGCGGGGCCAGCAGAACTGATGTGATAATCTCTGATAAGCCAATTCTTTTTCCCAGTTGCAGGAAACTGGACATTCTTCTGGCCATGAACCAGGAGAGTGCTGATAAATTCAGTGCCAAGGTAAAGGAGACAGGTTTCTTTGTTGTTGATTCTTCTTTTGTGGATCAGCTTCCGGAGGGAAAAGTTTACGAATACCCTTTCACCGATAAGAGTATTGAAGTCTTCGGACAGAAAATAGTGGCCAACTTGATAGCTATGGGGATGTTCGCGGCTCTCAGCAGGTTTTTCAAACTGGAAATCTGGACGGACGCTATCAGATTGGCAGTCCCGAAAGCCTTCCTCGACTTGAACTTGAAGGCATTTGAGATGGGGCATCGCGAAGGTCGTGAGATACTTCACATGGAGGAGGGCAGAATTCCAGTGGCCTGGGACAGGAAACAGCCTGTACCAAAAGCGATCAGAGACAAGTTTTCCAGGTAGGGTAAATGTGTACCCTGAAGTAGTCTGATCTGCATCTGAAGCTGGTTTGCGGCTTGACTTGTTTTGAGATTGCATGTAGTTTTCGTTGTGTTTGTTTACAGTACGAAAGCGCAATAATGCGCTATCCGGATTGTGTCCGGAAAACAGGGGGGGTTATGAAACTAATATTTACAGTGCTGACTGTTCTGCTTGTGTCAGCCACGGTTGCCAATGCGCTTCCGTCTTACTGGGGCCTTCACGGGCTCAACAGAGTCGTTGACGCCCAGCCAATTGAAACCAACCAGTACTCGTTAGGTCTCTTTACACAGGGCTGCCTCAGCGAAGATACCAGAACAGCAACTTTTCCAGGTATTGCTTCTTTTGATGTAAAAGACAGCGAGTATGATGCTACCGGTTATCTCGTATTCGGCTATGGTATCAATGAAATGACAGAGATGGCCGGAAGAGTCAGCTACTGGTGGAACGGCTACAGGCGCGATCTCAGCGATTCTACCCGTAATGCCGGCACCGGCGACTGGGAGAGCGATGACGCATTGAATGAAGCTCTTATTTCTCTTAAGATTTCCATGAATCCCGGAAATGACGGACAGTTCTGGCTCGGCTTCATGCCCTCCGTGGGTTTTGGCATAGGCAGTGGCGACAACGATTATGTCAACATGTACGACAAGGGCACCGATGGAATCTGGTATCTTGATGATCCAATGTTCGAAATGAGACGCTGCATGCTTAACAGCGGCAAATACAACTTCGGCGGAGACTTCCTTGTCTCCTACAACGCCGATTTTGGTCTTGGTCTTCACTTGAATGCGGGATACCACCGCTACTCACAGCTGTTTGAGTTTACAGACCACAGGCGAGACACCAATGGTGTTGTCACTGCTACGGATGATGTGGATCTTACTGTGAACGACAATGTGATCAGAATTGCCAGCGGTATTGAGTACCAGGCAGGCACCGTTACTCCTTTCGTCGAGTTTGAGTACAACAAGTACCTGGACAGGAACGAAGAGGCCGGAGATGGCGAGAGATACGATGATACAGCTCTGCTTGGCGGTGGATTCAGATTTGTCTCTCCTTACGGTATTGCTCTTGATCTTACCGGCTCAATGGCACTTTCCACTTTCGATCCCGAGTGGTCCGACCTTGGTCACGGTCTCTACCAGACCGGTCAGGTGTCAAGCAACGACCGCGCCCAGAGAAGCCCGTTCCCCGGCGGATATCCCGCCGAGTACGGGGTTGGTCTTAACCTCATCTTCTCATCTGTACTTCTCAGGCCTCCCACTCATGGAACCCTCAGCGGTATAGTGACAGACTCAGAGAGCGGAGAGGTTCTTGAAGCTGAAGTCAGCTTCCCGGCTTCCTCTGTTCTTCCTCAGACCACAGTTGACGGCTTCTACACAGCAGAGCTTCTTGCGGGATCAGTTCCCGTAAATGTTGCCGCTGACGGGTATCTTCCCTTCGCGGAGACAACAGTGATTGTCGCTGGTGAAGATCACGCCCTTGATGTCGTTCTTACACCAGTTCCCGATAATGGTATTCTCACCGGAGCGGTAACTGACAGCGAGACTGACGAAGTAATCGCCGGTGCCACTGTCAGCGTTGCGAATCTTCCCGAGGACTTCGAGGGAACAACAACAACCGACGCGAACGGCGTTTACTCCATCACTCTTCCAGAGGGTAACTGGACCGTTAAGGTTGAGGCAGCAGACTACCTCAATGTCGTAAAAGTTCAGATCATGACCCCCGAACAAACTACAATCTTTGATGTTGAGATGCGTCCCGCGCTGGTCGAGGGCCAGGTTCTCAGCTTCAGTAACATCTACTTCGAGAGCGGCAGCGCTCAGATCAAGCCCGAGAGCTTCGGTATTCTTGATCAGGTGGCTCAGACACTTATCGACAACGCCGGTGTCAGAGTCCGCATAGCGGGTCACACCGACAGCGACGGAAGCGCCAGCTACAACCAGGGTCTCAGTGAGCGCAGGGCAAACTCCGTACTTGACTATCTTGTACGCAAGGGTGTTCCCGGAAACACATTGACTACCATTGGTTACGGTGAAGAGAGCCCCGTGGTTCCCAACACCAGTGCTTCCAACAAGGCTCAGAACAGGCGTATTGAATTCACCGTACTCGGTGTTGCAATTCGGTAATTCCTGAACAGATACAGAAATCAGGGGGCGGGTTTTTCCCGCCCCCTGATTCGTTACATCAAGTACTCAATAATTCCTGTTGCGTTTTTACAAAGTTCTTGAAGATTCAGTACGGGATTTGTGAGGATTCTCATTTTCCTTACCAGAACGGGAACCGCTTTCTGCAGATCGGGCAAGGCCCTGTGAAACGCCAGTTTCAATTCGGATGCCGCAAGCATTGAATCCTCTCCGGCAAGGCGTGGATTATCCAGGGCTGTCCATATTATTTCCAGGGCTCTGAACATTGCGGGCCAGTTCATCCACTTTGGAGATTCGCCCGCTGACAGCAAAAATGTTTCCCATGAATCATCCAGCATACTGTAAAGAGTCTCCCGTCCGATGACCCTTCTGCTTAATTTTCCGGAAAAGTGCATTTCTCCCAGTGTGTTGTAAATGGTTTTAGAGAAGTAACTGGTAGCAGATGCGATTTCAGTAGCATTTGCTTCTTCATGAGTGAGCAGAAAGGAGATAACCTCGCTGCGCGAGTTTACCCCGAATATTGCTCTGAGTTTCAGAATCAGATTTGAGACATTCGCGGAATTGAAAGATGCGGCATTATTTCGCGGGGAAAATGGTTTTCTGTTAAATCCGGCATCTCTGAATGCTTCGTCCGCATCAACGGAGACAGGATGTTGAGTACCATTCTTAAATAGAAACAGTGATTCTTCAGTTTCGGTACGCGGGCTGCTGAAGGATTTCCATTTGGTCTTCGTTGCCGGCCTCACAAGTGTACTGGCAATGCCGGGAAGAATATCAGCTCCGGCGAACCTCTGGTGTTTGTTGATGGTTTTCAGACGCTGAATATTCAGAAAGCGTTCGTTGATACTCAACCACTCAAGCATCGAATCAAATATCCGAGGTTCGTATCTGCCTGTATTGCAGGTAAACAGCACAAGTGCCTCAGGATCCAGTATCCATTTGGGCTCTGCGGAGGTATTTCCCCGCACACCCAGCGCGGTCCACTGCGACCATAAAAGATCCAGTAGCTTCTCCAGAAAGTTCAATCTATAGTCTTTCAGAAGCATCTCTGTATCCAAGCTGTTCAAACACAGATTTCAGCAGGCCTTTGAATGGCTCTGAAGGATCGTGTGTCATACACCATCTGGCGGCTTTTTCCAATTCATCGGAGGTTGGTTTCAAAGTAAGAAGGTCATCTATGTGAACCCCGAGTCGATCCACGGCAGCGAAAACTTTAGGGTAAATCTGATCAGTCCGGTCTATAAAGAAAATTGAAAGGTGAGAACCGTAATCTTTCTGGTGCGCTCTTTCAAGCAGTCCTTCCGGCAGACCCATTTGAAAAAGGCCACCTGAATTGGCGCTTGGGCCATTGTTTACCCAGTCTTCAGGCAGCCCAAGAACAGCAGCGACTTCCCCGGTGGCCTGAAGAAGACAGTCAGGCAGGGGGGCTGGTGTTGCCAGATGTTTCTGAGAATCCACAAGAGCCAGAACATCAACATCTCGTGTTGTTCTTGTAACAAGGTGCAGAGCAATCAGAGCCGATCCTCCGCAGATAACAAGCCTGACAGGTGGAGCGCCGTTCAGCCGTAAACGCCCTTCCAGCAGGCTGAGAGCAGCAGAAAGCGCAAAATCATCAAAATCCATCAGGATACTCCCATGTACTTGTAAAGATAGATGAAGTACTTATTATAAGTACAACAGCTACCAATGTCCATGGTGCCGCGTTTTACCCCAGTTCAAGGATATCCAGGTTCCAGAGGATTTCCAGTTCTTTTCTTGCGAAGAAGACGAGGTGGGGGGCCCGGGAGTACAGAGCACTCAGTTGTGCGAGATCGTGGTTTCCCTTGAGCAGGAGTCCGATCTGTCCTCCGGGAAGGCTTACAGGTGCGTTTGATTCAACAACGGTAACTGTGAGGTTTGAGCATTCCATCAGCCAGCCCGGATCGGTTGTGCGAGGCATTATTACAGCCAGCCTCAGAAGACCGGGCAGTCCGTATGTGCCGGCTTTTTCTGTGGTATAGCACTCCGGCTCGGGCAGTGCGGATATCATATCAAGCAGATCCAGCGGAAACGGTCTTTTCGAACGGATTACGACATCCAGTGGACAATACGGGTCTCTGCTTCTTCTTTCTCTTACCTTATTGAGTATTGATTCCCGGTGAGCCCATGGATCACTCGTGTTTATACGCAGCACGCCGTGCCGTACAGAGGGGGATATGAGAGATTGCTTATTTTCAGGAATAAATACTTCCATGCCGGGAAAAGAATCGCAGAGTACCGGTCTCGGGGACGGATCGGCATCGTAGCCCAGAATATCTGAAACCCTCTCCCTGGCACACAGCAGATTCTGTATGGTGTATGGCCCTGATTGTGTGACAGTGTATGGAGGCCGGTCTTCGTATTTAATTCCAAGGGCTTCCGCGTTTGCTCTGAGTTCGGTGCCGGGAAGAACAGAGAGGCAGAAAGTCTGCACCTGATCATGAAGATTCCGGGCTGCAAGTTCGGTTGCGGCAAGTTCAATGTTTCCAGGGGAGTCTCCGGGAAGACCAAGAATCAGATCCATTATCGGTGTAATCCCGCTTTCTTTCAGCAGTGAAGCACCCTTCAGAATTGAGAGGGGGTTGCCTCCCCGGCCAACCGAATGCAGAACTTTCATACTCATGGTCTGCAGTCCAACCTCAAGGCTGCTGAATCCCGCCTGCGCGAGGGCATCTGTTTCGGCTGAAGAGCGGATCAAGTCACTTCTGACTTCAGCGAAGCAATCCATGTTGCAGTCGTGCATTCCACTGAGGAGCGCGGACAGATCCTGCCTGCTGTTAAAAGTGGGATCAAGAAATACAAGTTCTTCAGCGCCTTTTTCGCGCAGCATTCTGATCTTTTTCAAAACTGTTTTCGCCGGAACTGTTCTGGGTACCGGAGAGGTTCTTCGGTACGCGCAGTAAGAGCAGAGACACTGACACCCCCTCTGGGTTTCAATGTGAGCTGATCCGCCTCCCGGTGGGGTGACATGTCCTGTTTCATATGGGTCCGGCCAGCGATCAGGGGGATCTGTGTCAACAACAGGTCCCAGCAGTTTTTTTCCTGTCGCGAGAATCCTTCTGAGCTTTTCAGGAGAAAGAACCTCTGTTGCGAATGATTCTCCTTCTCCCGCAACAAACAGGTCAATGGATGTTTCCCCGAGCAGTAAGAGGTTGTCCCGTGTAACCTCGGGGCCGCCGGCTACGATGAGCAGTTCCGGTTTCCACAGCTTCAGGTTACGGAGGAGGTGCAGTGTTCTTTCCCTGTTCCAGAGGTAAAGTGTGACGCTGAGTATCTCGGGATCTCTTCTTTTGAGTTCATCCAGAAGCGCTGAATCTCCCAGGGAATTGAGAAGTTCTTCAGGGAAGACCGTTTCAATGGACAAGCCCGCTGCGGCGGCCAGCAGAGCCGGGGCAAGGGGGATATTTCCAGTGGGTTCCCATGCGGTTGAGGGATGCAGCGGAAGCTGAATAAGCTGGACGGTATGCATTATGGCAGAGCTGGACTGACTGTGGTGATTCCTGAAACAGCAAGAAAATACAGGAGAAGAAAGGAAACTCCCCATAGAATGTGAGCCACGGGGTGATGGCCGTTAAAAGTCTTTTTTCTGCAGAATAGAACTCCAGCGAACTGGAGAAGCAGGGAAGTGGAGAAGAGTACGGGGAGTATGGAGAATCCCGTAAGGAGGAACAGCCCGGTCGTTCCTGCCATTCCGGCATACACGGACAATTTTGAAAATTTGAATGCCCAGCCTTCAGAGTCTGCCAGTGGAGGGAGTGCCTCGTAGAGTTTGCCGGATTCCCGCGCGAAAAGCTTTATTTCGTATGAAATGGAGAAAGCGGCGACCATGGTAACAAGGATGCCGTACATCACTCCTCCGATAAGGGAGAGCAGGGGTATTGGAGAAAGCGGATAGACATCGGTGGAAATTTTCATGGGAACCAGAATAATTGAGAGAAGCAGTATCATTTGCAGAGCCTGAAGAACTCCAAGAACAGACCAGCGGCTCAGAATCCGTCTGCCGAAGAGCCTGGATATCTGAAGTCCTGTCAGCATCATGCCTAACTGGCCGTGCCCGGTGGCAGGATTTCCCTCGGAAGTGGAAAGAAGGAGGCCCAGAAAAAGGAGTTCAAGAAGCCTGAGAAGATCATATCGGTCAAAGTTGTTCTTCAGCACATAATGGTCAGTGGATACAGTGGAGAGTCTTCCAGACTTACCCAGCCTCTGATGAAATATTTCTTCAACGAGAAACAGAAAGAGAACAAGTAAACTCAACATCCTATGCATGCTCGGAATCCTTTACTGTAAGAAGCAATATCCCCCCGGCGATAAAGAAAACGGAGATGGAAATGATGGAGTTTCTGGTACTTCCGGTAATATCTCCAATCAGGGCGAATACAAGAGGACCGAGGATGCTTGCGAACCTTGATGAGATGGAGAAAAACGCGAAATACTCCGAAGCGTGTTCCCGTGGAATAAGAACGGAGTAGAAGGAGCGACTTATGGCCTGAACCCCGCCCTGCAGAAGCCCGACAGCCCCGGCCAGTACCCAGAACTGCCAGGTTTCAGTCATTCTCCACGCATAGGCAATTACAGCGATGTAGCCCGCAATGCCCATGAGCAACGCTTTTCTGGGTCCTGTTCTTGAAGCAAGTTTTCCGTAGAAGATTGACCCGGGGAATCCAATGAACTGCGTCAGCAGTAACGCGCCTATCAGGTGGCCGCTTTTCAGTCCGAGTTCCGCTTTGCCGAATACTGTGGCCATCAGGATTATTGTTTGTATACCATCGTTGTAAAGGAGAAAGGAAAGAAGAAATCTGAAGGCGTTTTTGTGCTGCTTTATGCTTTTGAATGTTACAGCAAGGGATTTGATTCCCTGGTGGAATGAATTCCTGAAACTGGTTTTCACCGGAGCTTTTCTTTCGGGAACCTTTTTAAACAGCGGAATTGAAAACCCGGCCCACCAGACAGCTACGCTGAGGAAGCTCAACCTTACTGCCATGGTTCCCTCGGGAATTCCAAGGAGCCCCGGTTTCTTTATCATCAGAAGGTTCAGGGCGAGGAGCAGTCCGCCGCCAAGGTATCCAAGGGCATAGCCTCTTGAACTGATCAGATCACGCCTTGAAGGGGGGGTGACATAAACAAGCAGGGAGTTGTAGAAAACATTGGCGCCCGCGAAACCTATCTGGCCGAGAATAACGATTGCCAGGGTGAACTTCACCAGCCCCGGCCCGCTGAAAAAGAGAAGAGCAGAAGCCAGTACCCCCACCGCTGTCAGTATGCCCAGGAAGAGTTTTCTTTTTCCGCCCGCATCGGCTGCCGCACCGAAAACCGGAGCCCCCAGCGCGACAAAGAAGGCAGCCAGAGACATTGCGTAGCCCCAGAGAGATTGAGAGTTGCTTGTAAATTCAAAGCCCGGAAATTCGATTGTTACAGGACTGGAGCCGCAGACAACTCCGACGAAGAAAATGGGGAGTACCGCTGCTACAATGGTGGTTACGAAAGAGGAATTAGCCCAGTCGTAAAGGCACCATGCTTTTTCCGCCTGAGTATATTTTTCTGCCACCCGGCCTCCGTTCGTGAATATTCGTGGAACATAACCAATAGAATCTGCTTCGGGCACTTCCTTCCGGTTACGGACTCTGCTATGATTCGACGTTCCCAAATAAGTGAGCAGAAACAGATGAGGGGTGAAAAATGTCTCTGTTGGATGATCTCGACGGTATGCTCTCCAGTTTGTCAGTAAAGAACAATATTTCCAGAGAGGACATGATCAAGGCCTCTGTGAGGCGCCGGGAAGCCATAGTATTGAAGTGCGGAGCACTTGCCACCTGGACTCGACCGGAATCCACAGGAAGAAGTCCTAAGGATACAGTGATTGTAAAGCGTTCATCCAGCGAAGAAACAATTGACTGGACCAGCCCCAACAATCTTCCTGTTGATGAGGAAACCTTTGACATGGTATGGGCTGATATTCTTCAGGTCTTCAAGGAAGCTGACGAACTGTTCATCACAGATCGCCTGATAGGAGCCGATCCGAAGTATGCTCTCCCCGTGCGGGTTGTGACAGACAAAGCTCTTACCGCTTTGTTTACTGATAATATGTTTCGCCCGTGGTCAGAGGAAGCCGCCCGGGCTTCGATTTTCAAAGACAGAGGTTTTACTCTTCTGGCATCACCGGACATGAAACTTGATCACACAAAATACAAAGGGAAACTCCGGGAGAATCCAGAGAAGAAGCGTACATCCAACATGATGGTCGGCATGGACATGGACAGGAATCTTGGTATTGTTTTTGGCAGTGCTTACGGAGGCAGTATCAAAAAGCTCATGTTCACAGTAATGAATTACATGCTTCCCGGAGAGGGCATTCTGCCCATACACTGCAGCGCAAACGAAGGAAAAGATGGTGATTGCGCACTTCTTCTCGGTCTTTCCGGCACGGGGAAGACAACCCTGAGCGCAGATCCTTCCAGAGCTCTTCTGGGAGATGATGAACACGGCTGGAGCGATAATGGAGTGGCAAATTTCGAGAATGGCTGTTATGCGAAACTCATAGACCTCAGCAGGGAAAAAGAGCCGGAGATCTATTCAGCATGTTTCCATGATGATGACTATCTGAATCACGGATCCATCATTGAAAACGCAATGGTTTATCCTGACGGTGAATTTGATCTGTTTGACGATGCGTTCACTCCGAACAGCCGGGGATCCTATCCTCTCAGGTATCTGAGCAACATCAAGGATTCATCAGTCTCAGGGCATCCCGGAACCATTCTGTTCCTTACGGCAGATGCCAACAGCGTAATACCTCCAGTTTCGAAACTTACCAGAGAGCAGGCTATGCTCTGGTTTCTCATGGGATACACCAGCAAGCTTGCGGGAACGGAAACGGGCATCAAGGAGCCGGTGAGCACATTCTCCAGATTTTTCGGACAGCCCTTCATGCCCAGGGTGCCGGAGGATTATGCTGACCTTCTCGGTGAGAAAATGGATATGCACGGCACCCAGGTTTATCTGATAAACACAGGCTGGACAGGCGGTCCTTACGGAACCGGCCATAGAATTGATCTCCCCTTGACCAGGAAGATGGTAGAAGCCTGCTTAACCGGGGAAATAGAGAAATCAGAGATGAGAAAAGATCCATACTTCAAGGTAATGGTTCCCGTTTCCTGCCCTGGAATTGAAGACAGTTCAATGCTGGATCCCGGAAACACATGGGAGAACAGAGCGGATTACGAAGCAAGGGCCCGGAAACTTGCCGATGAGTTTGCCGCATACTTCCAGAAAGCCTATGGAAGCCAGAACATCAGCGATGAAATCGCCGCGGAATGCCCCGGCAGGTAACAGGAGTATATCGCATACAGGAAAGCCCCCGGTTGCGAACCGGGGGCTTTCCTGCCTGAAAAAGCTAACCGGTTGGACTTCCAAAAAGAGTGTAATAGTTCACAATCACAGGAACAACCATCCAGCCGAAGAAGAGTATTTTTTCGATTCGCGAAAGATTGCCTTTAAGCGTACCCGTAAAAAGATTAAAAAAGCAGAAAGGGAATGTACCTTTCTCCGAAAACACGGAAAAACAGAGAGAGAACAAATGGCATGAGGGGGTATCTGTATGCCGTTGGATGTCCTGGTTCATTGGCAAAACCATGTCCCTGAGCCAGGTTTCTTGCAATTAGAACATCATGAGCTGCATCCCAGTGAGCCGATGGCGGATGCGAAGCAATTAAAGTGATTGCCACCCTGGGCAGAAGAACAAGAAAAAACACAATGATCAGGATTCTGCGGATGCTATAAGATTGGAACTTCAGTATTGAAAGCACTTACTTTTACCCCTTCACAGAATAACTGCTTGAAATTGCAGACCGGAATATCCTGAAACCGAACGAAGATCCAGAGGGTGGATAATATACCGGAGATTGATTACCTTTGGGAGCGACTCAACCGCGGGGGGTATTGTTCATGTGTGGAATCGCCGGGATAATCTGTTTGAATTCAAGGCTTACTGATGCCGATATTGAATCAGGCAGAAGAATGACCTCTATTCTGCATCACCGCGGTCCGGACGATAGAGGTTTCCTGCATGACGAAAACTGTTTTCTCGGGAACACCAGGCTGAGCATTATTGACCTGTCCGCACAGGCAAATCTTCCTATGAGCAACGATTCAGGCAGCATCTGGCTTGCGTATAACGGCGAGATTACAAATTTCAGAGAGCTTCGAGATCAATTCCGGCTGGACGAGAAGTATGTATTCAAGACATCTTCGGATACCGAGGTTCTGCTGCATATGTATGAAGAGATGGGTATTGAGTGTCTTCAACATCTTTCCGGGATGTTTGCGTTCACCCTGTACGATCGAGACAGAAAAAGAGTATTCATTGTAAGAGATTTCTACGGGACCAGACCGCTGTTCTGGATGGTGTTGAATCACAGACTGTATTTCTCTTCCGAGATCAAATCGTTCATGCAGATTCCAGAGTTCCAGCCGGCAGTGAACAAAGAAGCAATCTTTCACTATTTTTCCCTTGCCTACATTCCCGGCACCCTTACCGCTTTTCAGGGAGTGAACGAGCTTGACGGGTCACATCTCATAGAAATTGATCTTGAAAATCCTGGAGATCCGGTTTCCTCAGAGTACTACAACATCAGATTCAACCCTGACAGCGGAATGACGATGGAAGAAGCTGAAGAGGGATTCTACCAGGCGATACTTGGTGCGGTTGACCGTAATCTTATATCAGATGCAGCTATTGGAACTACTCTTTCAGGCGGGCTTGACAGCAGCTCCATTCTGGGGCTGGCCAGGGTTCTCGGTAAAGGGAATGAACTTCATTCGTTCTCGCTGAAGATTAATGAGAAGAGCTTTGATGAGTCTTTCTACCAGAGGGCCATGGCTGAGTATGCAGGTACAATTCATCATGAGATAACGGTAAATCCGGACGATGTGAAGAAAAACCTGTTTCGTCAGATGGCATACATGGATGAGCCCATCGGTGACGGTTCCGCTATTCCGTTCATGCTTCTGTCCGCGGAAGCCGGAAAGTATGTGAAGGTGCTTCTCTCGGGTGAAGGCGGCGATGAAATATCCAATGCGTATGAGACCCACATGGCTAATCATGTTTCGCGAATGTACAGAAGATTTGTACCGTACTTTGTGCGAAAAGCCAATCTCAAGATGGCAGGCCTGCTTCCTGTAT
>JAUVIS010000199.1 GCA_030592635.1 Candidatus Fermentibacteraceae bacterium | reverse complement strand
TCATTCGGCGAGTGACGGAGTTTTTCCCTTTTCGTACAACATCTCATTATCTCTCGCTTGTGGACTGGGAGGATCCTCACGATCCTCTGAGAAGGATTGTGGTGCCCGATGAAGGAGAGCTTGAGTCAGGCGGCAGTCTTGATCCAAGCCGGGAGAAGAACTACTATGCTCTTCCCGGTATGCAGCATAAGTATCCTGATACTGTTCTGCTTCTTGTAAGCCACAAGTGTGCCGGATACTGTCGCTACTGCTTTCGCAAAAGACTGTTTCTTCGAAAAGGCAAAGGCGAGGATCCTCCCGATATCAATGTTTGTCTGGAGTACATTCGAGATCATCCTGAGGTGCGGAATGTACTGCTCACTGGTGGTGATCCACTCACTCTTTCCAGCAGACGGTTGATGGAAATTATCAGCAGGATAGTCAGGCTGCCCCGGATCGAGGCGGTCAGAATCGGCACGAGGATGCTGTCCTGGGATCCCGGCGGGGTGATCGAAGATCGATATCTGCTTCATGAATTGGACAAGCTCACTGGTGCGCAGCTCTATGTCATGAGTCATTTTGCTCATTCCAGGGAACTGTGTCCGGAAGCCCTGGAGGCGATCAGCCTGCTCAGACGCCGTGGAGTGGCTATCTGCAACCAGACCCCGATAGTCAGAGGGGTGAATGATACTGCGGATGCAATGGAGGATCTCTTCAACGCTCTTGTGGCAGCAGGAGTAGCACCGTACTACATATTCCAGGTGAGACCAACTGTGGGAAACAGCATATATGCGGTTCCGCCATTAGAGGCATACATGATTATCAGAGAGGCTCAGAGTCGCTGCTCAGGACTCGCGGCCAGAGCCCGTTATGTCATTTCGCACTATACCGGAAAGCTCCATGTATGCGGGCTGACCGATGAGCATCTCATAATGGTCTATCACAGGGCGGCCTTCCCGGGAGACAGGGGCAGAACGATTCTGGTGAAAAGGAGTATCGCGAATAACTCGAGTGCATTTTTCAGAATGGATCACCCTGGTCGAAGTGCAGGGTCTGATCCGAGTACTGGCTGAAAAGGACGGACAGGGCTGCCCTTGGTATTGTCACTTCAAATGGGAATCACTGCTGGACGGAAGATGTCGGGTCGTTCTTCAGGGCAATGTTGCAGATGGGGAAACCAGTGTCATACTGGCCAGATTGGGAATAGTTGCAAGTGGACAGTGATAATCAGCCGTCAGTTTTTCTTTCTGTTATCCTCCTGGTCAAGTCAGGATATTGTTACATCCGGCATCTGAAATCCGCTATATTTGTTAGAGAGTTAATGAAAGGAGCACATATTGGATGCAATTTGCTTGGACAGTACTCATAATACCAGGATCGTCACGGAGAAAAAAACAGATATTCTCCTGCATTTACTGACGCACTATGATATTAACAATGTTGCGTCGAATGAAGTAATGAAAAATGATTTTGAAGGAACAGAAGCTCGGTGTCTCCAATTGCTTCAAAATGCCTACGGCAACAACGATCTTGGTGGGTTAGTAAAATTCTCAGAAATTGCGAAATTTGAATTTGAACAGTTTTACTCCTCGTATTGGGAAAGTAGAAGAAAAGACTATCTCAGAGAAATCAATAAATTCAAGAAATTATGGGAAAGCGATGAAAACGAATTAGTTCTTGCCTTTCTTAGAACCCAAGGACTTCTTGCTATCACTGTATATCTTTCTGAGGGAATGAGGAAAAATGGCAGGGGGATGCGCACGAATGATTCATCTGTTTGTACCATTGCCAAAATGCCGGTCGACGACAAAGAAGTCTTCGTATCTTACTACATTGCAGTACATGAGCTACTTCATCAAGTTATCGATGGTGTTACTCAAAGTATTCTTAAAATTGATGGTCAGCAAAGAAGTTTGAACCCTGATGATGAAGGATACAATATCCACGAGCAAATTGAGAATAGCGTCATACTCGCGCAGCACCTGCTTATGAGAAAAACACTGAAAAACCGGACAAAAGAATACTATGCACTAGTGTCAGATATTGCAGGCATGGATATAGGCAATGAATCTGAATTTATGACCCACTTTAAAGTTGATGATAGGATACGAATAAAATTAGAGAGCATAGTTAATTAGAATATTCATATTTCTAACAACTAAATTCGGAGAAAGAGGAAAAGGAAGCGGTAAGAAATTGTTCACTTCGTTTTTCAAGTAGCGAATCTGCACCCGCCCCGGCAGTCTCCAGGCAGAGTGCAACCGGTGCAGCTATCCGATTGTCTCCATTCTCTGAATTCCTTTATCACTCCGGCGTTACGATTAACAATTTCAGTGAAGGTATTTTCCAGCAGGTTTCCGAGAACTTCTGTGTTCTGTTCACATGTGCGCAGATTGCCGTGGGGATCGATGGCCCACTTCGTCTGTCCGCATTGACAGGTGGAGAAAACAATTCCGGGGAATCCGGCACTGGACGCAACACACGGTTCAACCGGTATCCCTGTATAAATGTAAATACCAGCGGTTGTTGCGGCCTTGTCTGCCAGTTTCAGCGCTGTAAGAAGGTCTTTGTTATTCAGGTGGAGATTTTGTGAATGAAGTCTTCCGCGTCCTGTTGGCACGAACCGGTTCAGGGCGACAGCATCTGCTCCCATGGCAGCGGCGACTTCAGTAAGAATTCCTGCTCTTTTGTAGTTGTTGTTATGTAAGCAGATAGAGGCTGTAACCGTGCATCCGGTCTTTGCCGCTGTCGCAAGGGCCAGCCTGGTTTCCGTGGCAGGATCAGTGAAACCTATGTCGAAGTGTTCGAGTCCGCAGGCTATGAGTTTTTCAATAATTTCTTTTGTAAGCAGGGTACCGTTTGTCGCCAGTGCAACCTTCAAACCAGCCTTCTTTATAAGTTTCACAATTTCGGGTACATCACTTCGCAGAAGAGGTTCGCCTCCAGTGACAGTTACACCCTTGACACCGGGAGCTTTTGAAATGTTGCACAGTACTTTTTCAATTTCGCTGAGAGAGAGTTCCCTGTGAGCAGGTGTGCTTTTCTCCAGCCACACATTGTAGCAGAACTCGCAGTCGAGATTGCATCTTTCTGTTACTTCGAACGCGAACCACACGAAGCTCAGATTCCCGCCTCCATTAAATCGGTAAGCAGGATCCTGAGTACAGGTTTTGCTTCCTTGAAGTCACTGTACCTCTGAATAAACTCCTCATGTTGTTGAACAGCCGCCTGATAGAGTTCGATGTACTCGCTTGGATTCTGTTTGCTCAAAGTATCAAGTGCTGCTCTGTAGGAGAGATCAAGTCGTTCTAAAATCATATCGGTATCAAGCTCGTCAACAGGATCAGAGTAATAGCCATAATCTGCCTGTTCATAGACCTGTTCCAGT
>JAUVIS010000215.1 GCA_030592635.1 Candidatus Fermentibacteraceae bacterium | reverse complement strand
CTCGGAGTTTCCTCAACCGGAACCCTCAAGGGCTAGAAGTGTACCGGAACCGTCGGCGCATATGGCGCAGAAATCTCCGCAACTGAGAGGAGTACTCACCTCCTCCCACGATACAGAACCGGAAGCCGGACTCTTGTACAGACCCATATCCTCAATGTTCATGAAGATCCACCCCTGAGATTCCTCCATGGCAAGAACCTTGCCCAGAAGCAGTCCCGCGTTGCTGGAAGTCCATGATGAACCGCCGTTTGCGGAGCGGAAGAATCCCGTGGAACTCCCGGTGTAAGCAATGGAACTGTTGTCCCAGCTTGGAACGACCCACTTGATGCCGCTGCCGCTGAGACCGGAGGTTACGGTGGACCATGAGGTTCCTCCATTGACTGAACGGTAATTCCTGGTGGATCCTCCTGCAAGTACAAGGTTGTTGTCAGCGTGGCTGAATGCTATTCCGTAGTTGTAGTACTGACTTCTGATGTGGGTCCAGGAGTCACCGCCGTTTACAGAACGATACACGCTCTGCAGACTCCCGGAAATCATTATGTCCGGATTGGCGGGGTGAATGGCCACACCGTAGAAGTAGTACTGTGAAGCTGCCGCCGCAGGGGTCACATCAGTGAAGGACGCTCCTCCGTCAGTTGATCGAAAAACAACAGGCTCATAGGCATCTGTGGTGTAGGCATATCCTCCAACCAGAAGAACTGAAGGGTCAGATTCTGAAACCGCGATGCATCTCCCGTATGAATATGTACCGGATACCGGCAGGTAGGTTACATCAAAGGTAACGCCGTTATCAGTGGAATGGATGAAAGCAATTTTCCATCCGCCATCATACGCGTAACCGGCGGAAAACAGTTCCCCTGCCGCTGTGGGATGAGCAATCGCATCGCACATGACTGTGTTGGTAACAGAACGGGTTGTCCAGGACTGTCCTCCATCTGTGGATGTCCAGCTTCTGTTGCTTCCCACCGCCACCAGATTACCGTCAGCCGTAATGATCATGTCATTGGGTGTACTGCCGGTGAAAGAGGAAAGCATTTCCCAGCTGAATCCACCATCCGTTGAATGCACAACCTGTGTCGGGTTTATGCCTGAAAGCGCCCACAGCTCGGAAGCATTTGAAAGCGATTGAACAGGAGCGTTTATGTCTCCGCCCTCTGGACCCGTGGACTCCCACGGACCATACCCGAGCAGAGCCACTACAACAAATAGCATAACCTGCATTTGTTCCTCCTTTATAAAATTCTGACTGTTTCTCCGTATCGCAGTATACCGGCGGAATGACCTCCCTGCAAAGCAATGAAAAACTGTCAGAATACGCACTTGACCGGACGGAACAAGTTCAATCTAATTGAGCTGTGGACGTTTACTAAAACCGGGGAGGGGAAATTGGCAACGCGAGAAGTCTGGAACAGCAAAACAGCCTTTGTCCTGGCTGCTATAGGGTCTGCTATCGGTCTTGGAAACATCTGGAGGTTTCCATATGTAACCTTTGAAAATGGAGGGGGAGCTTTTCTGGTAGCGTATTTTATCTGCCTTTTTGTTGCCGGTATCCCCCTGCTGATGCTTGAGTTCAGCCTGGGGCACATGACAAAGCAGGCAGCTCCGGGTGCATTCGCGAAACTTCGACCGAAAATGCAGTGGTTCGGCTGGTTCGCAGTGGGAGTTGGTTTTGTAATAGTCACCTACTACGCCATCATCATGTCATGGAGCGTTAACTACACCTGGGAGGCTGCCACTCTGGGCTGGCAGGAAAACATGGGGCAGTACGCCAGTGTGGAATATGCTCTGGAATCCACAGAGATGGAAAACATGGATGTACTCACGCCCGTTCCGGAAAGGCTTGTGGGAACTCCGTTCACCGATCCTGTGGATGAGACCCTGTACAATGTACAGCCTGAAGGTACATTCCTGGTGGCATGGGAAGGCAATCTTTACGCTATGTCTTCCCTGGGCAACGCTGACACCTTCATGTCCTCGCCGGGAGATTTCTTCTTCAATGATTTTCTTGGACTGACCAGCGAGCCCTGGGACATGGGGACTTTCCGATGGCCACTGCTCATCGGATTTGTAATAACCTGGATATGGATAGTCGCGTCTGTCTGGAAAGGCACCAAGACGGTGAGCAAGGTAGTTTTCTACACTGTGTTCATTCCCTGGGGTCTTCTGATCCTTTTCATAATCAGAGGTGTTACTCTTCCCGGAGCGGGAGCGGGTATTTCATACTACCTGACTCCCGAATGGGAGAGACTGCTCAGCACTGACATCTGGCTGGCGGCTGTCTCTCAGGTGTTCTTCAGCCTCAGCGTCGGCTTCGCCATCATGATAGCCTACGGCAGCTTCCTGCCGAAAAAGACTAATATTGCCGGATACGCGATAGTGATAGGAATTGCAGATGCCCTTACCGCTTTCTGCGGCGGGCTGGCTGTTTTCTCCGCTCTGGGTTATCAGGCTACGAAAATGGGCGTTCATATCACAGAGGTTGCCCAGTCCGGGCCGGGCCTGGCTTTTGTGGCGTATCCGCACATCATAGGCAACCTTCCGGGCGCCAGATTTTTCGGGGTACTTTTCTTCCTGATGCTTCTTACTCTTGCCGTTGATTCCGCATTCAGCCTGCTGGAAGCAGCAACTGCCTCGGTAAAAGACAAATGGAAACTTTCTCACAAGAAGGCAAACCTGATTGTTGGAGGTCTCTGCTTTCTTCTCGGTCTGCCAATGCTCACAGGGGCTGGTCTGTACATTCTCGATATAGCTGATCACTTCATGAACAGCTATGGACTCACTATTGTGGTTCTCGTTGAGACAATCATGATAGGCTGGGTT
>JAUVIS010000229.1 GCA_030592635.1 Candidatus Fermentibacteraceae bacterium | reverse complement strand
GGTCATGCGGTTCAGCACGCCATGGGGTATGCGCCACTTAAGTTCAGAACCGCGCTGGTTCCAGTCGCCAATCTTGGCAGTCAGATGTTGTTTCCCCTTCTTATAGGTGGTTTTTTCTTCAGAATGACCAATCTGATATACATTGGAGTTGCTCTCTACGGTGCGGCTCTTCTGTTCCAGCTGGTTACTCTTCCCGTTGAATTCAATGCAAGTGCCAGGGCTGTAAACTGGCTTGAAAAGGAGAGGGGCTTCCCTCCTTCCGATGTGGCCGGTGTGAAGAAGGTTCTCACCGCAGCCGCTTTAACCTATGTTGCCAGCGCACTTGCTGCTATCGGGCAGATGCTCTGGCTGCTTCTTGCCGGAAGAAGGAGGTAGTACAAAATGCTTCTCGAGATGCCACTGGTTCTTGTTATGGTTTTCTTCAGTGTGGTCTGTCATGAAATAGCTCACGGCTATACCGCGCTTCTGCTGGGCGATCATACTGCGGAAAGGATGGGGCGGCTCTCATTCAATCCGATTGTGCATATTGATATGTTCGGCACAATCATACTTCCCGCGCTTCTCCTTCTTATGAAGTCTCCATTTCTTTTCGCCTGGGCAAAACCTGTTCCTGTAAACCCTGCCTATTTCAGAGATCCCCAAAAGGGAATGATGCTTGTAGCCATGGCCGGTCCGGCCGCAAATCTTGCGATCGCAGTTCTGCTCAGCGTACTTCTCCATCTTGCGGGAGGAATACTTCCAGCTTTTTTTGCGAAGACCTTTGCTTATGTTTCGCTGATTAACATTATGCTTATGGTGTTTAATCTGCTTCCCATCCCCCCCCTTGACGGCAGCAGAATTGTTGCCCGCTTCCTCAAGGGGAATGCTCGCTGGCATTACATGAAGCTTGAGCGGTATGGAATGTTCATAGTGTTCGGTCTTCTTTTTACAGGTGTTATTTCCAGCATACTCTATCCTGCAATGAACCTGGCGATCAGGCTTCTGGGTCTCATGCAGTACTTGCGTTAGGAGTTGTCATGCATTTTCTGATTTTGCTGCTTATCGCCGGCGTATACGATGATATGCCGATTACCAGAAATCTGGATACTGATTTCGTACCCGGTACTTATGCCGAGTACAGAGCTGAGCAACCGGAATTTTCTGAACTCCGGGTAACTCCGGTCCGTGGAGAGGTCAGGGGTACGGACTTCCTGATCGTAATGGAAGAGCACATGTCCGACAGCCTTGACTCAGCTCTTGTGGATCAGTGGCTCGCTGATATTCAGAGCGGAGGCAGCTTCTGCGCCGCCGTTGAGATTACATACGCTGATCCTGTTGAGATTAGAGCATGGCTTGCGGATTTGTACGCTGACGGGCTGGAAGGCGTTGTGTTTGTGGGCGATATTCCCGCTCCGTGGTCATGTGTTGTTGATAACGACTCAAAATCCAATGAGACATTTCCAAGCGATTACTTCTATATGGATCTTGACGGAGTCTGGGAAGACAACTGGATTGGTTATCCCGGTATAGGTACAGCTGGCCAGGACAGCATCTACGATGGCTGGAGCGGTGATCTGTTTCCGGAAATATACGCGGGCAGAATAACAACCAGCGTAATCCTTCTGGGCGATGAATACGATCTGATAGAGGCTTACCTCACAAGACTTCACGAATGGCGTCTTAACGGAGACCCCAACCCGAATGCTCTCTGCTATGTTGATGATGACTGGGCTGGCTGGGGGAATCAGTACCGTACAGCCATGGAGAGGCTGTATGATGATGTTGAGCTTGTGAATCAGGTAGACAGCACCAACGGAACCGACTACAGGAATAACAGGCTTCAGGCAGGTTATGACTGGATAAGTCCCTTTGTTCACTCCGGGCCTACTGTACACCAGTGGAGTCCGGGACCCAATACGACGAGCGGACACATCTGGACCGACAATCCACCCTCAAGATTCTTCAATCTCTTTGCCTGTTCCAATTGCCGTTTCACAACCAACTGGTGTATGGGATGCACCTATGTTTTTGGAACTGACTACGGTCTCGCCGCTGTCGGCAGCGCCAAGAGCGGAGCAATGCTGCAGTTCGCACAGTTCTACATCCCTCTGGGAAACGGGGACAGCTTCGGAAAAGCTTACAAAAACTGGTGGAGCTACATAATCAGCGGCGGGTTCAGCCAGTCCGAGCAGTACTGGCATCTTGGAATGGTTGTTCTGGGTGATCCTACCATTATGCCTGCAATGCACATGCTTGGTATTGAAGACGGCGATCCCGTAACACCACCGGCTATTCACTTCAGCGCAAACCCCGCCCGTGGCACTGTTACAGTGTTTTCACAGGGTGAGTTCACAGTCCATGATATGACCGGCCGTGAAGTAGCCTGCGGACATCACAGCGAAACCTTTACCGGTTTAAATACGGGCATATATCTGGTAAGGGCTGAAAACGAGGGTGTTACCG
>JAUVIS010000046.1 GCA_030592635.1 Candidatus Fermentibacteraceae bacterium | reverse complement strand
CGGCGCAGGCCACTCCCATCGGCGGTTATGGTACACAACGGATGCAACAGAGTCAGAGTCAAATCTTCCGAAGAAGAATGAGAAGAAAATATGTTCTTCACCCATTTCCAGATCCATCATCGAGCCAACTATAGAAGATGAATCAACCGGGAACATTCTGTACGGGACATATCTGTCGGTTGTGAAATAGCTCCCAAGATAGTTTCCGGAAATATCATAAGACATTACTTCCTGCTTCATTTCATCGGAAACAAGAATTCTTCCGTCTTGCAGGGCACAAACTCCGTGAGGGAAGAGCAGTTCCCCCGGGCCCTCACCCCCTCTGCTGATAAAGCTGGTCTCCCCCTGATTTGAGATCACCCTTACTTTCAGGGCAGCACGATCCAGTATAAGAATTGAACCATCCGGATGATAGCAGAAACCATCAATGCTTCCAATCATGCTCAGTGAATCACCAATTTCAATGCCAAAGGAATTGACGATGGATATTTCATATTCCGGAATGCGTATTTCATCTGCCTGTTCCGGATCCGGGGTTGAACCACACGAAGTTGTTAATAACAGAGCTATTATTGCTGTACCGATTGCGGATTTCACAGGTTTTCCTTTCTTAGATAAGTTCCCATGACTGAATGTGTTCCATCAAGATATAATCTTCTTTTGAAATATATAAGATATCTCTTTCTCTTGCTTTTCCTGTTTTATACTATAATTTATTCCATGTCACTGTTTTCCTGGATTTTCCGGATTGTTATGTTCATTCCATGATGCGCTTATCGTAATTCTCCGGAATTGTGAATCTCATACTGATCCCAGGAGAGATAACTATAGGCTATATTGAATAATAAAGTTTGTTCTTCATTGTATATCAGGACTGCCGCTCCATGATTTGCAATGTTATACCCGGTTTTCTAACTCCTGACACAAAACCACTGCTGAAATAGCTTCAGTCCCTTGCCACGGGAAAATCTGTCGGGATCGAAGTACGCAATGAATTTTTAGCTGAAACTTAAGAAACTTGCCGTCCCCGAGTATTCTTAATTCTATATATTGATCCTGTATCTGTTGGACATTACCAACCAGTCATGGGCAAATCCCCAGAAAATTACCCCTGTGGGGATGACAGGAAAAACTGCTGTTCATACACACAAGGAATCGCCTGAGAGTTCCATACTGTTCCCATGCTCTTTCCGGTTACAGCGTCAAACACTTCAATTGAGTATTCATTTAACTCAACTCTGTTCAGAAGGTAAACCAACCTGCAATCCGGTTTAAGCAGAACAGGCCGTTAGATGTTTGTAGAAAGGAAGGTTTCCAGCGAGGCACCAGGGCAATGATCTTTTCAATAACTATACTTTCCCGTGAAAAACCCCTTACAGTTCGACTATGGAACCAGATCGGGGGATAAGGTCAGTGTCCATATTATTGATCCCTGTGAGTTGGTTACTTCGCAAACAGATCCGGTCGTTGCCGCATCATCAAGGTCAAAAATCAGACCGCCGTTCCAGGTTACTGTAATATTCTCGTCCATGTAAAGCTGCCAGGCTGAACCGTCCCAGTACCATGTCTGCATGTGTTCATTAACAATAGTATTTTCGTTCACGGCGAAGTGTTCATTTCCGGCCTCGTTTATGTACTCGCCATTTGGTGCAATGGTTAAAGTGCCGGTTCTTTTGATTTTCATTTCCCCGTTATCGTCTTCACCACTGTAATTCAGAGTTCCTGTTCCGAATGTCATATTACCCTGTTTATCAACTTCCACGGAAACACTGCTTGATTCATCAAATTCAGGAAAAACGTTTGAAAAGTTTAAGTGCAATGTTCCTGTATAGCTATTATCAAGTACTCCAGGTTCCGGGCCTGTGGCATTATTGCTACTGCCACATCCGGGCATCGCAAGCAATACTGCAACAAATATACATATACATACCATTTTCATATCTAACCTCCAATAATACTACTTAATATAGCAATACAATAACATATGATAGAATCCATACAAAGACCCCACCTGAATGAAATACATGAGCAAATATGCTCTGTCAACATACCTTTCCGATATGTTTAATTATTACTTCGGGAACAAGGTAGATGACAGTTACACCGGTAGCGGTATCTTTAAGGAACTCGCTTTCCCGAGTGTCCCAAAAACTGTCAAACTCGTCATCAAACAATAGGACAATGGATTTCCCGCAGTCAAACATCGTTGTCGGCAGATATACACTGGAGACTCGGTAGAAGCTTCCCCGGCAAAAGCTTCCGTTATTCGGGGATCTGAATGCGACAGACAAAATCAAGCTTGTTCAGCACGAATACTATTTCTGAACCGAAGGGCAACAGTCTGAGCTCTTCGGTTCTTTCTCCAGCATCATAGTTTCCCTATCCGGCATACCGCCGCCCCAGACTGGAACCTATTCGAAACAGCATAATCTCCGTTGACAATACAGACAGACTCGAATCCCTGTTTCGGAGGAATCTCTCCATTCAAGGATGAACTGTTATACTTCCTTATCTGACTGCGACTGCCTTTCCGGTGACTTTCTTTACACCTCTATTACAGGGAAACACCAGGCTCCAGAGTCATAATCTTCCTCTACCTGATCTTCCATCGTATCCGAGTCAATAACATCTGCTGCTATTCTCCACTTGTGATAATAGATGAAAGAGTCTTCCACATACCATTCATAGGTATAAATCCCGTCTCCGGCGGTTACATCACCAAAATTGCCGTCATCATACATCAGGTGCCTTGGCCATGTTGGACAGGGACCGTGAACATAAACGAAGTACGGCGGTTCATAGAGCGGGTTTGTATGGAGAACGGTAACTTCAAGTTTAACAAGTTCTCCTTCAGATAATTCAGGAATATTTTCTATATCAATAAACTGATTAGGGGATGTGCAATCCAGCAACACTTCTTCTCCCCGATACAGTTTCATGGATTCTATGAATACTTCCTGTTCACTGCTGTCAATAAGCGAGAATTCGGCAGGTGTTATACTCTCAATGGTCCACCCTCCGTGCGGAGCACTGGAAGAATCTCCGGTTCTTTCCACTATTATGCGTCTTTCTCTCAGACACTCTATCGTTTTCACTCCTGGATTGACAACCAGGTCATGAACCACATCGACGTAGAAATTCGCATACAGGTTACGATCAACAGTAACCGTACAGACACCTGCCTCAACATCTCCGCTAATAACAATCTCGAAAGAACCCTCAGTGGTGACTTCCCTCCACCATATTTCCGGCAGGTCTACCTCCGTACTGTCTTTCCCATCCATTTCCCCGCCAGAACCTTCCAGCCCTCCCATTTGTACGAGACTGCTGGTTGAAAGCAATTGATAGATATGGTCTTCGTCGGTGACCTCCGGATCATGCACGCAACCGGCGAAAAGAATCAAAACCCCCGCTGATACTGCAATTAACGCTTTCATTTTCATTCGTTATCTCCTCTCATTTGTACACCAACGCTTCGGATTAGCTACTGTAATATCATAATCCCTAACAGGTTAAGTCAACTCGATTCGATTGTTGAGGGGAGAATTTTCTATGGCCAGACCTTAAGCCCCATGCTATAGAGAATACCATCTCTTTTCAAAAATTTTAGCTCTAATACATCGAAAAAGGAATCATCGTTGGAGTTAGATTTTCTGCCTGTTGCATATGTCTTTTTAACAAAAGTATGTACATGGAGATTACAGTGGGCCATGCCCCGAGGAAGACATCATCTCGACCATGGGCTTAGTATAAACTTTCGTATTCTACTTCGTGCTAACGCCAGGACGCACACCGGTATTGGTTTCGTTGCTTTTTAACTCACCTGTGAGGCGCTACTACTCAGTGCCGATTGTCAGACACGCTCCTGACTCATTCAATAGCAAGGATAACTGCTTTCGGATATTCTATGGGGTTAGTGGAAAAGGCGAGCATTTTGTCATCTCCTGCTGTGATTATCCAATTTTCGGAATCCGGATCGCCCTCTTCAACAGCTGCAGTGAAAAGAAGTTCACCCTCAAGATCAAATACATCAAAATAGGGCAGTGGTTCAGAACCTCTTCTGGCCCATATTCTTTCCTGTGGATCGATCATAAGGTCAGAGATGGCATAATGGTCAGGATCAGGTTCGTAATTCAGTTCATCTGTCGGTATCTGGACACCCATGCCCTGCATGCGTCCACTACCACCGGAAGTTGCTCTGTTTTCAAGGAAGGTGTTGAAGTCCTCTATTTCCTCTTCTATCTCTTCGGGTGTTTTGGGAATTGACTCGTACTGTCGCTGGATTGTAAGAAACTGCTCTCCGCCCGGAAGAAAACCCTCTATAAGGTAACTGTCAGTTGACATGATGCTTGTGAAAACTCTTCCGGTGTTATCAGAGGCAAAAGCAACAGTTGTTTCCGTGTATCCAGGACCGATCATGGTGGGTTCAAAATCCATCATATGTTCGGCATAGATATGGATTGGTTCAGCATTTCCATCCAACCTGACGAGAGAATATCCAACCATGTCATTTTCAATATCGAATTTTTTCATCAGTCCGATGATTGCCTGCCCGTCGGCTCCTTCAATGGACAGGGGAGGAGCTGGAAAGAAACCAGTTATTTCACCATGGTAAGCGTAGGATGAGTCGAAAAGGGTAATTTTTCCTCCCCAGGGATCTGAAACAGCAATTTGTCCGTTCCCCAGCAGTGTCATTGCCATAGGTCTCAGGAACTCGCCTGGTCCGCTGCCCTGACGCCCGATGTATCTCAGGAACTCCCCGTTAGTGGAGAATACCGATATCTGTTTTTTCGAACCATCGAGAACAAGTATTTCGTTATCGGGCCCGAAAAGAGCCGCATCAGTCTGGCCGAAAACATAGTTGCTGTCACCGAGTTCAACTCCGATGGTATCAACTGCTGTGATCGCATAGTGTGGAGTTTCAGCGGACTCGATGGTAAGAGTTTCGTCTGACTGCGGTTCCGGTGTTCCGCATGCGAGGAATGCTGCAATAACGATAAATGCTACTATTTTCACGAGATTTCCCTTTCAGTACAAATGAAAAACGATAAATTGCAGGGGTTGATATACTGGAATTGGTAACAGGGAACAAACCAATTGGTTCCCTTGGGTCACAGGAGTTCTTCTTCAAGGAAGATTGCAATGACTCTCTTGAAAAGCTCAGCTGATACCACAATCTTCTCAGTCAACTATTCCTGTGGTAAAAACAGATCAACTTCGAATTCTATACGCTCAATCCATACATCGTCACCGTCTTCATCACTTCCAAGTTCAACATCAATAATATGAAGTATTCCGGATTCACGACTGATTCCGTTATGGATTTCAACAGCGTTCTCATATACCTCATCGCTTTCAGGCCAGAGCATTGCCGACAGTGCCTCAAAACCTGTTTCGAAGCTTTCAGGGTCTGTCACGAACCAGAATTTTCTTTCTGCTCCGGGGGCGTTTACAGAACCATCGTTCGGCCAGGCTCCATTCTCGTTCTGGAAATGCCACTCGTATATGTAGAGAGCGTTTGTACCTCTGTAAGGAGGGGTTACAATTTTAGTGTAATCGTGATTCGGCTGATCAGGGTTGATTATTCTGATAATCCATCCCTCCACATCCATCTCGTAATCAAGCTGAAATTCAAGATCAGATGTGATTTCCTGCGAGAAATCCTCAAAACGATTGACGCCTCCGCTGAAACTAAAAACCTCTTCAGCATACTGTCCATGCACCGCGCTGACACAAAGCAATAGAACCGCTGTGATTGCTGTCCATTGTGATTTGATCTGTTTCAACTGAATGCCTCCGTTCATTGTAAGAGTTTTTTGTTTAATTTTGTACAGTATTACATCCTGGTGAATATGTCAACATTATGCGGGGACACGCAGCAGAGCATGAGTATCCTTTTGAAGTAGTATTACGATGGTGTGGTTTGTACAGATTAAGACGGGAAAAATGAAAGAAGAATTGGTAACCGGAATTACCGGTCAGGGTGGCTCCTACCTTGCAGATTTGCTTATTGATAAAGGATATGGAAAATAACAGGAAAGTTTCCAGACATCAATGATCTCTTCATTTTGTTTCAGGTAATTGAACCGGATAAGGAAATTCGAATTCTACTGAAAGTAAAATTCTTTCCCTCAAGGGGGTACAGTTGTGGTCTGAATTACCACAATCTGTCCACTCGCGGGTCTGCCTGACTGCTGAAGCAGGTATTTATCTCTGATTTCTGTCAACAAGTTCAAGGATATACACTCGCGGGTAGTCTCCGGGATTGTGATCCCATCCCAGTATTCCCGATTCAAATATCTTGACACTCCAATATCTGGCTATTGGTGGAAGTGTGGTTTCAACGGAGCCCATGGAAGAACCGTCTGTTGAATTGTACAGGTCAAAAACGGGAGATGCTGTTTCTCCTCTGCCTGATTTTACCCACAACCTGTTTTTTTCGTCCAGACCGGCAAGAGATCCGGTACTCCTTGTGGAATCGGGTGACCAGTTCGCACTCAGTTCTGAAGATGTTGATTCACTTCCCGGGCCTGGAATCACCATGCCGGGACGGGCAACCAGTAATTCCTCTTCAGTTCGGTATATGGTTTCCCAGGGAATTTCAATTGAGAAGCTGACATCTCCTTCGGGTGTGTACCCGATAATTGAATATTCTGTTTTTGAGGAGGGCATACTGAAAAATCTGCCGTCTGAAGAGGAGGCGATACTGCAAAAGAAATGATCATCCGATGAATGCAGGAAATAGTTCTCCTGATATGTCTGATACGGCTCAACTGAATCAGACCAGAGACAGTATTCGGAACCACTGTACAGTTCCTCTTCTTCTTCGTCATAGTACCAGTTGAGCCTTCTCCCGAAGAAGGATCCGTCCGGGCCTATACCAATACGGTCAGGAGCCATTGGCTGAAAACCGCACAGCTCTCTTGCATACTGGAGCGATGAATCGAAAAAGATGATCTTGCTTTGCTGAATGTCCGCAACCGCGAACCCGCCATCAGAGAGAGGTGTCAGTGTGTAGGGAGAAATGAATTCTCCCGGCCCCATGCCTTCTCCTCCGGCACTGCCCAGAAATTCACCATTCCCGGAATAAACAAAAACTTTTCTTTTAAGGATATCAAGAAGTGCGATACGCCCGTCAGTCAGGCAGGCTGCATCAATGATAGTTCCGAAAACATAGTTGGAATCACCAAGCTCAATTCCAATCGAATCGACTTTTATCAAATCATATTGGGGCTGGATGATTTCATCAGCAAGCTCTGTCGAATCCGATCCTCCGCAACTTATCAAGAGGGTGAGAAAGGAAAGAAGCACGATTAATCCAATGGGTCTGTTCACTTTTTCTTCCCCTTCAAGAAGCGCACCCGTATGCAGCGATATTCAATTCATATCATCTCTGTAGGTCAGTTCTCCTTCAGCATATCATCGTATTCGATCTCGAAGCGGAGTTTGTGCTTTGCCTCTTCCTGAGCGAGTGCTTTGAAGAGGTTTTTTTCATCCTCGGAGTCAACAATCCCGCTGAGTTTTGTATACAGTTTGTAAGCCGCTTTTTCCTTCTTCATGGCGACAACAAGGGCATCTTCGTAACTTTCAATGTTGTCAGTGCTTACATCCACAGTGTAATCTGATATTTTTAGATCAAGCACCTCTTCATCAGCGGACTGTAATTTCTTCCCCTCTTTCACGGCAATGAGCTTTGCTCTGTGGCCTCTTTCCTCTTCGGCAAAAAGAAGAAAATCTCTTTTCATTGCGCTGTGTACAGCCTTCTCCGCGAGTTCAGTGTAAAACCTGACAGCGTCCTCTTCCTCTGCTATCGCAAAATCCAGTATTCTTTCAGATGATATCCAGCTTTTCATGTTTTCTCCTCACTGGTATTCCACAAATTAAGAATTTAGTATATGTGCTTATTGCCATTAAGATTACTCCACAGTCAATCAGATTATAGCGGTTAGCCTGTAGGATGGATTGCTTTGTTGGGCCAACTCTCATCAACTGTAAAAGATTGACCAAGAGTCTTGAAATGACTGAATTCCTGCCTTTTCAATTTGCTCCGCATTTCCGCAAAGGACCTTACCACATCTTCAGAGTAAAGCCTTTCTCCACAGTGGAGACATACCTCTGCAATGACCTTCATAGATACAGTATTACCTCCACCTCGAAGTAATTTTTCCACATGCTTCTGCTTCATGTCCCCGCCACAAACAGGGCATTTCTCAAATGGCTTCATCTTTTTACCCTTTCCCTCCAATTAATCCATCGATCTGGATCTGGCCGATAAACAGTGATTAGCACTGCCCATAGATTCTCCTGATTATACCCCCAAACACTGTGGATTGGCTCACCGGCAAAATTTCTACCCAGAATTAGACAGCTCGGATATGGCCTGTCGTTTGGATAATTCTCAATAATCTCACCATGGATTACCGAATAATAAATTTCATCGTACATCAGAGAATCATCAGCCGCTTCTTCATCGGCATGGTCAGTAATCTTTACCCGGTTATTCCTAATTGCCTCAATAATATTGCCTGCATTCATAATCCATTCTTTCAAATCAGTAATGATCGAAAACTGACAGGCCAGCCTGTCTCCCGGTTGTTATATATTTGAAGAATAGCATACCTGACACACATGGTCAAGAACTCCCGCAAATTCAGAAATACACTGAAAGAATCAAGTGGAAGACTGTGGGAAAGTTCCCGAATTCTGTCTTTTCCGAACCTGTTCCGCCGCTGATTCCGGTGTTGAGAGTTGAGTTGTCAGAAAGACTGTAATCTCCACCTGCGCTGAGCCGGGCGGAGTAGTCGTTCAGATTGAGGAGAGCGCTGCCGTTCAGTGTGAGGAGAGGAGTTGCTGTTACGCTGACGCCGGTTGCCAGATAGTGCTTTGCCATGAGGTAAACTCCTCCACTGGTGTATGCTGTGGTGGTTGAGTTTGTTGCGTAGTCTTCAAGGTTTTCCGTGCCCGGTGAGTTGTAGTGGTACTCCATAAAGCCATAGAGTGTACTGTTTCGGAAACTGCGCTCAAGCCCGGTCGAAAGACACCAGTATGTGTCTTCCTCTTCCGGCTTTGTCACAGCAGACTCGACCCAGCCAATGGAACCTCCAATTGCTCTGTTGAGGCTGGCCCCGATCAGCTTGTTTTCCCTGAATTCTGCTGCAAGAATAGAAATATCGGTGTTTAGTGCATATAGTCTGGTTCTGAACCAGTAACCGCTTTTTTCTACCTCTGCCTTGTCTCCGAATACGAAACCGCTCTCTATTTCAGACATCATTCCAATTGGGTAAACTGCTCTGATTGCATCAACTCCTCTGCGGTAATCCGTGTTGATAGTGCCATAAGGGAAAGGCGCAATGAAGTCTGTGGGGCTTATTGATTTGGAAACACCCCAGTAGATGGCCTGCCTGCCCGTGGTGATTCTTAATTTTCCTGCTCTTACCTGAAGGCTCAGGCGATCGATGTTCTGTAGAATACTGAAGTGCTCTGCTCCATTCCACTCTGCTGGAAATAGTCTTTCATCCGGGTCAACTATTCTGAACAGGGAGATGTTTCCCTTTTCTCCCTGAAGTGCAGGGTTTCCCACTGTGGGGCTGATTACCCAGGCAATATCTGTTCTAACCGGGCCGAATCTGCGATTGTTCATCAGTCTCAGAGAGAGATAGCCGTTCCAGGTTGTGGAATCGTTGCGGGTAAGGTTGAGTCCCGGTTTGAATACTCCAGTAAAGGCATGTGTGATGGATGCTGTTACAATCAAAAGAGTGAGGAACCTCACTGGATCAGGCTTTCTTCCGCGGTATCCAGCAATCCGTCTCGAAGTGTTACAACTTTCCTTGCTCTTTTCATCACAATCTCATCGTGAGTAGAGAAAAGAAATGTCATACCTGTTTTCTCATTGAGTTTTCTCATCATGTCCAGAAGGTCACCACTGGTATTTGAATCAAGATTCGCGGTTGGTTCATCTGCAATTATCAACTTTGGTTTCGAGACCATTGCCCGTGCCACCGCAACCCTCTGCTGCTGTCCGCCTGAGAGTTTTGATGGCAATCTGTCTGCATAGTCTTCCAGTTCAACCTGCTTCAGGATATTCATTACCCTTTCGTGTCTTTCCTTTTTGCGAATGCCCTGGAGAAGCATGATGTACTCGATGTTTTCCTCTACTGTAAGAACCGGAAAAAGATTGTAAGCCTGAAAGATGAAACCGATGTGATCCCGTCTGTAATTGGAAAGCTCTTTGCCGCTCATATTTGATATGAGTCTGCCGGAGAGTTCAACTTCTCCGTCAGTGGGTGTATCCAGTCCTGCCATCAGGTTCAGGAATGTGGTTTTCCCGGAACCTGAAGGACCGATAATTGCTGTGAATTCCCCTTCTGTCAGGGTAAAATCAATTCCACGAACTGCTTCCACGGGAACTCCATTGTCATGGTAGGTCTTTTTGAGACCCCTGGTTACTATTACTTTGTTCTTGTTTGTGCTTCTATTCTCAGTATCTGTATTCATCTATTCTTCTCCTGTCTCAAAGGCTTTTGCGCATGGCTTCAGAAGGGTTGAGATTGCCGGCGTGTATTCCAGGGTAAATCCCCGCCAGTGTGGTGAACAACAATGTAGACGCCGGGTATATCCAGAGCCTGGACCAGTTCAATACGGTGTATATAGGCTTATCAAACATCACACCGGAAAAATCAACCTCACCAAAACTGATTCCCGCACCGGCAAAGTACTTGATTACTCCAAATCCAATAAGTGTCCCGACCACCGAGCCGGTTACACCAACCCAGAACGCCTCCAGAAGCACCATTGAGGTGATGGCTCCTCTGGAGGTGCCAACAGCCTTCATGACTCCAAATTCATACATCCTTTCGTACACGGACATGAAAAGAGAGTTGACTATTCCGAAAAGAACCAGCCCGAAAAGAATAGCTGCCTGTATTCCAAGGCTGATGTTTGTCATTTTTATCATGGAGGAAATCTGTGGAGATAACACCGGCCAGCCTTCAGCTGTGTTGCCGTCTGTTGAAAATGCTGTCCAGAATGAAAGATCCGGATTCACTGCTGTCATCGGATTCTGAAAACGAATTGCAATCTCGTGCAGTTCACCGGTGAGACCAAGAAGACTTCCTGCCGATTCAATGTTCACAAAAACTGTGTATCTGTCATACTGGTCTGAGCCGAACTTACAGATACCACTGACCCGGAACATCCGACTTGCGAACCCGCTGTCTGCCATGGCTGCTGTTATTACCGCGATATCTCCAGGATTCAGTTCCATGTCCTCGGCAAGTTTGTATCCGATAATTATCTCCATGCTGTCCCCTGAAAGGTAACTGCCGGAATCTATTGCCGTCTCAAGCATTGATATCTGATTCTCTGTTCTGTGATTTACTCCCATGAGAGTTACCGGCTTCATTTCCATGGCGGACTGCAGAGATGCCGGGGAAATCAGTCTGCCTGTTGATGCAGCAACAAGAGTATCCAACTCAAGCAGACTGTCAACTCTGCCCGGGACATTAACAGTGTAAGAAATCCTCGCGGTTTCCCGGAATCCTTCTCTGTGGATCTGAGCGTCCCCCATCCATGTGTCGGTTGTACTTTCAATCAGTAGAGTGGTCATCCCGGCGAACAGCGCATCGGAAAACATCATAGCAGCCAGCCCAACGCCTATTGCCATTCCGGTAATAATCGTTCTTCTTTTGTTTCTCAACACATTGCGCCATGAGATCAGAATCAGCCGCGCGAACATGTTACACCTTCCTCATGGATTTAGCTGCATCCGTGTGAGCAGCCTTTACAGCAGGAATCAGGCTGACTATTGAGGCAGTAACCATCACACAAATTGCGGGTATCCAGTAGCAGCCGGGGGTAATGGATGCAACCATCTCTCTGAATGTAAATCCTCCGTAATCCAGCGGTGGATCAAGAATCATGCCGTGCTTTGATAGGATCATCAGGCCAATTGTACTGATGACGCTTCCCAGCACAACGCTGACCAGACCCATGATGCTGGCTTCCAGAACAATCATTTTCACAATTGATTTCGGCCGGGTTCCTATGGCTTTCATTACACCGAATTCTCTTCTTCTTTCAAGAACCATCATTAGAATTGTGTTAAGAACACCAAGCGCGGCAACGGCAATAATGATCGCCAGCATTATCTTCAAACTGGCTTCATCGGCCTGCATGCCATTGTAGAACTCTTTTGCAAACACCTTCCATGGGGCTGTGGAGAGACCGAGGGGATCAGTCATTGCGGATATCTCACCTGTTACTCTCTCCACATCGCTTAGAGAGTTCGTCATCACGACCAGCTCGTGGACTCTGCCCTCAAGAGCAAACAGCAACTGGGCATCAGCCATGGTTATATAGCAACTGGCTCTGTCCAGCTCAGTATTACCTGTAGATACAATTCCCGTTACAATGTACCTTCTGTCGGCACCGCTGCCATCAGCGGCTTGAGAGAACAGGATAAGGGAATCTCCCACTGCGACATTCAGTGTAATCGCCAGTTCTCTGCCCAGAAGTATCTGACCTGTGGCACGGAGAGAAGAATCCGCCGGAGATGCGGTAAGCATTTCTCCGTCTGTAATCTGATCGGAGAAATCTGTTGCCCTCTGCTCCATTACCGGATCTATTCCAACTACGGAAGCAGCTGCGGAGTTGGCGTAGATTCCAGGTGGTGAGTTTTGAACTCTGGAGGCAAGAAGAGCGCCTGTATAAATTCTGGGGGCCCATGCTCTCACATCGTCAGTTGCTTCAATCTGTTCCCCGACGGACATGTAGTCGTCAATGGTGTCATAGATGGATGGGTCATTCAGGTAGCCATCTTTGTGAACCTGGATCTGACCGGTTCTGTGATTTGTAAAGAACAGTATCATTCCACCGTAAGAGCCGTCCATCCATCCGATTGCCAGACTGGAGAGAACAAAACCTCCCGTCATGGAAAGGATGGTAAGAATGGTTCTTCTCTTCTGCCGGAAGATGTTCCTCCAGGCAAGCTTGGAGATAAGACTCATCTAGCGGTTCCCGCCATCCTGAAGATTGTCCAGAGTGAAGACATCTTCGCTGACTCCCTGGTTAAACGATGTGTTTGACCATGTGATGGTGGTACTCTGCTCAGGTTTATCGGCGGGGATTACTTTCATTACAGTGGGAATTGTTCTTCCGCCCATGGTCTGCACATCAGAAAAGGTGATTGTTTTTATGAGATTATCGTGCTGATCGTAGTATTCTTCCCGCACGGGCAGAACCGGATTTGTGGATATTGCGCAGACTATGTAAGACCAGACAACAGCAGTTGACGGTTCGGGAGTAAGCTTCAGATAGAAGAGATTGTCGTTGTGCTCATTACCACTTCCATGGCCTGTTGTGTATTCAGCAGTGTAATCGCTTTCATAGGTTATTTCTTTTACAATGTCATTGTTTGTGATGTCAGATCCCATCCATGAACCTGTCATCATGGATGGTGGAATTCTTACAGTGCTGTTTGTGTTGGGAAGGTAGTTCCACATCTCTGAACCTATCCTGAGAGTGGCGGAACCGGCCTGCCTCGCAGGAGAGAGTACCTTGATAAATGTCTTGTCTCTGCCCTCCGACCATATCTCCATTGTGAGTGTTCTTTCCCAGTGCTCGGTAACAATGTGCATGGACATTTCGGAATGACTGTTATCGCTTCTGTAAAGCTGATCCAGATCATGGAGCACATCAGCGACTGCGGGCTGTGCAACCCCCGCTGAAGCCAGAATAAGTATGACTGGAATAATAAGACTCATGAATTTTGCCTCCTTCGCTAAAGCAGCATCAGCTTCGTTATTTCTCTGATTCCAGAGTTATTTACAGTAAGTCTCGCAAGATAAATACCTGCGGGAACCGCCGCCCCGTTACTGTTTCTTCTATCCCAAACCTCTGAATGAAAGCCTTCGCCGGAAGAGAGCGAACAATCAAGTGATTGCACCAGCCTGCCCGCGATGTTGAATATGTCAATTCTTGCCTCTGAAGATTCCTGAAGCGAATACCGGAATGTAACTGACTCTGTGGATGGATTTGGAACTGCCTCGATATATACGGATTGCGGGAAGTTCAGACCGGATACGCCCTGGGGATCGGGGTTTATCCAGATACAGGTTACTGAAGCTTTAGGGAATGTGTAGCTGAAACTCTGGGAACTGCCCGCGATCTCCCCCTGATATGTTATGCCTGAGGTGCCGTTCCAGGGAGCGTTAATCGGCAGATCATTTACAATCTGCCACACATCAGCAGTACCGTCAGACATGTATCCGGTCAGGTCTATTGATGCTGTGTAGGATGAATCAAGATTCTTGTTTATTACCATAAGCGAAAGAGTCCAGTCGTCATACCGTGAGGCATAAACTTCCAGACCGTAACCCCCGGAAACCTGATCACATGTTGCCTCCACCACTGTATTTCCGAATCGTTCGTTATAAAGTTTCATCACCCATGCTGAACTGCGCATGGAAAGGGTATCGGTGCGAATTACCCCGTACTGAGGGAAGGTATCATCACCGGGATCACCT
>JAUVIS010000139.1 GCA_030592635.1 Candidatus Fermentibacteraceae bacterium | reverse complement strand
GTGATAATGGTACGCAGATCTTTCACATCGTAAAACTCAAGATGAAGAGAAAAGCCGAACCTGTCCCGGAGAGGACCTGTTATGAGACCGGCACGGGTAGTTGCCCCCACAATGGTAAAGTGATTCAGTTCAAGCTTGACTGTACGGGCGTGAGGGCCGGGATCTATAACCATATCTATCTCAAAGTCTTCCATTGCCGGATAGATGTACTCCTCGACAATTCTTGGCAGTCTGTGTATCTCGTCAATGAAAAGGACATCTCCCCTTTTCAGGTTTGTAAGTATTCCCACAAGATCCGCAGGTCTCTCAAGAGCGGGTCCTGATGTACAGACGATATCCGCTTCCATTTCCTCGGCAATAACATAGGCAAGAGTTGTCTTGCCAAGCCCCGGCGGACCATGAAAAAGCAGATGGTCAAGGGGTTCTCCCCTTTCTCTGGCAGCCTGAACAGCAATCCTCAGGTTCTCAATAATCTCCCGCTGACCGATATACTCTGCAAAGCTCTTCGGCCTCAGGTTTGTAAAATCCCTCTCGTCTCCGTTTGTATCCTCAGCTCTGACTATGGATTCCAGTGACATATCAGCCCCTTGATTTCATTGCGGCTCTGACCAGAGTTGAGGCGGAAACATCCGCTCCCTCTTTTTCGACAGCGGCATTTATCAGAGAAACAGCTTCTGAGGAAGGAATTCCAAGCTGTTCGAGAATGGCCCGGGCATCAGCGGCATTACCTGCAACCGCCGGTACCGAGGAAATGAAATTTGACTTCGACATTGTATCCTGAAGCTTGGCAACTATTTGTTTTGCCCGCGAATTGCCAATACCGGGAAGAGACTTAAGTACCTTTATGTCTCCGTTGGATATTGCTGAAGCAAGCTCGGATGGTGGAATAACCATGGCCTTTGCGGCAGCTCTCACACCAACTCCCGATACACTTATAAATTTGGTAAAAAAATCTCTGTCTGAAACACTGGGGAAGGCAACCGCCAGAGGAACTCCTTTGTTTCCCTCATTGACTATTTGAAAAAGAAGAAAGAAAACAGACTCATCCCCCGCGGAAACATGCCGAAGAAAATATCCCGGAGCGAGCAGCCGCACGGTTACCGGTCCTGTTTCAAGAAGAATGTAAGACTGATCGGTACCGGTAACTTTTCCTCTGATGCTTTCAAGCATGTCGCTCCTCCTCGTACAGAGCTATGGCCACAGCAAGCGCGTCACTCACATCCAGAGGTTTCAACTCATTGTGAATACCGAGAATCCGGCGTACCATGCCATTCACCTGCTGCTTGCTGGCCCGACCGTTGCCTGTAACAGCTTTCTTTACTCTGCTTGCCGGCAGTGATTCCACACGAATCCCCTGCAAACCCGCAGCAAGACAGAGAACGCCTCTGGCATGCCCCATGATAATAGCAGTCACGGGATGACGGTAATGGGAATAGATTTTCTCCATTCCCATTACTTCAGGCGAATACTTTTCAATAATCTGAACAAGCCCCTGAAAAATTTCCGTCAGTCTGGGGGTGAGTGGATCCGAAGGTTTTGACCTGATAGTTCCCGCGTCAAGCAGCTTTAAAGAACCTCCATCGGCTGCAATAACTCCGAAACCGGTTATGTTCAATCCGGGATCAATTCCAAGGATGATCCTCTCAGACAACTAATCATCCATGTCGAAGTTTGAGAAAAGAGCCTGAACATCATCAATATCTTCAAGGGCTTCAAGAAGTTTCATCGTTCTGATCGCTTCCTTACCCGAGAGCAGCACTGTGTTGGATGGAACTTTTGTCACTTCCGAGGAGATGACCTTTATTCCAGCAGCCTCCATAGCGTCCTTCACAGTAAAAACATCATCCGGCGCGGTAGAAGCTATAATGATTTCCTCAACAACAGCGACATCCTCAAGACCGGCTTCCAGCCCGGCTTCAAGCACTTCGTCCTCTGTATGGGCAGTACCGTCAATACAGATCTGCCCCTGTTTGTTGAAAAGGTAAGCTACGCTGTTCTTTGAGCCGAGACTGCCACCGCCTTTTGTGAGGGAATGCCGAATCTCTGCGGCAGCACGGTTTTTATTGTCTGTAAGAACTTCAATGATAATGGCAACTCCGCCCGGCCCATAGGCTTCATAAAGCATTTCTTCATAAGTAACGCCCTCAAGCTCACCTGTTCCACGCTTGATGGCCCTCTCAATGTTGTCATTGGGCATATTCTGCCCTCTGGCTGCATCAACAGCCACACGCAGTCTGGGATTCATGTCGACATCACCGCCACCCTGACGGGCTGCTACGGAAATTTCCTTGACAAGACGACTGAATATCTTACCCCTGGCCGCATCCGCCTTGCCCTTCTTGTGCTTGATAGTACTCCATTTATTGTGTCCGGACATCTATATCCCCTTCTATGTGTGAGTTTCCAGATGATGCTACCTTAGGGCAGATATCCCCTTCGGTCAAGCTTTGATGCTCCCGGTTCTTTTGCAGCTGTGGTAATCAACTATTTCATACCAGCCGGATACGGATCGTCTGAAAAAGGATACGCCGGTTTCAGCGACAGCTACCTTCTCCACTTCCTGAGTGCATGGAAGGATTATAAGGGCAGATTTAACGGAGGAGAAAATGATCTCAATTTCCGCGAGCCAGTCCGCTTTTTCTGTCTCCTGCCCGACGGCAACACATCTTGCGAGTACCACGGCATCAGCAGGGGAAATAGATCCGCCGCAGATATCAGGCAATCCGTCTTCTGCGCCGATTATTTCCGGAAGATCACGGATATGCTCAGAAAGAGCTACCCCCGTTCCCGGCAGACCATCAACTGGAAAGGCGGGAAACAGAAATGTTCTTCTGTCTGACTGTCCGCCAGTCTCTCTTTTTTTAGAAGACAGAACATCTTCTTCATACCTGCTGCCGAACCTGAGCATTGTAGAGATAAATTCGTTTCTAACAGTCCTTTTCAAAATATGAACAGTAGCTCTCACCAGCCAGAAGGGAAGTGGCAGACGAGAATCCGCAGAGGCCCGGCATTGCACCTGCACTGGTTCAAGTCCTTTTTCACCAGGAGACCAGCCCTTTCCGCAGTTACTGCAGAAAAACAGCTGATCCTGTCCAAGTCCGGAAAGGACACTGCCGCAATGTCCGCAGACAAGTCTTGTAATTCTCATATAAGGTTATCCATTTCGGCATTCTTTCCCGCCATTTTCAAAAACTTTGCTGAAACAACACCCAGCCCGTAGATTGAGAGCATAGCAAACATAAGTACAGGTCCTGCCTTGAGAAGACCTGAGAAAGCTACCAGCAGAAGGACAGGAATAAGACCCGCCCAGACGCTGCCCAGTATCTGACAGACCTTTTTCCAGTGTGCCGAATCAGGGGGAAAAGCTCCTCTTAGAACCTTTCCTGAACAGCCGTCAACAACAATTCTGTATGTTTTTTCGCCAAGAACATATTCAACAACCCAGAGAGGGTAGTGAACCAGTTTTTCTCTGGCACCGGTAACAGCCAGATACATGGATCGCTGTTCAAGTCCTACGCCTACTCCGCCGCAGATCCTCTGGATAAACTCTTCCGCTTCATCTTTTGCCTGATTGATGGAAACTGCCGGATCCACAACATGAGCGGAGGCGGAAAGATTCTCAGAATCAAATACTTTCAGAGGCAGCCTTGAGTCGGAACGCCCCAGAGCCATTCCGGAGAGACCCATTTGAGACTGGGCGCCCAGAGACGGTATTCCCAGCGGTTCCAGATGTGCCGCGCTGACAATGACATCAAAACCGCTGCTGATCTGATGTTCCTCTGCCCGTACACCTTTTCGCTGCTTAATGGTTCTGATTACAGGGTTCTGCGCGCGACCGTCATCATTTTCAGTGGAAGCCCTCACCCTCCGCTTTATAAATACAGGCTTTACACCAAAGACAAAACCGTCCACCCGGCAGGATAGTATCCAGAAAGGCACATATGTAAGAAACGGCTTCCTGACCCGGCATCCGGCAAAGACCCCTGCGGACAGCTCCTCCAGCTTGCGGCGGACAGCACGGACAGCACCGGTAGAATCAACTTCGGATTCGATTATATATCTGTTAACAACGCCCCCGAGAAGCAGCGGTGTATCGCAGTTGGGACAGACAGCGTTTGTGTTCCCCTCACAGATCTCAAGAAGTCCTCCGCAGGAAGGGCACGAAAGAGTTAGAAGATCACTCATGGCCCGCACCCCTCAACTTCCTCCACAATCCCGGGGCAAGAAAAGCGGAAACCATTCCTAGAACAGATGCCAGAAAAACAGATAACCCTTTCAAAAGAAAGAAAACCAGCAGAGCCGGAGCGACGCCAGTCAGGAAGGCTGACAAAGCTTCCTGAAGAGGACTGAACGAAGCCTCACCGCTGTAATCGGGAGATTCTCCCAGTTTACTGCCGCTCACTCCGTCAACCATGGTTCCCTGCGCCGTTGAAGAGCTGATGGCCACCCAGAAAGGGTGGTAGATAACTCCGGCATCTCCAACCAGTTCAGGGTCAACAGGAACAGTTGTGCCCTCAACTTCAGATTCATCCCAGATCCGCCGGTCAGCCGATGGCGGCGAGTAGTTTTCCATTTCCGCATAGGGTTGAGTAAACACCCGCGCAAGAGTATCCGGATCGTAGGGAAACCAGTACAGAGAAACAGATGCGACGCTTCCAGGATCAAACAGACGAAAAACATCTTTTTCTTCAAGTGCCGGCCTGTGAAAAAAACTGGACCCGGAATAACCGTCCACCACAGCCCTGGCTCCGCAATAGGGACAGCTGATGTAAGCATCAGGAGATGTGACCGCCAGAAGAGCACCGCACTGTTTGCATTGAAGTTTCACCGGTAAGCTACCCCCTCAGATTAAACAGAACACTCCGCATATCAAACATACTTCACGGAGGCGACTGTGAAAACCGTCACCTCCGTGTATCAGCCTGTCTATCTTACTGCTGAAACGACCCGGCGAACCGAAACACCGGAAGCAGTTTCAAGTCTTACGAAGTGTACACCCGCGGGAATGTTGCCTCTGTCCCAGATGATGTTCCGATAACCGGATTCGCTCAGGGATGAAGTCAAATCAACAATTTTCCTTCCGGTCACATCGAAAACAGCAAGAGTGGCTGTAGCCAGATCGAAAGGCGCAATTGTAACTGGAATAACTGCGCTTGCATAAACCGGATTTGGTGTTATCAACCCCATTGAAGAAACCTGAGGAGCTACACCATCAGAAACGTCTTCAACCCCGGCAGTATTAACCTGTGCCGGTACGGGTTCTGAAGCCCATCCCGGTCCGAAATCATTGTCAACAGCCCATACCCTGAAATAGTATTCTCCGTTATTCAAGGCGGTAACACTGTATTCGGAACCGGAAATATTATCAGCGTGTATTTCGTTGTTGTCCCAGACATCAATCTTGATATCATCT
>JAUVIS010000148.1 GCA_030592635.1 Candidatus Fermentibacteraceae bacterium | reverse complement strand
CTGCCTGCTTATGCAGTAATTGTTGATTGCCTGAATGATTCAGCTGAGCGCTTCTACCTGCGATTCGGATTTCAGGAACTGACTGGCTCTTACAACAGAACTCGTCTTTTTCTGCCAATGAAAACGGTGAATCAGTTATTCAACAATGGCTGAACACCATTCCTGCCCGCCTCTACCCTGTCTTTTTGAACCTCAGTGTGGCTGCTGTAAGAAGAGCTGTTCCGAGGAGAAACATGGCAAGGTAGTTGGGCCAGAGGATGTCCAGACCATTGCCTTTCAGGAAAAGATCCCGGAGGATGGTCATCATGTAGCGCATGGGATTGAATATTGTGAAGAACCTGATGATACCGGGCATATTGGCTATGGGGAAAGCGAAGCCGGAGAGAAGAGATGCCGGGAAGATTACGAAGAAAGCACTCAGCATAGCCTGCTGCTGTGTGCGGCTGACTGTTGAGATGAGCAGGCCCAGACCCAGGGTGTTCATAAGGTAGAGTACTGCCCCCAGCATCAGTAGAGGAAGACTGCCCTGGAGGGGAATGTTGAACCAGAGCACAGCCACAGCTGTTACCACCAGCACATTAACCATTCCAATTGCTCCGAATGGAAGAAGCTTGCCTGCGATGAATTCCCATCTTTTCATGGGTGTTACCATTATCTGCTCCATGGTGCCTATTTCAACCTCCCGCACAACTGCCATGCTGCTCAGTATCAGGGTAACAACCATCACCATCATTGCGATGACTCCGGGCACATAGAAGTTCCGGCTCTCCAGAAGAGGGTTGTACCATGCCCGGGATTCCACGGTTATGGATGACTGCTGATTTCCCGCGAGAATTGCCGCCGCGTAGCCTGCGGTGACTCCGGCCGACAGTCCCCGGGAACCATCGGTAACGAACTGCATCTGCCCCTGCCGGTTGAAAAGAATCATTGCCTGAATCTCGCTCTGATCCATTGCCTCCCAGGCTGCGGCGTAGTTGTTCGGTATCTGTTTTTGAACGAAAATGCCGGAGGATATGAACTGGTCTGTTATTGCTCTTGTTCCTGTAGTGCCGGCCAGGTCTACTACTGCTGTATCCACTTTCTTGACATCAGTGGTTACAGCATAGCCGAAGATCAGTGTCTGGAGTATCGGCATAATCAGAATTACCATTCTCATTCTCGGGTCTCTGAGTGTCTGGAGAAGTTCTTTTTTAAGCATGAACTTTAAGCGTTTTGACATCATTTGCCATCCAGATTCAGCTTGAGTTTCTTCATGGTCATGGCTAGAATCACCGCTGCGAACAGGGTGAGGAAAAACAGTTCTTTTGTGGGAGCCATTCCCCATGTGCCCTTCAGGAAGATGGTTCTAAGAAGAGAGACGAAGTATGTAGCTGGAATAAGTTTTGTGATAGCTACTACAACCGCAGGCATTGCCTTTATGTCGTACACAAAGCCGGAGAGAATAAACCCCGGCAGGAAGGTTATGACCAGTGCAAGCTGGCTTGCCAGAAGCTGACTTTTTGCAGCAGTGCTGATAAGGATACCCACTGAAAGTGTTGTAAAAATAAACATTCCACTCACACCCGCAAGTACAAACAGACTGCCGTTCATAGGAACCCCGAAGAGGAACAGCGCCATGAGTACTGCTATGATAAGATCAATTACACTAATGATATAGTATGGAACCAGTTTGCCGATCAGGAACTCTCCCTTGCGCATGGGAGTGGATATAAGCTGCTCCATGGTACCGTTCTCCCACTCGCGTGCTACACACAGTGAGGTAAGCATGGCGGCAATCACATTCAATATTATTGCGATGAGACCGGGAATGATAGACCAGGTGGTATCCATGGCGGGATTGTATGCTGTGATAATACTGATGGCTGATGATTGCGCCGCATTCTTTGTAATGCCGTCGGCATACATTATCGAGAGTCTTGCAGTATTTGAATCACTGCCGTCAACAAGAAGCTGCACTTGTACCGGCTCCTGTCTTTCTATTTTTTCTTCAAAGTCAGGTGGTATTACCAGAACCGCCGTTGCCTGACCGGACTGGATTATCTCCCCGGTATCTCTCTGTGAGTGACACACGCCTGCAGGTTGAAATGCCTCAGAGTTGGTAAAGTCACGGATAAGGTTTCTTGATGTTGCTGTGTTGCTCTGGTCCCATACCGCCAGAGGTACATTGTCCACATTAAGGGAAAGCCCATAGCCGAAGAGAATAAGCAGCAGAACCGGTATGGCAAGGCCCATACCCAGGCTCCTGGGGTCTCTCAGTACATGAATTATTTCCTTTTTTGCTATAGCCTTTATTCGCCGGAGTTTCATATTTCCTCCCCCTGAACAAGGGATACGAAAACATCTTCGAGTGAGTCTTTTTTATTCATCTGCTTCAGCTCATTCGGGGAACCCAATGCAATGACTTTACCGGCTCTCATGATGGACAGGCGGTCACAGTACTCTGCCTCCATCATGTAGTGGGTGGTGACAAAAACTGTAGTGCCGTCTTCCGCAAGTGCTCTGATCGTCTCCCAGAACCTGCGTCTTGTAATTGGATCTACGCCTGATGTGGGCTCATCCAGAAAAAGAATACTCGGGCTGTGTATTACCGCGCTGACAAGTGAAAGACGCTGCTTCCAGCCAACGGGAAGACTGCCGGTCATCTTTTTTCCCATACCGGTGAGGCCTGCGCTTTCAATGGCTTTGGCGACTGCTGCCTTTCTATCCTTTACTCCGTAGATACCCGCGAAGAAGTTGAGGTTCTCTTCTATCGTAAGGTCATCGTAGAGGGAGAACTTCTGACTCATGTACCCGATGAATGTTTTTACTTTCTCAGGAGTTTTTGAAATATCAACACCACCGACAATACCCCTGCCTGATGTGGGTTTGAGAATACCGCACAGCATTCTGATTGTGGTTGATTTGCCCGCCCCGTTCGCGCCCAGAAAGCCGAATATCTCTCCCCTGTTAACAGTGAATGAGATATCGTCTACCGCTGTGAAATTACCGAACTTCTTCGTAAGATGCTCTATAGTTACTGCTGCCTGCTGCTGTTCACTATTTTTCATGATTTGTTTCCGAGAGGTAGACAAAGGCATCTTCAACCGATCCCTTTGTTCTGGTGATTTCCGGCTGCCTGTTTATGCTTTTCTGTATGTCTTCTACCGTGACGCTGCCCATTACATGAACCTGTGAGCCGAATACAGTTGACACTGCTTCTGTGTCCTCTGCTATTTTGTTGGATTCCCCAAAGGGGTTGTCTGAATTGAATTTGAGTACTCCATTTGGAATCAGGCCTGTAATCTCCTCCGGTGTGCCACGGGCCGTTATCTCTCCTTTTTCCATAAAAGCGAGGCGGTGGCATCTTTCCGCTTCATCAAGGTAGGCGGTAGTCATGATAATGGTAAGCCCCTCTTCTACCAGTTTGTAGAGAAGGTTCCAGAATTCTTTGCGTGACACAGGGTCTACTCCGTTGGTAGGCTCATCAAGCAGGAGCAGTTCAGGGGTGTGAATCAGGGCGCAGGCAAGGCCGAGCTTCTGCTTCATACCTCCCGAGAGTTTGCCGGCGGGTCTTTTCCTGAATTCCGTGAGGCTGCTCCAGTCAAGGAGCTTTTCCATACTTGTACTGAGTTCACTTCTTTTTACGCCGTACATGTCAGCGTAAAATCTGATGTTCTCTTCCACTGTAAGGTCCTGATACAGGCCGAACCTCTGGCTCTGGTATGCAATTTTATCATGGATTTTCTCTCTACTGGTGGTTGTGTTGAGGTTAAGAATTTCCGCTGTGCCATCGTCCGGCTTCAGGATTGCGGCAAGTATCCGCATGGTGGTGGTCTTTCCGGCTCCATCCGGACCTACAAGCCCAAAGACCTCACCCCTGCTGACTTCAAAAGAGATACCATTTACAGCATACACTTCTTTGAATGATTTTGTCAGGTTGTGTACTTTTGCAACTGTCGAAGTCATTACTGATTCAGTTCCACATCAACCGGCATTCCTGCCTTGAAGATGTTCCGGGGGTTGGGAATTTCCGCTTCAACACGGTAGACAAGGCTTGTTCTTCCCTCACGGGTCTCCACCTGTGAAGGAGTGAATTCCGCCCGGTCTGCTATGTGAGTGATTGTCCCTGTTACAGTGTTTTCTGTTTCCATATCTTGTGCTGTGTTAGTGCTGACTGTTACCGTGCTGCCTATCCCGGTGGTTGCCAGGTACGGCTGTGAGATGTAGAAGATCGCCTTTACTGTATCCATGTCGGCTACTGTAAGCAGTGTCATTCCCGGGGCGATGTTCTCCCCTGCTTCTATGTTTGTACCGGTAACTGTACCTGATAAGGGTGAGGATATATCTGTCCATTCAAGGCGGTGTACTGCAAGCTCTCTGGCTGCTGCCGCTGATTCCACTGCTGCCTGAGCCGCCTCCAGTTCTGTTGCCCGGGCGCCCTCTACCACCAGAGAATAGTTCTGCTGCGCACTTGTATACTGTGTCTGCGCCTGAGTCGCTGCTGTTTCGGCAGCCTGCAGCTGCTGCTCAGAAATGGCCCCGGCGACTGAGAGTTCTCTGAATCGTGCAAGGTCTGTTGCTGCCTGATTCCGGGCAGCTCTTGCAGCGGCTACGGTTGATGACGCAGCGATGATCTGCTGCTCCCGGGTACCTTCCAGCATGGTTTCAAGACTGGCTTCAGCGATTGTAAGCGCGGCCTGTGTTTGTGTAAGGGCAAGCAGGTATTCCGTCTGATCGATCCTGATCAGGGTCTGCCCTTTTTGTATCTGATCTCCCTGTGCTGTCAGTCTTTCTTCAACAGCTCCGCCTACTCTGGCAGATATTCTTACCTCATCTATTTCTACAGTGCCGGAGAACAGATTATCGTTGCCGCTTCCGCATGCCAGGGTCAGGAGAACTATCGGGATGATAATTGCCTTCTTCATTTTTCAGCTCCCTCCTTAAGTATACCGTGCAGAAGAATATCTTTGATTGATTCTGTAATCTGCTCTGATGTTACGGGTCCGGGATTGTCCGGGTTGATCTCCCGGCGCATATCGACAGTAAGCGAAAGTGTAAAAATTGCTCCGGTTACCATAAGT
>JAUVIS010000151.1 GCA_030592635.1 Candidatus Fermentibacteraceae bacterium | reverse complement strand
TTATCAAAATGTTGTATACTCGGCTTTGGTGTGCCACTACATATTCTGTTTTTCATTCTGAATTGTGTTGAAATGCTGTATGTAGGGGTGTAAGTTACACGACAATCAAGATATGGTGGTACGATGAGCGGGAACGCCGCAATGAAGTATGACGAAAGCAAGATCAAGACCCTTTCATCTATAGAGCACATCCGTCTTAGAACGGGAATGTATATAGGCCGTCTGGGAGACGGTTCCAATGTGGATGACGGCATCTATGTCCTGCTCAAGGAAGTCATAGACAACTCGGTAGATGAATTCATAATGGGACATGGAAAGCGCATCAGGGTGAAGACGAATGGACGCACCTGTTCCGTTCGTGATTACGGCAGGGGAATTCCTCTGGGAATGCTCTTTGAATGTGTTTCACAGATTAACACCGGAGCCAAGTACAACACTGATGTATTTATGTTCAGCGTAGGTTTGAACGGTGTAGGGACAAAGGCGGTGAATGCACTCTCCGAGCATTTCATGGTCTGTTCGTACAGAGATGGTAAGTGCAGAAGAATAGTATTCTCCAGAGGCGCAGTCATTGAGGATACCACAGAGGAAACCACAGAGCGAAACGGCACCTATGTTGAATTCGTTCCTGACGAGGAAATATTCGGGAAGTACGCTTTCCACGATATTTTTCTGGAAAAAAGAATTCGCCACTATGCTTTTCTTAACTCTGGACTGAAGATACAGTTCAACGAAAACACCTATCAGTCCGAGAATGGCCTTCAGGATCTGCTTGAGCATGAGTCTGGAGATGAAGCCGTTTACCCTGTGTTCTACTTCAGGGAAAAAACAATTGAGTTTGCTTTTACCCACACAAATTCCTACGGAGAGAGATACCTTTCCTTTGCCAATGGGCAGTACACCAGTGCTGGCGGCTCTCACCTGTCTGCCTTTAAAGAAGGGCTTCTTAAGGGGGTGAATGCCTACAGTTCCGAGAAATTTACCGGAGATGATGTCAGAGACGGAATTGTCGCGGCGATATCCATAAAGTTGAAGGATCCTGTATTCGAGAGTCAGACCAAGAACAAACTGGGCAATACTGATATACGGCGTGATATAGTTATTCAGGTCCAAAGCGAGATTGAGCAGATGCTGCACAGGAATACAGCACTGGCCGATCAGCTTATCAACAAGATTAAAGCCAACCAGAAGCTTCGAACCGAGCTTCTCAATGTCAAGAAAAAGGCCAGAGCAAGGGCAAAGCAGACCGCAATCCGCATTCCCAAGCTCAAGGACTGCAAAGTGCATCTCGGAAGCGGTGACAAAAAAGAGGAAGCCAGTTCCATTTTCCTTACCGAGGGAATGAGTGCAGCCGGAAGTCTCGTAGCTTCCAGAGATGTTTACACCCAGGCGGTGTATGCTCTCAAGGGAAAACCTCTGAATGTATTTTCACATCGAAGAGATACTGTTTACAAGAACGAAGAGATCTACAACATAATGCGTGCCTTGAACATTGAGGGTGGTGTTGAGGGACTCAGGTACAACCGGGTTATTCTTGCTACCGATGCTGATGTTGACGGACTTCATATACGGAATCTGCTTATGACGCTTTTTCTCCATTTCTTTGAAGATCTGGTGCTGGACGGACACCTTTTTATTCTGGAGACTCCACTTTTCAGAGTGAGGAACAAGAAGGAAACCATCTACTGTTACAGTGAGAAGGAAAAGAGTAATGCGGAGAAAAAACTGGGTAAAAAATCAGAGGTTACAAGGTTCAAAGGGCTTGGCGAGATAAGCCCCGAGGAATTCGGCCAGTTCATCGGACCTGATATAAGACTTGAGAAGGTCAGTATCGACAGGATAGGAGATGTTTCCGACATGCTGGGTTTCTACATGGGTAAGAACACTCCTCAGAGAAAACAGTACATAATGGAGAACCTTCGATGACAGGACTGAGAAAACTGTACGAGAACAACTTCCTTGATTTTGCCTCCTATGTCATCAAGGAAAGAGCAATACCTGACGCGGCTGACGGGCTTAAACCGGTTCAGAGAAGAATCCTCTGGTCGATGTCTGAGATGGATGACGGCAGATTTAACAAGGTGGCCAATGTTATTGGTCACACCATGCGTTACCATCCCCACGGAGATCAGTCAATCGGTGCTGCTCTTGTATCGCTGGCGAACAGAAATTTTTTCATTGACAGACAGGGGAACTTCGGAAACATTCTCACTGGTGATGATGCTTCCGCGCCTCGTTACATAGAGTGTCGCCTTACTCAGCTGGCCAGAGATATTCTGTTCAACAACGACACAACAGATTTCGGTGTAAGCTACGACGGCAGAAACCGGGAGCCTGAACTGCTTCCCGCAAAGGTTCCGGTAGTACTTATCCTTGGAGCAGAAGGAATTGCCGTGGGCATGTCCACAAAGATACTTCCTCATAATTTCAACGAGGTGCTGAAGGCTCAGATCGCCTGCCTCAGGGGGGAGGAATTCCAGCTGTTTCCCGACTTTGTTCAGGGTGGTGCAGTGGATGTGTCCGGTTACGAGGACGGTTGCGGGAAAGTAAAATGCAGGGCCAGGATTGAACGCAGAGGCAACAAAAAGGTCGCAATTACTCAGATCCCGTTCGGAACCACCACGGAGTCTGTAATCGCTTCCATCGAAGGAGCCGCCCGGAAGGGCAGGCTGAAGATATCCAGCATTGATGATTACTCGACCGACAAGGCTGAAATTGAGATCACCGTTGCCAGGGGAATTTCTGCGGACGAGACCATCCAGAGACTTTATACAAGCACCGACTGTGAAACAACACACACTGCGAACATGATTGTCATCATGGACGAAAGGCCGGTTGAAACAACGGTTTCCGGTCTTGTGGAGTATTCCGCGGCATCTCTGAAAAGACTCCTCAGACGCGAGCTTGAACTTGAAATAGCAGGTCTTCAGGATCGTATGCACTGGATGACTCTTGAGCAGATATTCATAGAGAACAGGCTTTACAAGGCCATAGAAGAGTGTCCTACACTTGAAGAAGTCAGAGCCACAGTCTCAGGCAGTCTGCTTCCTTTCCTTGTTGACTACAAACGGGAAGTCACGACTGAAGATATTGATCGTCTGCTTACCCTGAAGATTCGAAGAATAAGCAGATTCGACATAGAGGCTCACCGGAAAGAGATCGGTGACATCAAATCGAAGATGAGGATTGCGCGGAAAAAGCTGAAGAATCTCACCGATTATGCTGTTGGTGTGCTGCAGAGCTTGATAGACAAGTATGGGAAGCTGTTTTTCAGAAGAACTTCCATAGAAACATTCTCCGGCATTGACAAGAGAGAAGTGGCCATAGCCAATCTGAAGCTCGGGTTTGATCCGGAAACAGGATTTATCGGTACATCGGTTAAAGGCGAAAAAAGCTGGAATGTTTCTGAGCTGGACAGGATTCTTTATCTTCTGGAAGACGGAACCTACAAGGTGGTGTCCATGCAGGAGAAACTCATGATTACAGGAAAGGTTCTGTGGTGCGGCCCCTGCGACAAGGAAAAGGTTTATGCCTGTGTCTACAGAAACACAAAGAACAGAATAGCCTATGTGAAGAGATTTGCCATCGGCGGCTACATTCTTGACCGGGAATATGCCTTTATGCCAGAGAACAGCGAGCTGATGGCTTTTCTGGACAGAGAGAATATTCTCCTGGACTACTGGTTTGAGCGGCGGAAGAACATGAAGACAAGAAAAGGTGAGACTCTTCTGTCCGACATAATCATCAAGGGAGTGAAGGCAAGGGGTATTCAGCTCTGCGGGAAGAAGGTCATCTCATCACTGAAGGCGATTGAGATTAATGATGAGCCTGAAGTTTCCACAGAGGAACCGGGGTTCGAAGAAGAACACACAGAGGAAGCAACTCCCGACCTGCCTGAAGAACCGAAAAAAACGCTTGAGGAGATCAGCGCAGAGGCGGATGCTCTTAAAGACAGAATGAGCAGTATTCTCAAGAAATTTGATAGTGGAACTCCGGATCTCTTTGAAGACAACTGAGTTGAAAAAGACAATAAGAAATTCTGCAAAAGCGATAATCATACGGGACAACAAGCTTCTTGCGATAAGAAATACTACTGATGGACACGACTGGTTTATTCTTCCCGGTGGCGGACAGAATCACGGCGAAACCCTTATAGAGGCTCTTAAACGGGAGTGTATTGAAGAAGCTTCAGTAGAGGTTGAAGTTGGAGATATTCTCTTCATCAGAGATTACATCTCAAGAAATCACGAATTCGCTGAGGAAGAAAACGATGTCCATCAGGTTGATTTCATGTTCCGCTGCACCATAGCTGAAGATGCTCAACCTGAAATGGGAAATATCACCGATCAATGGCAGACCGGTGTTGAATGGATACCGCTCAACAGATTGTCTGAATTTGCCCTGTATCCTTCGCAACTGAAAAGGGCTCTTTCTCAGGGTATTCCGGATAACTGTCCCGTCTACATGGGTGATGTGAACTAGTCTGTTTTTAGATCTATTCTGAAGTATTTTGTTTTGTTCTCTGAGCTTGACCATGTCTGCAAATCTTGCAATGGCTATTTCAATTGCACGCATCAGGTCGTCGGCTTTTGGAGGTTTGAGGACATACGCGCCCATACTTTCAGCAGTCAAAGGAAACCCGGATCGCTTTCGGGAATAATGGGATAGCATAAGACCATGATAAATATCTACATTATATACGCAATATAGCTGAATACAAAATATATCTGATTATAATATCCGGGGATTACGGCCAGTCGCGCGGTTTCTTATTCAGATACGCTGTCGCCGGGCAGAGCAGTTCTCTCTTTATCTTTCTTTCTGTTCCTTATGAATGAGAAAAGCCGTTTCCAGTCCTGAAAACACAGAGCGAGGAAGCCTCCGATAGCTCCGGAGACGGCAAGTCCGGCGGGACATCCCGGCTGGCCGCAGAAGGGGCAGACAGAAAAGGCGGCATACAGGCCTGTAAAGCCGAGCCATGACCCGATGAACCTGAACAGATGACCGAAGGGGGACATCTT
>JAUVIS010000233.1 GCA_030592635.1 Candidatus Fermentibacteraceae bacterium | reverse complement strand
TGCCGGCGTAGATAAAGGAATTCTCATCAGAAGATTCTGGTATATCCGTTTTGTAGATCAGAAAACCATGAAGCTTACTGGAATGACCCGTGACGGTGTGTTTCTGGTGGAGAACGGAAAGATTGTGAAACCTCTGAAGGATTTCCGCTGGAACTGGCGTCCTCTGGAGCTTTTCTCAAATATGCTGCGCATTGGTACACCAGAGCGGAAAGGTGTCGGAATGATACCGCCTGTGGTCATTGGTGAACAGCACTATCCATTCACAGATTAGGAGAGAATACAGTGGAGTATGTTGCAATGAGTATTGGCGGGCTGCTGTTTGTTGCTGTCCTGGTCGTAATTCTAGATTCGTTTTTCCTTCACATAGGTGCGAAGATGGCAGGTGTTCGCAATGCTGGTTTCGGGAAGGCTGTAAAGGCATCCATCGCCTGTGCTCTGGCTACTCTCCTGCTGGGAATCGTGTTTTCATGGATACCTGTCGCAGGAACAGGTCTGGGATTTCTCATTGGTCTTGCACTCACAATACTGGTGCTGCAGGCTTCCTACAACACCAGCTTTGGAAAAGCCTTTCTGCTGTGGATATTCAATGTGGTGGCTCAGATTCTCGCCGTAATTCTGGGAGCTATGCTGTTTTCCGGACTACTGGCGGTATTTAACTGAACCTGATTTTACTCGGACACCTGTTAAGGTTTTCCAGCAGTTGAAGGAGGGCTGGCAGAAATACCAGGGCACTGAGCAGGGTTGATGCTATTCCCAGTACTGCGATGTGGCCGATTGATCTCAAACCGGGATGAGAGCTTAGAAGAGATCCCGAAAATCCGATCATGGTTGTCACAGAAGCCATGGCAACATGTTTTCCCGTGGTAGACAGCACCCGTCTGATTGATCCTCGACCAAGTTCCATGTATCTGTGAACAATGTGTACTCCGGCATCGTTTCCGATTCCCAGCAGTACAGGAAGAACAACCATGTTGTAGAAATTCAATTTAACTCCGGTAACTTCCAGAAGAAGGAATGTCCACAGCATTCCCACAATTAGCGGAACCAGTGCGAGAAGGGTCAGTTGCATGTCTCTGAAGTTTAAATACATCAGTAACAGAACCAGGATAAATGTAGCCGCTATTATAGAGGGGCTTTCAAGTTGCAGCAGACGGAGCATCTCTGCCGCTACAAGTGAAGTGGAAGCCGCGTAGTAAACAGTTCCGTCTTCAAGTTCAACAGTTCCTATGGCTTCGCTGAAGGCAATTGAATTGCGGCCGTCGGAAAGACCCTGCTCCGGAAAGATTATTACGAATGAACCCAAAGAACCGTCTTTTGCAGTAAACATATCGGTAAGATATTCGGGAACATCTGAGATATGAATGGCCTCTGTTGTCTGTGCTGCCTGCCTAAGTCTTTGTATGTCTTCAGTATTGGCAAAAATGAAGAAGGGGGCATCAAGCAGTTGACGGATTTCCGCTAATCTGGCAAGGCGCAATACCTGTGATGCCGAATCAGAGGGGAAACGCTCTTGAAGGGCTTCAACCGAGAGGATAGTGGTATCGCTGTCAACTCTTGCCCTGAGGTTTTCGAGAAGAGGACTCACATCCTCAGCGTTTTCAAGAAGAATGAAAGCGGGATTTCTGTAATTTGAAGTGGGATAAACCCGGCTGACAACCCGGTGTCTGCTTTCGTATTCCTCAAAAACAGGTTCCAGGGTGTCAAAGTCGTATTCGAATGAGACTCTTGATGCCGGGACAATGGCAGCAGCAACAGTCAGCAGGCACAACACAACAATGCTTCCCGCGGCGGGAAAAGGCTTGTTCCTGACCTTTTTTGTATGCGGAGTAGCAGGCTTTAAAGAAAGCAGAGATGTTCGTTCAAAGACCACAAGAAGCGCCGGGAGGATAAACAGCATTGAACCCAGCCCGAACATTATTCCTGTACAGGCGATGAAGCCAAACTCAGAGAACCCC
>JAUVIS010000230.1 GCA_030592635.1 Candidatus Fermentibacteraceae bacterium | reverse complement strand
GTGCACGGTCTGCCGGGGAACCAGGCTGTGGGGCTTCCGGAAGACGCTGCCGCAGAGATATATGATGCAATTCTGGCAAGATCCGGTGCATCTATCGTAGTCTGTGGTTTTACGCATACACCGTCAATCATCAGAAGACCGAATGGACTGATTATAAATCCCGGTTCCGTTGGCGGTGGGTCAATTCCATCCGGCGGAACAGCAATGATTCTCAGTTTCCCGGAAGAGGGGGAACCTGAGGTGGAAACTCTGGAATACACATATTCACTTGAGGATATTAGAGCCGGCTATCAGGCAGCCGGCATGGGGAAAATCTTTTTAAAGTGTTTGGAGCTGGGCCGTGACCAGAGAGGTAACTGGCATACTGACGATCCAAAATGGAGGCAGCAATGGGCAGAACTCTGATTGAGAAGATCATCAGCGCGCACGGTGGTGGAGAACGCACCGGCGGTGATGTAGTCTGGATGGGTATTGACAACCGCTCTGCAAGGGATTTTGCAGGGGCTAATGTTGTGGGCAATCTTGAAAAGTACGGGGGCGATTCCCCCATTGATGATCCGGAGAAGACCTTTTTCACCTTTGATTGCAATGTACCGGCAAACACGATTCCCTACGCTACAAATCAGCACAGAATAAGGCTTTACGCAAGAGAGAAAAATCTCAAAATATGGGATGTTAATGCCGGTATCGGTAGCCATGTTGTGATTGAAGAGGGGCTTGCCAGACCTGGAACAACCACGGTTGGAACTGACAGCCACCTGAACATCATGGGCGCGGTAGGAGCTTTCGGACAGGGAATGGGTGATGTGGATATCGCCTTTGCCTTCAAATCAGGCAAGGTCTGGTTCCAGGTTCCGAACTCTGTCAGGGTTACTCTGAAGGGGATGCCCGCACCCGGCACTGAAGCCAAGGATGTTGCTCTTGCAATGCTCAAGGAATTTGGCAGCCACACCCTTCTCGGCAAGTCTGTTGAAGTTCAGGGCGAGTGGCTTGACCAGGCTGCACTTTCAGACTGTATTACCTTTTCAAGTCTTGGAACCGAGATGGGCGCTATCATCATTCTTCTGCCCCCGAATAAGAACGTACTGAATGCATTCGGCATGAAGAAGGAAGAAGCCATTTACGCGGATGACGATGCTGAGTATGAGAAGGAATACACACTTGATATTACCGGGCTCAAACCTCTTCTGGCCGTTCCGCCCAATCCCCACAATGTACACTCAGTTGAAGAGTATAAAAATACAGCAGTAGATGGTGTGTTCATTGGCAGCTGCACTAACGGTACCTACGAGGACATGGCTTATGCCGCAAAACTGCTCAAAGGTAGAAAAGTGGCCGATGGTGTGATGCTGAAGGTTGTACCGGCCACAAGAAAAACCTGGACCAGACTGCTTCATGAGGGATTGCTCGCGGATCTTTTCGATGCAGGCGCTATTGTAAGCAACGCGGGCTGCGCCGGTTGTGCTTCCGGTCAGATTGGTATGACAGGCTTGAAGGAGGTACAGGTAAGTACATCCAACAGGAATTTTACAGGCAAGCAGGGCAAGGGCGATACATACCTTGCGGGTATCGGTACTGCTGTTGCCAGCGCGGTACTTGGAAGAATTGCCACAGTTCATGAACTGGGGGAGGTATAGTCATGGCATCACTGCAACTCAAGGGCAGACTCTGGGTTCTTCAGCGTGATGGAGAGCTTATCAGTGATATCGATACCGACATGATCTTTCACAACCAGTACCTTGCCATTACAGACATCGCGAAGATGGGGCAGTACTCTTTCGACAACCTTGAAGGTTTCAAGGATTTCGCCCGACTCGCTCAGCCTGATGATATCATTCTCGCCGGAGATAACTTCGGCAGCGGCAGTTCAAGGCAGCAGGCGGTTGACTGCTTCAGATGTCTGGGTGTAAGAGCCATTATCGCCAGATCCTACGGGGCGATCTACAAGAGGAACGCTATCAACAGCGCATTCCCTGTAATAACAATGCCGACCGCAAAAGCCAGCGATTTCAAACACATGGAAGTGGTTGTGCTGGATATGGATAAAGGTCTACTCGGCAGCGCGAAAGTGGAACCGATGAGCGGTGTTCAGAAGGACATTTTCTTTGCCGGAGGCCTTTTTGAGTACGCGGAAGCGCTGAAATAGAATTATGAAGAAATTCCTGCCGGCGGGTGTGATACTACTCGTTGCAGGCCTGCTCTACATTCCCACCCTCCGGACAGGGTTTCTGACCGATGATTTCCTCGACTGCGACCACAGCCTCAGTGAGGTTCCTGCTGCCTTTTCATATCAGTACGGGGGCGGTTACCGACCACTGATGATCCTCAGCTGGGCACTGGACAACAGAATATGGGGTGTGGAAAATCAAACTGGATGGCATCTTACCAACCTCCTGCTGCTTCTGGCAGCCTCATCT
>JAUVIS010000158.1 GCA_030592635.1 Candidatus Fermentibacteraceae bacterium | reverse complement strand
TGAGAACAACCCTTCGGTAGAGTTCTTCCTTATCACCTACACGGTAATAAAGCATTGCCTTGTTGATACCGGCTCTCTTCGCAATTTCGTCTACTCTGGCTCCACTGAAACCCTTTGCGGCAAACTCCTCCGCCGCAGCGTCCAGTATTGTCTTCTCGTCTATCTTCTTCGGAGACATGATTCCTCCTGTTTAACTAATTGGTTTAACCGTTTAGTTAAATATAGGCATGTTGTTTCTTTTGTCAATAGGAAATGCTGATCGCGGTTGAGAACAACTCCCTGTCGCACTGATTCTATCCGGTACAGATGACTTTGCAGTCTGCAAGATGGAACCTATACTCGCAGAGACGTATAGAGAAGATTTACACATAAACCTGACGAATGGAGTTAAAATGACCAGAATACTACCGGCCTTTATCGTACTTCTTACAGTTTTTTCTGTGGCGGCTGCTGTTGCTCAGGAGCCTCCATCTGTAATATCCGTGCGACATATCCTGATCTGTTATGAGGGCTGCGCTGCCCGTGGAACCTTCAGTCTCACCAGAGATGAAGCTCTTGCAAAGATCGAGGAAATCAATGTCATGATCCGGGATGGCGAGATCGATTTTGCCCGGGCTGCATCTGAGTTTTCAGACTGCCCCTCAGGCAATGATGGTGGAAACCTCGGCGAGTTTGGCCGCGGACAAATGGTTCCTCCTTTTGAGGATGCTGCTTTCGCCCTGCCTGTGGGCGAAATGTCCGGTGTCGTTGAAACCCAATTCGGCTATCATCTTATTTTCAGAGAAATGTAAAATATCTGACTTATTCCATATCAACAAAGGATTTTTGTAGATATACGGATGAACGCGTACCGAGCAGCTGCATGGAGCGCCCTTCCTGATACCGATGCGGGAAGGGCTTTCTTTTCCATTTTTTGTTTCCACTGTGATCATCCTGCTTCTTTACACACTCTTAAACATTCAACATCAGAGATGATACAGATTCCAGTTCTAGAAAGAACTTTTCTTCTTCTGACTGATTAGTGGATAGCTGCAGTTATTCTGTCAACTGGAATAACTGACATACTATCTCAATGTCATCTTGACAATGAAATATGCATGAGGTAAAGTAAAAAGTCTTGATGTTATTGAATTCCACTGGAACGACTCGTTTTGAACTCGAAAGTGAGATTGAGAATGAAAATCAAAACCACTGGAACCACAGGACTGTTCCTGACGCTGGGAGTAGTCTTTTTTGCTTCAGGAGCAGTGAATACTTCTGTGGCTGATTCTTCTTCAGGGAATGATAACTGCGAAACCTTTGCTCGGAATGGAGATGACCTTTACGAAGCCGGTGACCTCGCAGGTGCCGGGGAAATGTATCTGCAATGCGTTGAGACATACGACCTGAACGAAGAAGGGTCTCCTGCGCATGCAGCAAGAAGTGCTTTCATGCTTGGTGAGATCGCCAGGCTGGACTATGACCTTGTTGTTGTCTCTGCTGAAACTGTGCAGCGGAAAGCTCATCTGAAAAGCGATGTTGAAGAATGGTACAGCAGGTCTATTATCTACGATGTGGATGAGTGGTTTATAGCATCCTGTGTGAGGGCTGGAGAGTTGTACGAGAACTTCGGAAACGCAGTTTTTTCGATGGAAGCACCTGAGAATCTTCCTGAGGAGGCTTTTGACGAATTCTATTGCCAGCTTAACGAACAGTTTTATGAACCGGAAATGCAAAAGGCAATAAACATTTATATAACCGCAGTTGAAAAGGCGATTTCAGCCAACATCAGCAGCGAATGGGCAGACAGAGCTGTAGAAAACCTTGAACGGCTCGCCCCCGGCAAAGCAGCCAAGCTGGGACTTCCCAGGGAAACTAACGGTTCAAATGTACCGGGAATCTACTGATGAATACAGGGAACTCGGAAAAACACAAGTTTCTTGAAGACTCAGAGATGTCCTTTCAGGAGGTTTTTGACTTCACCTTTCAGCGATTTATCTCCATTATGCATGGTCTTTCAAAAGAGTTTGGAGAAGAGATCTTCATGGAAACGCTGAAAAGAGTTTCGTCCGAAACTGCATCCGAAGATGTTTCGGAAAACACCTTGAAAAAAACCGCGGATGGGCAGCCAAACGATTTCGCAGCCTACAAAGCATGGGCAAGAAATCCGAGCCGCTTCATGAGACATATCCTGACTTTTGATATTATTGAAGACACAGACAGAGTTCTTGAGATCAGAGTTACCGAATGTCTCTGGGCAAAGACTTTTCGTGAGAACGGTGCTTCAGACATAGGATATGCCACTCTCTGCCACACAGATTACGCTGGCTGTCAGGCGTTTAATAAAAAGATCAGCATGACTCGCACCAAAACACTCATGCAGGGAAACGATTACTGTAACCACCGATGGATCTGGGAGAAATAGCTCCACGCGGCTTATTTCCTGTGCTGTGAATAAAACATGTTTGGCTGAAAATCAAATGGCAGGTTGATATTGATTTCTTTAACCGTATCAGGAGCGCTATGAAATCGAAATACCCGAAAACAGAGATCAGGCCGTTTGAAGAAACACTGCACGGTCAGAGGATGGTTGATAACTACCGCTGGCTGGAAACTGAAAGTGAAGAGCGTTCAGCCTGGATAGACCTGCAGAACAAGCTTGTTGACAAGCTTGTTCTGGACGACCCAGGGCGTGAAAAATTCTCAAAGCGATTTGATGAACTGTTCAACTACGACAGAACAAACTTTCCAACAGCAACCCTCTCACGAATTTTTTACACCCGTATTAAACGCGGTGAAAAACATGCCTCGCTGTACATGCGGTCGTGGCCTCATGGAGAAGAGCAGATTCTTATCGACATAAACGATTTCAGCTCGCAGGGAAATATCAGCCTGGGCTCATACATGCCAACGAGGGATGGCAAACTTCTTGCGTACCGTCTATCAAAAGACGGAAGTGACTGGACTCATCTGTATATCCTGGATGTTGATACAGGCAGGATCTTTGATGAGATACCAAGACTGGCCTACACATCGACAGTGTGGCTGCCGGACAACAGCAGTTTCATCTACTCCCGCTCTACCGACCCGGACAATCTTTCAAAGAACGGCATGAAGGTTTTTCTGCACAAACTGGGGACTGACTGGCGTCAGGATGAAATGATCTTTGGACACGGGCTTACCGAAACGGATCTGCCGAATGTTTCTGCCATTTCCCGGGATGGACTTCACGCCATTATCAGTGTACAGCACGGTCTTACGGTAAATGAACTTTTCTACGCTGATCTTTCTGCTGATGAGATCAGGTTTGACTCTTTAACAGAAAACAATCCCGACCGGTTCTTCGCCGACATTCACAGAGGTGTACTCTACATAAGAACAAGCAACAAGGCACCAAACTACAGGGTTTGCAGAATTGACCTGGACGGGTCACCACCCCTTTTAAGCAAGTGGGAAACAATTGTACCAGAGGGTGATAATGTGCTGAATGGGCTCGGGCTGATGGGCGACAGGATGTTTGTCAAACAGTCAATTGATGTGAAAACGCATACCTTTATCTATTCTCTTGGTGGAAAGAAAATCGGAGAACTTGAGTATCCCGGCATTGGTAACGGCTCGCTACCCTACGGCGAAGAAGATGTGGATGCTGTTTTTGTATACTACTCTTCCCCTTTTCAACCAGGTGAGACCTATCAATATGACTTACAGCAGAATACACTAACGAAATTCACAGAAAGCAACCTGAAAATTAACACCGACGCATATGTAACCGAACAGGTGTTTTTCAAGAGTTTCGATGATACGGTTGTGCCCATGTTCATAGTACGCCATCGGGATATTGAACTGAATGGCTCCAACCCTGCAATTCTTACAGGATACGGAGGGTTTGGCTCATCATATCTGCCGTTCTTCTCTGTCTCCACGGTGTTCTGGCTGGAACAGGGAGGCATTTATGCCTTTGCCAACCTGCGTGGTGGTGGTGAATACGGCGAAAGCTGGCATCAGGCCGGTATGCTGGGGAACAAGCAGAATGTCTTTGATGATTTCATAGCAGCAGGAGAAGCGCTGATCGGTGAAAGACCTGTACGACTTGTCGACGAGGATCATTTTTCAGTTCGCCGGTATTCCAGTCGAAAACACCTTGGTATACTGGGCGGCAGCAATGGCGGTCTGCTCACCGGAGCTGCTCTGGTTCAACGCCCTGATTTGTGGGGGGCTGTCATTTCCAATGTTCCTCTTCTGGATATGCTCCGTTTTCATCTTACGCAGGGCGGAAAATACTGGATGTCTGAATACGGCAATCCAGACAAAGCTGAAGATTTTGAATGGCTGCTCTCGTATTCACCTTATCACAATGTAAAGGAGGGTTCGAATTTCCCTCCAGCCTTTCTGAAAACATCGCTCCATGATGACAGGGGAACCAACTCGCTGCACGCATTCAAAATGGCGGCAAGACTGCAGGCTGCCAATGTTTCAGATAACCCCATTATTCTGCGAACCATGACAAATGTAGGGCATGGAACCGGTAGAACCACACAGATGAACATTGACGAACAAACCGAAATTTTCCTGTTCATGGTAAAGCATCTGATGTGATATCTATCACGGGATGGTGAAATCTCTGTGTGCACTGAGGTACTTCAAAATAGCAGTGGTCATTCCGGCTTGACTG
>JAUVIS010000091.1 GCA_030592635.1 Candidatus Fermentibacteraceae bacterium | reverse complement strand
TTGAAAGAAAATAATCTGTTCGATGCTCTGGGGGATCTGGCAAAGAAAAATGCCATTACTCCGGCATTTCTTCCTTCCCCGGGCAGAGTTGACATAAAGGTCAGCGGTGTTGGTGCCGATGGCTTTTGCCGTGATGTAATAGAAAAGCTGGGAAACCGGGTTTATTCCACCCTGCGGGACGAAACTCTTGAGGAAGCTCTTGGCAGAAAACTGATTTCATCAGGATTTTCCCTTGCTACAGCTGAATCATGTACTGGTGGAGGTCTTGGCAGTGGAATCACAGCAGTTCCCGGCGCGTCCCGCTGGTATGCCGGTGGGGTTATTACCTACTCCAATCGTTTGAAAACAGGATTGCTCGGTGTGAAGAGGGAGACTCTTGAAGTTCACGGGGCAGTCAGCGGGGAAACAGTGCTTGAGATGGCAAGAGGTGTACAGAGGATTACAGGAGCAGACTGTTCTTTGTCTGTTACCGGAATTGCCGGTCCGGGAGGTGGTACTTCTGAAAAGCCTGTAGGAACGGTGTGGACTGCCGTCTGCTGCGGTAAAGTGGAAAAGGCTTACCTGTGGCGTCTGGGTGGAGACAGAGAATCAATCAGAGAGGGAGCTTGCGCAAGGGCTCTTGGAACCCTTTTTGAATTGCTTTCGTGAGACTGTTTGTCGCTCTTCAACTTTCAAACGGTACCATTCAGGAAATAGAAGAGTGGCGAAAGCCTCTTATCAGAAAATACTCTGATCTTCGCTGGGTTCGAGATGATCAGCTTCATGTGACATTGAGATTTCTGGGGGACAGAGAGCCCGGGCAGGTTATTGATCAGATGCGGGATCTCTGTCTCGAAGAGCTTCTTCCTGTTGAATACACTCTTTCAGGAATTGGACAATTCGGGAATCCTCCTTCTGTTTTATGGCTTTCCGGGAAGTTCTCATCCAATCTGTTCTCAATTGTGCGACTTCTTGACTCAATTCCAGACGAGGAGGGAAAGACCGGAGGAAGCAGGCGCTTTACTCCCCATATCACCCTTGCCAGGATTCGAAGAGGCGCGTCTTGCCCGAACATTGCTTTTAGCAGGCAGATTGCCGGAGTGAGCAATGCTATCCATCTGGTAAGCAGCAATCTTACTCCTGGTGGACCGATCTATACAACTCTTTTCAGCATCAGATAGGAAAACTGTTTCACCGGCTCCAGAAGAAGGTTATCAGAAACTGTATATTCTCGAGTTGGAACAGTGACTTGCCAGGGGAACACTTGTTTACTATAGTTGGTTCTGATGGCAGGAGAAGGTCCCCTCATCAGGGTCACATCAGAATAATTGCTGAAAGGTGTTGCCATGGCAGACAGAAAAGGTAGTGAGACAGGCAGGAAGAAGGCGCTTGACGCGGCCTTCATGCAGATCCAGAAAAAATTCGGGCAGGGTGCCATTATGAAACTCGGGGAAGCCCCCGAAATGCAGGTGGAATCTTTTCCCACAGGCTCGCTCTCGCTTGATATCGCTCTGGGAATTGGCGGTGTTCCCAGAGGAAGAGTAATTGAGATTTACGGTCCGGAAAGCAGCGGCAAGACCACCCTTGCGCTTCATATGCTGGCCAGTGCACAGAAAACCGGCGGAGAAGTCGCGTTCATTGACGCGGAGCATGCTCTTGATCCGACTTATGCGGAAAAGCTCGGGCTTAACATTGACAATCTCATGGTGTCCCAGCCCAGTAACGGTGAGCAGGCTCTTGAGATAACGGAAACTCTTGTACGGTCAAACGCTGTTGATGCAATAGTGGTTGACTCGGTTGCTGCGCTTGTACCCCGTGCTGAGATCGAGGGTGAAATGGGCGACAGCCATGTGGGCCTTCAGGCACGACTCATGAGCCAGGCGCTCAGGAAGCTCACAGGAGCCGTGGCCCGTTCGAAATGCACAGTTATCTTCATTAACCAGATCAGAATGAAAATCGGCGTGATGTTCGGCAATCCTGAAACAACCACAGGTGGAAGAGCTCTCAAATTTTATTCCAGCATGAGGCTTGATGTAAGAAGGGTAGCCTCCATCAAGGATGGCGAAGATGTTATAGGAAGTCGCACCAGGGTTAAGGTGGTAAAGAACAAGATTGCCCCGCCATTCAAAAAATGTGAATTCGACATCATGCACGGGATGGGAATTTCAAGAACCGGAGAGCTTATAGACATGGGGCTGGAGAAAGACTTTGTTACAAGAAGAGGCACCTGGTACTCCATAGAAGGTACCCAGATCGGGCAGGGCAGAGAAAATGCCAGAAAGTACCTTGCCGCGAATCCTGAAGCAGCCGATAATCTCGAAATCAAATTGAGAACAGCTTACGGGCTGATTCCTGAAGAAGACTCAAAAAATGAAGAAGCCAAAGAAGAGGTAAAATCATAGAGCCGGTTCTTGCTGTTGAAAAGATCAGACGGGGCAGGGTGTCTGTTACCCTGCCCTCCGGCAGTTATATCATCTCTGCCTCCGGAGCACCCGAGCCGGGCAGCGATGTTGATCCCGATTACCTCCGGGGCGTACAGAATGATTGTGCCCGGAATGACATCCAGCGTTTTCTGGGCCACTCCGAACGCTCTTCAGGTCAATTGAGAAAGAAGGTAACCTCTCTGGGGTATCCTGTTTCCGTCGCGGATACAACTGTAGACTGGGCCATCGAGTATGGTTTTGTAGATGACAGTCGTTTCTGCGCACTGTTTATTTCATCAAGAACCATGGGCAGAATGAGGCTGAAAAAGGAACTTATCCGAAGGGAAGTTCCAGAGGCGGTTATTGAGAGAGTTCTTGCGAATGTTTCAGAGCAGGAGAGTACAGACGAACTTGTTAAGCAGGTTTCAAGCAGGTACGGGCACATTGAGGATTATGAAACCGCCCGCCGGCGTGCGTCTGGATGGCTTTTCAGAAGAGGCTTCTCAAGCGAGACTGTTCACGCTGTTCTCAAGGAGGCCCTGTGAAGAATCGCAACAACAGACTTTTCTGGACAGCACTTGGTTTCAGGCTTCTTGGAGAGCAGGATAGTTCTGATGTTCCTGAATTGCCTGTGGAAATGAAGAAAGCACTGATCGCCCTGCCGCCGCTTCCCGGGAAAAGCACTGTGATGCGCGGAGAGGATCTGGAAGGGAAAAGAGGCAGACACATTTACATGTATGCCTGGAAAATCCTCAGAGATATGGGGTTCAGTCGCCCGCTCCGCTGTGAAGTCTTTCCAGGTATTGAACTGTTTATACCTTTTGCTAAAGGTCGTATTGCAGTTCTTCCACAGGGCTTCCAGAAGAGGATTCCTCTCAGGCTCAGGGCTTATGCGCTTGTGGGTAAAAATGCAGCTCTGAAAGCTGGCGGTTTTCACCTTATTATCGTTGCAGCTGTCTTTGATAAGCCAACATGGGATATTTTACAGCAGGGCGGTTGTTCGGTCTGTACCCCCGATAAATTAAGACAGCTTGTTCAGACACTTGACTTATCACAGTGAATCAAGCAGATTTGAGACCCCTTGGCATCTGTATGTTTCAAGGGAAGGGCTGAGATACACCCGGCGAAAGCCGGAGCCCCCGATAGCTGATAGAAGTGAGATATAATAAAGAACCCCATCCTTTTCCGGAGGCTTGGATAGTGAAGACTTACTCTGCGAAAGCCGGAGAAATCAAGAGGGACTGGTGGCTTGTTGATGCCACGGATCAGACCCTTGGAAGACTCTCGGCCAAGCTTGCCATGATACTGCAGGGCAAGAACAAACCGGTGTACACACCTCACATTGATACCGGTGATTTTGTGGTAGTTGTTAATGTGGACAAGATGCGCATAACAGGGCGCAAGCTTGACCAGAAGATTTACTACCGTCACACCGGTTATGCCGGTGGTCAGAAAGCTACATTGATGCGCGACATGATGGAGAATCATCCAGAGAGAGTGCTTACTCATGCTGTCAAGGGAATGCTTCCCAAAAACAGACTCAGCAGCGCTCAACTGAAAAAACTGAAGATATTTTCCGGTCCCGAGCATACCCATGCTGCACAGCAGCCCAGGGTACTTGAGATCAAGTAGTCAGGGGGCAGTATGGAACAGTACATAGGAATCGGCAGAAGAAAATCTTCCACAGCCAGGTGTTATCTGAGACCTGGCTCAGGGAAAGTTGTTATCAATCACAAAGCACCTGGTGTTTATTTCAGCGTGCTTAGACAGAAGGATCATGCACTTGAGCCTCTGCAGACTGTTCAAGTCGCAGCTTCTTATGACCTTGTTGTCAATGTTAAAGGCGGAGGAATTACCGGTCAGGCCGGAGCGGTCAGAATGGGCCTCGCAAGGGCTCTTGTCGAGGCTAACGCTGAGTACAGACACCCGCTGAAAGCAGCTGGCATGCTTCGTCGTGATCCCAGAATTGTTGAAAGAAAAAAATACGGACAGCCCAAAGCGAGAAAGCGTTTCCAGTTCTCCAAGCGTTAGACCGTATTTGTAAAACACACGATGGTATGTGGCGGGTATCCGGTGTCCCACTATCGGGATGGTACCCGCTTCCATCGGAGGCAGAACCGAAAGGACATATCTAAATGCAGATCCCCTCAATTCAGGACCTGCTGGAGGCTGGCGTACACTTCGGCCACCAGGAGAAGAGATGGAATCCCAGGATGAAGAATTACATCTTCATGGCCAGGAACGGTATCCATATAATCGATCTCAAGAAGACCCAGAGAAACCTTGAAGACGCGATCAACCTTGTAAGCCGCATAGTTGCCGGTGGCAAGGATGTACTTTTTGTCGCGACGAAGAAGCAGGGCAGAGAAAGCGTTCGCGAGCACGCGGAGCGTTCGGGAATGTTCTTTATGACAGAGCGCTGGCTTGGTGGAACACTCACAAACTACAACACCATATACAAAAGTATTCTTCGGCTTCAGGAACTCGAAGACATGGAGAAAAAGGGCTGGCCTCAGGGCTTCAAGAAGCGTGAAATCCTCCAGAAGACCCGCGAAATGGAGAGAATCAACAAATACCTCATGGGCATCAGGCACATGAAGGGTGTTCCAGGCGCTGTAATTGTAGTTGACATCAAGAAAGAGGCTATCGCGGTCAAGGAAGCAAAGAAGCTTGGAATTCCATGCATTGCTCTTGTTGACACTAACTGCGATCCAACAGAGGTTGATTACCCTATTCCGGCAAATGATGATGCCATCAAATCGATAGATCTTATCATTGGCGCTCTGGCTGACGCTGCTCTTCTTGGAGCTGAAGGCAGAAAGCGTCGTGAGGTAGAGGAAGTACCGGCAGGTCAGGATAAACCCAGGCAGAGCAAAGAGCGTAAGCCTGCACCTGAAAAGGCTGCGCAGGAGAAACCGGGAAGCACTGCAAAAGCAGAAGCCGGGACTGCTGAAAAAACAGCTGCCCCTGCAAAGGCAAAGCCTCCTGTGAAGGCAAAGCCTCCTGTGAAGGCAAAGCCTCCTGTGAAGGCAAAGCCCCCTGTGAAGGCAAAGCCTCCTGTGAAGGCAAAGCCTCCTGTGAAGGAAAAGGCTGCTGAAAAAACTGCACCTGCAAAGGGCACGGAGGAATAAAATGGCCGTTGACGCAAAGACAGTAAAAGAACTGAGAAAAATTTCAGGTGCTGGTATGATGGAGTGCAAGAAGGCACTTGACAAGACCGATGGCGACCTTGAATCAGCACTGAAGTTTCTTCGTGAGCAGGGTGTGAAAGTTGCAGCCAAGAGAGCATCCAGACAGGCCAATGAAGGCCTGGTATTCTCATACATCCACGGCCCGGGCAAACTTGGTGTTCTCGTGGAGGTCAATTGCGAGACTGATTTTGTCGCCCGCACAGAAGCATTTCAGGAATTCTGCAAACAGGTCGCCATGCATATCGCGGCCGCTGCCCCTGATTTTGTCTCCCGGGAAGATGTACCGGCGGAGAAAGTTGAGGAGGAGAAAGCATTTCTTCTCAAGCAGCTTGCGGAATCCAACAAGCCTGAGAATATTAAGGAGAAGATCGTAGAAGGTCGTATGGATAAATTCTTCGGTGAGATCTGCCTTCTTGATCAGGAATGGATACATGATTCCGAGACGGGTAAAGTCTCGGATGCGGTTACTGCCCTTATTGCAAAAATAGGAGAGAACACTGTTATAAACAGGTTCGCGCGTTTTCAGATAGGCGGTTAGCATGGATGACGGATCCGGTAAAGCTCCAAGGGTTCTTCTTAAACTCAGCGGAGAAGTTCTGGCAGGCTCTGCCGGAAGAGGATTTCACCGGGATACCGTCTTCAGGATTGCCGAAGTTCTTGTAGAGGTTGCCTCTGCCGGTTATCAGCTTGGAGTTGTGACCGGTGGAGGAAATTTCGCTCGGGGCAGAGAGCTTTCAGCTTTTACCAGAACAAGAGCTGATTACATCGGGATGCTTGCCACGGTAATGAACTGCCTGGCAGTATCGGATTCAGTTGAGAAGCACGGAGGCAAAGCCGCCGTGCTCTCTGCTATTCCGGTTCCTGAAGCCGGAGCTGAGCTGTTTGCTCCAACAAGAGCCGAAGAGCTGTTTGCACAGGGCCGGATCATTTTCTTTGCGGGAGGAACCGGGAACCCGCTTTTGTCAACTGATACCGCCGCAGCGCTCAGAGCTGCTCAGACCGGATGCAGGGTTCTTTACAAAGGCACAAAGGTTGACGGAGTTTATGATTCAGATCCCAAAACTAATCCTGACGCATCCAGATTTGTTGAATTGAGCTATGATGAGATTCTCAGAAGAGATTTCAAAGTAATGGACGCTGCCGCTGTTGCTGTTGCCCGGGATAATCTGCTGCCAATAGTGGTATTTGATATAACAGACCCGTACAATTTTGTGAAAGTCCTGAAGGATCACAGCCTTGGTACGGTTGTGAAAGGGGAATAACCATGTTTGAGGAAATACTTCTCGACCTGGAAGAACGCGCTGAGAAAACACAGCGAAATACCTCCAGGGAGATGTCGGTTGTAAGAACAGGCAAGGCCAGCCCTGCCCTTCTGGACAACATTCGAGTTGAAGTATGGGGAGACAAACTCCCTTTGAAGCAAGTTGCCGGTATCAGTGCCCCCGAGCCAAGGCTCCTTGTTGTTCAGCCGTGGGACATCTCCACTGCTCCCGCTATCGCGAAAGCAATAGAATCCAGCGATCTGTGTCTCCAGGCAAGCATTGACGGGCCTGTCATCAGAATTCCTGTTCCAAAGCTCAGCGATCAGCGCCGCAAGGACCTGATCAAGCATGTGAAAAATCTTGCGGAGGTTGGCAAGACTGCCATCAGGAACATACGCCGCGATGCTAATGACTCCCTGAAAAAAGCCTGCAAGAACGGAAAAATAACAGAAGATCAGGAAAAGAAATCAATGTCCGATGTTCAGGACATTGTTGACAGGGCTGTGAAGGAAATAGACAGACTTCTGAAGCTTAAAGAGGACGACATACTTGAAGTCTGATTTCGGAGTTAACCTGCGGCATATTGCCATTATCATGGATGGCAATGGAAGATGGGCCCGAAAGCGGGGGCTTCCCCGCATTAAGGGACACAGCGCTGCGGAGAAGTCTATTCATGATGCCGTTGAGGTTTGTGGAGAACTTGGTGTAGAGTACCTGACGCTCTACGCTTTTTCAACGGAGAACTGGTCTCGACCCAAAGCGGAAGTCAGCTTCATCATGAAGCTTCTCAGCCGCTTCATCAAGGGAAATATTGATGAGCTTGACAGGAAGAATGTAAAGCTTCGCACTACCGGGCGGCTGGGAGACATTCCGGATGGTCCCAGACAGGACCTTGAGCTTGCCATGGAGAGAACATCCGGCAACACTGGTCTCAACCTTATACTTGCCCTCAGCTACGGCGGCAGAGCTGAACTGAGAGACGCGTTTGTTAAAATAGCGGACAACATTGCCGCTTCCTCCGATATTACAGAAGAAATGATATCCGCAGCCATGTACAACTCAGATGTGCCGGATCCCGATGTAATAATAAGAACCAGTGGAGAGCAGAGGCTTTCCAATTTTCTGCTCTGGCAATCCGCCTACAGCGAACTGGTTTTTACACCGATTTTATGGCCGGATTTTCATGCGGAACAACTGCGCAATGCTCTTGAAGAGTACCGAACCCGAAAAAGAAGATTCGGGGGGCTGGAGTAGCAGATGACTTTTCCTAAACTCTCGGGTCGATTACTGGTTGCCCTTCCGGGAATTGCAATGTTTCTTGTGGTTCTCTTCAAACTGCCGGTGATCTGGGGGCTTTTTCTTTTTTCAACCCTTTCTCTGCTGGCGGGCTTCGAGTCTGCTTCAATGTGTACACCCCGGGGGTTAAACAGCATATCAAGGATTTTCATTGCCCTTTTCTGCGGCATCAGCAGCTATTTTATAGC
>JAUVIS010000137.1 GCA_030592635.1 Candidatus Fermentibacteraceae bacterium | reverse complement strand
CTCCAGTAATGGAACTGGCGGGACTCCCCGGTGAAGCCGGACTGGCCTGGGTCACCGGAATGCTCTCCAATATGTATGGCGGACTTACCGTTACAGCAGGAATGATACACCCTCTTAATCTGAATACGGCACAGGTTACCACTCTCTGCTGTATGCTTCTTGTTTCCCACTCTCTTCCTGTGGAAATCGCAGTGGCTGCCCGCACTGGAGTCAGACCATGGTTTCTGATACCGTTCAGACTGATAGCCGGTCTTGTCTTTGGAATTATTCTCGGAAGGCTGTTTGCGGTCACCGGCACTCTGCAGGGCACTCCAACTGTACTTTGGAGCGCAGCTGAACAGGGAGCGGGACTGTTTGAATGGATACTGGGAACCCTGAGAAGCATGGCAACCATCTTTCTTGTTATCCTGGTGGTACTTGGTCTTATGGACATCCTTGACAAGCTTGGAATCATGGCTCTGCTCAAACGGATTTTCAGACCTGTTTTCACTCCCATGGGGATTGGCGATGAGGCTTCAACAATCACCGTAATAGGTCTGGTTCTCGGACTGTCTTACGGGGGCGGAATGATTATCCGGGAAGCCGGCAGAGATACTATCCCGCCAAGACAGATACTGGCTTCTGTTTCCTTTATGAGCATCTGCCATGCGGTAATTGAGGATACGCTGCTTGTTGGCTCTCTCGGAGTCTGGGCAGTGGCGGCACTGCCGGGAAGGATGGTCTACTCCTGGGTGGTGATGTTCCTGCTGCTGCTGGTGTTCAGGCATCTGCCGGATAGAATCATTGGCGGAATGTGCAGTCCTCCGGTGAAAACAGGCTCAGCCTGAATTCTTCTCTGATTCTTTCAGCATCTTTGACTGATTATCCCAGAGGGCTGAAAAACACTCATCTACTGTGGGATTCTCCGGCAGAATTCCATCGGCGGCCATATCTTCCAGCATCCGGAGAATGGTACCGATCGCCGGCCCTTCAAAACCCATGGCCTGAAGATTCTGCCCCATATCCGCAGGAAGTATCCTTCCTCTGTTCTGTTCAGCGGATCGATCCCGCAGTTCCTGAAGTGATTTTAGAGATTTATTAACAAGGTCGGACTTGTGAGCTTTTATATCTGCTTCCGCAAGAAGAAACAGATTTTCAAGCTGATCGTCAACGTCCCTCATGAGCCTTCTTACAGAACTGTTTCCCCACTCCGAGGTGTAAAGAACCGGACGCATGTGATTCCTGACCAGAACAGCGAGTGCCCTCTTGTCTGCTCTGGAAAAACGAAGCCTTTCAGCAACTGAAGTTACTATTTTCTCTCCCTGTACCTCATGTCCGCGAAAATGCGGTTCCCCGGTTTCATCAACCTTCCGAACAAGACCTTTTGCCGAGTCATGCAGCAGAGCCGCCCAGCGAAGCGCAGCTACCGGGGGTACCTGTGCCACAACTTCAAGAGTGTGATGCCACGCGTCACAGGTGTGATACTTCCCCTGCTTAAGCCCGTCTATTACGAACAGATGTTCAAGCTCTGGAATAACCTTCAGCAGAACTCCGTCATGCTTCATCAAAGAAAGAGCTTCGGCAGCCCTCCTTCCGTCCTCAACCACGAGAAGACCGGTCATCTCCTTGCACTTCCGCTCCGGGGAAATGGTCGCGAGTTCCACAGAAAAATTTCTGGCTGACTGCCGTACACGCTCAGCGATGGAAAAGCCCAGTTTTGCCGCAAACCGGTAAGCTCTGAGTATTCGCAGAGGATCGTCAAGAAATGCCTCATCCGGATTACCGGGGGTGTCAATAACTCTGCTTTTAAGGTCTTTCATTCCTCCGCATGGATCAATGAGTTCGCCGCTGGAGTCAATCGCCATAGCGTTGATGGTAAAGTCCCTGCGCTTGAGGTCTTCCTCGATGGTTCCTCCGAATTTCACAGACGGAAACCTTGAGCCTCTGCGATAAACTTCGGCACTGCGAAAAGTTGTTATCTCGGCTTTCTCGTGGGTTTCAGGAGAGATAGCCGTAACAGTTCCGTAACGAATGCCGGTGGGAATCACCTTTATACCCGTCTCGGAAAGGATATCTATAACATCCCCGGGGCTGGCATCGGTTGCGTAGTCCATATCTCCCGGAGAAACCCCGAGCATTCTGTCACGCACCGCGCCGCCAACAAGGAAAAGACTGTGGCCTGCTTTTTCAAAGATATCAAACATGCGGTAAATATAATTCCGGGGAGAGCTTCAGCGCATGGTCCGAAACTCCCTGTTTCTCATGAGCATCACAACCAGAGCAGTCATCGCGCCGAAAGCACCCAGGGTCCACAGACCGAACTTATCAACCACAAGACCAAGTACTGGAGCATATATCACTGAAGACAAGGACTTTGCCTGGGACTCAATTGAAAGCACTGTGGCTCTCCGGTTCCCGGGAGAAACATGGTCAAATCTGCTGATCTGCATTGGCCTCCACAGATTCTGTATAAACTCCAGTGCTATGAAAACAATGACAGCCCAGATGTACCACCCGAAGAAAAGCATGGGAATCAGAACGGCATAGCAAAGAAAGTCCGCGCACCAGAGAACTGAAGCACTTTTCCTTTCATTTCCTGTTTCCGCCACAAGCCTGTGGGAAAAGCGTGATCCGAATATTCCGAGTACCGCGAGCACAAAGTAAACTCCACCGGCAAGCGTTGCAGGACCTCTGTCCCCCTGAAGACCAGCCAGAAGCGGGATGGAGATCGCCATGGTTTTAATCACCGGCTGTATGTAGTCACCGGTCACCTTGTGAACCCCCTGAAATCCCATTGTCTCCACCATGAGATTCCTGAGAGGTTTGAATTTCAGTGCTTCAACCACTGAAGACTTCATCATCGCAAAACTGTCCCTCAGAGACTTCCCTCCATGCTCTTCTCCCTCAAGATCCTTCGGGTATGCAAGCAGATTGACAAGGTTGATCAGGTAAGGAGGAATGCAAAAGAGAAACACTGTCGAGAATGTTCCGGTTCTCCACACCAGAGCCGCTGCTATGATGCTTGACAGAGCGGTACCTGTTTTTGACCAGGATCTGGTTGTCCCGTAGATCTTTGTCTTTTCACTGAGTCTGCCCCGGTTCTCCAGCCATTTGAATATCATAGCTTTGTGTGTTCCTGTTCTGAAGGCATCCCCCACCGCAAAAAAGAACATGGCCGTAAACAACAGTACGAAAGATGATGAGAGTCCAAAAACAACAAATGAAACGATATACCCGACCATTGAAGCGACCATGCACAGTCTTCTTCCGTGGGAGTCGGCAAGAGCGCCGCTGGGTATCTCCATCAGGGTTACTGCCAGTTCTCGAAAAGCGACAAGCAGACCTATCTGAAAAAAGGAAAGTCCTTTCTCCAGAAACACGAGCAGCAGAAAGGGCTCGTAGTACTTCTGATTCTTCAGGAACCCGTACAGGCTGAATCTGCCCAGCATGACAGTACCTATCCTTTAAATATTTTACGAAGGAATCTCCTGAAACGGCCGGGTTTCTTTTTACCGGGCTCTCCGGGTTGCTCTCCGGACAGACGGGAAAGGATTGAACCAGCATCCACATGGGTTACAACCAGCTCTACTATTCTCCTGATCTTTTCTTCTTCGTGAGGCTCCACCTTGAATATCTTCTGTGACAGTTTACCCACAGAGGTTTCGAGGCCGTGTCCGGTGGCGTACAGTGGAATTTCCGTAGCCCTGAATGCCTCTGTTCTCCTGAAATCAGGTTCACCGCCACATACGATAACGGCTCCAGGACCTTTGCTGCCGGATATCCGGGCGACCACCAGCGCGTCAAGAATATCAGGGCGGGAATGATCTACAAGCAGAGAGCGGGCAGGGTTCTTCTCGACCTGAAGAAGCACTTTCTCCGCAGACCCGAAGGCAGTCAAATGCCCGGCTACAGAAGTAGCCGGATCGACCTTAACCACGGGTTCCGCTCCCAGGGCCCTCTGAATAAGCCCCAGTGAGGGTCTGGCGATACTGTCCTCGTAGGGAATGTATCCGAAAACGGGGATATCCCTTTCCCCGAACCATTTTCCCAGCAGCACTTTCACCGACTCCATCCTGCCGGGAACAATCCTGTTGATGACAACGCCAAGCACAGGTACATCCAGATTATGGAACATTGAGGCGCAAATACTGTATCGGTCCACTGTGGAGCCGATACCACCGTCCAGAACAAGTACAACCGGAGTTCCGAGTATCTTTGCAACTCTGGCGTTGGACATGTCAAACACAGACCCCACTCCGGGGTGTCCCGTGCCCTCAACCACAACCATTCGACCCTTCCGGCCCAGTGTCTTGTAAGCTCTGCGTATTCTGCCCGGAAGATCAGACGGTTCCCCGAGTTTTATGTAACGGGCAGCTGATCCCGGAGAAGCGGCAAAGGGGGCTGAATTATCCAGAGAAAGTCCCATATGCAGAGCCCTGTCAACAAACCAGGAATCCTGTCCCACCTGTTCACCCTCAACCAGAGTTGTCTTCTGCCCCAGAGGTTTGGTAAACGCCACCCCTTCCGGAAGGGCTTTTCTGAACTCCTCAAGCAGCCCCAGACACAGGGTTGTCTTCCCTGCGTCCTTTCCTGCCCCTGCGATGTATAAGCCCTTACTCATGCTCCTCCATTTCAGTCAATGTTTCAATTATACAGCGAGAATCCTGATCCGACACTGCATCAGGGAATATGCTTTTCTGTTAAGGAACAGTGATTGTTCTGTAAAAGTTCTGAGAATGAAATCTGCGGAGTACTGCCCCTACCTGAGTAAAAGCAGCTTTTCAGTTTTTGCGTAACCGTTTTCCAGTTCCATTCTGTAATAGTACACACCGGTAGATACACTGTTGCCGTAGCTGTCTTCCCCGTTCCAAACTGCGGTGTAATTACCGGCATACCTGCTTTCATTCACCAGTGTTCGTATTTTTCGCCCCGTTACATCATATATTATAATGCATACATTGGTGATATACGGTACTTGATATTCAATAGTTGTTTGTGCATTGAAAGGATTAGGTGAATTCTGTAATAGTGATGTACCGGCGGAAAGCATAAATTCCTCAGAGCTGATCCCTGTTAAATCACTGTCCCGCAGGATGAGGAAGGAAGATTCAGTGGTAACAAACAAATGGTCATCAAGCGCCGCCACATTATAGCTGCATCCTGGTATTGGATATTCTTCCAGAAGAATCGGATCTGCAGGGTCGGTAATATCAAACTTCAACAAGTTATAATTAGCAATATAAGCATAATTATTTTTAATGCATATGCCAGTTGCACTATTTACACCGTCATACATGCATTCTATTATTGGATTACTAATATCACTTACATTTATAATCTGAAAGTACTGATCACAAACAAGATATAACAGATCACCCTGCACAACCATATCCCTTGCGTAGTTGCACGCAGTTGTTATAGAAGTTACCAGTTGCGGATCAGTGCAGTCATTTACATTGACTATCCACAGAATACTCTCGCCATCTCCTGCAATAAAGGCATATCCGTTATT
>JAUVIS010000056.1 GCA_030592635.1 Candidatus Fermentibacteraceae bacterium | reverse complement strand
TCTGGCAATAGGCGGGATAGACGGCGACATAAGAGATGAGGATCATCTCGGAAGACTTCAGATGTTCATGGTTCCAACAATAGATACTCCACTTGGTGATATGACATGGGAAGAAGGCTTCTGGGTGGGGCTTGACTGGACAGACGGGTCTTAGTGTCTTGATTTATAAGCGTTCGTTTTGTATGATTGCGACCCTGTGAGGAAAAATGAAAGGCGACGTGGCCAAGTGGTAAGGCAGTGGACTGCAAATCCACCATTCACCAGTTCGACTCTGGTCGTCGCCTCCATTCCTCTGCGAGTCACTCTTATTGTTGTGGCATTTCTTTTGGTTGTTGCCGGATATGTGTTTGGTGATCCTGCGGCAATACTCTCCAAAGCAACGAATATCTGTCTGGAATGCATAGGGATAGGCTGACACGGCACTCCGTGTTAAGGAAGTCCGTGCAGCTGGGTACGCTGCTGGCCACCAACCTGCACCTTACCGGCTGGGTGGATGGTACCATTTATACCGGAGCATCCAAAGCTGCAATGATTCCGGGCCTTCACTGCTACAGTTGTCCCTCCAGCGTTCTTGCATGCCCCGCAGGCGCTCTTCAGTCCATACTGGCAGCTCCGGGATTCTGGGGTATGCTGGCAACAGGAAGACCTGATGCACTGGTTGTGCTGTCTGTTATCGGGTTTATTGCTCTGGCGGGGCTGCTTGCCGGCAGGTTCGCCTGCGGGTGGTTCTGCCCGTTTGGTCTCGTGCAGGAACTTCTGTACAAGATTCCTTTTCCCCGGATGTCATTTCAGGAGTCTCTGCGGCCTGCGAAGTACGCAATGCTATTTATTCTTGTTTTTGCTCTGCCTGCTTTTCTCAGACCAGTCGCGGGAGGAGCCGGGGATCCCTGGTTCTGCAAGGTCGTGTGCCCTGCGGGAACAGCTCTGGCAGGATGGCCGCTGGTTTCAGCCTCAGACGGGGTTTTTCAGCTGGGGTTCCTCTTCTGGTGGAAATCCGCTGTTGCTGTTCTCGTGCTGTTGTGGGCGATTGCTGTAGAGCGACCTTTTTGTCGGGCATTGTGCCCTCTGGGCGCGGCCTGGGGGCTTTTAGGAAAAGTGTCCGTGTTTCGAATGCGAGTATCTGATGCCTGTGTCAGTTGCGGAAAATGCGGCACAGTATGTCCCATGGGAATTGAAATCTATAAAACCCCGTCCAGCGCTGAATGCATCCGCTGTGGGCGATGCGAAAAAGTGTGTCCCGTGGATGCGATTTCCCACACTGTAAAGGGTTAGTTTTGAAGAAATATCTCTGGATACCTCTGGTTCTGATTCTGATAATTCCGGTTTTTGTTGTCTCACTCACGCATCATGTGCCTTCGGGCTCTTCTGTAAATGGTATTCTGGTGACAGGGATTGCGTCATTAGACAGTATTCTTGCTGCATCTGCGGGGAAGCCTGTATTGATCAACTTCTGGGCCACATGGTGCGGTCCCTGCGTGCGTGAGCTGCCTCTCCTTGAAGAACTTTCTTTGGAATTAGGGGAAGATGCTGTGTTTATCGCCGTGGATCTGGGCGATCCGGAGCTTTCAACAGTGGAGATCTTTCGCGAGAACAACCCCGTGGGAATTACTGTGGTGTGGCTTTCTTCAGAAGAAGCTCGTCTGGTTTCTGATCGCTATGAGCTGACGGACGCGCTTCCTTTTACTGTGATTCTCAACGGGCAGGGAGAAGAAACTGCAAGGGCAATTGGTGCCCGGAGTTCTGAATGGTTCGCTTCCGCTGTGGATGGTGCCTCCGGTGGTGCTGTTGCGCTCGTTGAGGAGGAGGCAGAGGTGCATATTTACATAGTCGGTTCCGCTGATGACGAGGCTGTAGCCGCTCTTGTCACTGAGGCAGTTGCAATTGCCGGATCTGATGGTTTCGATTTGCTTGATCCGACCGTGCCGGAGGACTCCGCCGCAATGGCGGAGGTCTATCTCCCCGGATCAGGATGGCCTTACGCACAGCTTTGCGTTGGTGGCGCCTGCAATCGGCCTGTCGGTACTCCCGGAGAACTTCGTTTCGCTTATGAGAGCATGAGATAGTTGAATTCGCCGGCAATTTCCGTTCTGATGCCTTTCAAAGATACGGACAGATTCATTTCTGCCGCCCTGGAGTCTCTTGTCTCGCAGACACTGGAAGATTTCGAAGTGATAATGGTTGATGACGGATCTTCTGACAATTCAAGAGCGACTGCTCTTGATTTCTGCAGGCGTGATACCCGGTTCAAACTCTTTGAGGGGGGCAGGGGGCTGGTTCCCTCTCTTAACGAAGGCCTTTCTGCCGCTCAGGGTAAATGGATAGCAAGGTTTGACAGTGATGATATCTGTCATCCGGACAGACTCGCGCTGCAATTGATGACCGCGGAGAACAGCGGAGAGAGAACTGTCGTTTCCTGCCGGGTAAGAAGTTTTCCCCATTCGGAGGTTACTTCCGGTTACAGACGGTATGAGGAGTGGATCAATCGCCTTGAATCCCCGGAGGAAATAGAGCACAGCCTGTTTATTGAGAGTCCCATTCCGCATCCAACCGCATTTTACAGCAGGGCAGCTGTTCTTGATGCCGGGGGCTATCGCAATCTGGGTCTTCCCGAGGACTATGAATTGTGGCTCAGGCTCTGGAGCCTGGGTTTTACATTTGTCAGGGTACCAGGAACTCTTCTTGCCTGGAGAGAGAGGGTAGACAGGTTCAGCAGAACCAGCTCAATGTACTCTCTTACATCGTTTTATAAGACAAAGGCGTTGTACCTGGGGTATGTGCCATGTCTTGTCGACAAGAGAGTTTTTGTGGCAGGTACCGGCCAGACAGCCCGCAGGCTGGGTAAACACATTCAGAGGCAGGGTTTTCATATAGAAGCATTTGTTTCACCTGATTCTGTTCAGAAGGGAAGGGAGCTGAGAGGCAGACCGGTTATAAGTACCTCTCAGTGGCACAGCATCGCCGGACTGCCCCTGATAGTCGCCTCCAGAAAACCGGGGGCAACGAGTGCCATTCAGGGTTATCTTGAGGAAAAGGGATTACTTGACTGGTTGGATTTTGTGTTATGCTCGTGACATTGGTTTACTGATTATTTATTCTTGATGAGTACCTGAATGGTTCGCACATCTCTTACAGGAGGAAAAAGTGAAAATTAAGGAAGAAATCAAAGACGGAGTAATGGTAATACGTCTAAGCGGCAAGGTAATAAGCGGACCGGATCTGATGGATCTTAAATCTGTTTTTCAGAAAGCTGTCAGCGACGCCACGGGGAATGTTCTTCTCGATCTCGGGCATGTGTCCTGGATGGACAGTTCAGGCCTTGGAGTTCTCGTCAGCGGACATACTTCTCTGGCAAGGGAAGGCGGACGAATGGCGATTCTTAATGCCACCCGGAAGATTCATGAGCTTTTTATTATAACTAAGCTTATAACTATATTCGAGACTTTCACTGACGAAAGTGAAGCGCTCGACAGCCTTAAGGAATAGTTTTGCTCAAGGGAATAGTTCTCAAGATTCCAAGCGATGACATTATTGTGGAGACTGTACAGACCTTTGTGGAAAAAGTCGGTCTTACCGCAGGCGTAAGCGAAGAAGATGTCACAGGTCTGTCCATAGCCGTTATGGAAGTGGTGAAAAACGCAATCGAGCACGGTAATGGCGGCGATCCAAAAAAGCATGTGACAATCTACATTGATGTTTACCCCGGCCGATTGCAGTTCCAGGTGGACGATTGCGGCAACTGGCAGCCCGATGCCGACCTGGGGCATGACCCCGGCGAGGGCGAAGCACTGATAAGCAGTCGCGGCAGAGGTGTTCTTATTGCACGGAATCTTGCTCGCTGGCTGGATTACGGGTTGAATCCGGAAGGAAAAACCAGAGCCACTCTGATCTGGCCGCTCAGCTGACGGAGTATTGATGGCCCACAGTTTTGAACTACTTGTCTGGACGGATACTCATGTTCTTCCTGCGGGTGAAGGTTCTGTTCTGGTTTCCGAAGCGGGAAAATTGCGTGTGCCCGACTGGGCTGACGGAATGAAACTGGTGGATGAATCCCCGATTTCTAAACCGGATGCGGCATTGCTGCTCATCGGCACGAACCCGTCCGCTCTCGCCCGGTCAAAGTTTTTCTCTCTTTTCAGAGCGGGAATACCCGTTGGCGCGCTTGTGAACGGAGAACCTTTATTCTCCGAACCCCTTTTCTCAAAGCTGGAAGAATGGAAGCGCTGCTGGATCTTCAGAGATCAGGGGCACCTTGTTTCCACCATACACACCTCAGTTCAGGACTGGGTCTCCAGCATCAGGAAAAGCATGACATCATACCCATCCGGAGAGGATCTTATCCACTCCTGGAATGGCGTAGCCGGCGAATCCGTTGACAGCGACAGTCTTATTACCGCTTCCGGAATTCTCAGGAGCAGAGGTTTTGTCTGTCTTTCCGGATCTCCCGGCGCGGGAAAGACCACGCTTGCCCGTCTTCTGCTGATGGAGGCTGCAGATGAAGGACTTGTTCCCATTGAGCTTGTGGACAACGACATAAATTCCGATCTTATTGAAATGAAATTGCGGGGGCCTGAAGACTGTGCCCTTCTCTTTGATATTGACTCCATTCGAAGAATGACAATGATCCACCCCCTTCATCTTTTTCATGCGGTGTTTACCATTATTTTAAGGGCAACTGATTCCAGGAGGAGGGTTGTTCTCACTTCGTCCGATCCCAGGATTTCCGGTCTGTTTTCTCTGTTCGGCGATGCTCATGTTGAGCTTCCATCTCCGGAGAAGAACAGGCAGTGGAGAGTGGATCAGGGGGAAAAAGCTCTTGAGACTTTCGGGAATCTTGATCTTCTGGCCAAAGCAGAACTGGTTCTTCTGTCACTTTTTGAACCCATGGTCTCTGAAGCGATTTTCAAGAGTTCTCTCAGGGAGGTCTGGTCAAGACTTTACTTCCTCCTCCGGGAAAGCTTTCCATCCTCAGGGACTCTTGATGATATGTACTCTGACACCATGGCTTGTAAGGGCATTCTACCTTTCAGGCGACTGATGATTAACGGCGAGATGCATCTCTGCAGTGGTGACACTCTTATTCTTGACGCGGTCGACAAAGGCATGACAGAACTTTCCGGAGCGGGAAGTCCCCTTGTTCGTGTTGTAATGGAGACGCTTTTAAACGGCAGCAGTCCCGAGCAGAGAAGAGCCGGCTACAACATCGCGCATATGTACAGGCATCTTTCATCCTCGGAGAAGTCCAGGCTGCTGTTTACCGCTTCCCGGGAAACTCAGGTTGAGGGGCTGACCGATTTCTTTGCCATGCTGCTTGCGGACAAAGAGGCCTTTGACAGGGCTGCTGAGGGGCTCTGCCGTCACATTCTTGAGTCAGGTTCCAGCTTTACAAGAAGAACTCTGGCACGGTCTCTGGGAAATCAGTGGCTGAGGAAAGATCACTACTTCAGGGATCTGGTCGAAACGGCATTGAATGATCCTGATGAAGAGGTGAGGGCAAATCTTCTTCTCAGCATAGACATGTGGGGAGTTTCCGGAGATCCCGGTGATTTTGTAAAAAGGCTCCTTGAAGATTCGTCTTCGCGGGTGTTGCGGGTAATACTTTTTTATCTGGGCAGAAAGTTTCCTGATCTTGACAAAAGGGAAATGAAAATTGTGAATTCCGCCCTGAACAGAGGAGAGACCGGAGAACTTATGGCTCTTGTTGAGGGTCTGATGAACAGGTCGCCCGGAGAGTTTGAGGAGGAATCATGTGATCTGCTGTGGCTTCTCATGCAGCGTCTTCCAGACGGAGGCCGGGGGCTTGTGGCATTTAACATCGGCGCGAGAATAAGATTCTTCAGCAGTACTATCAGAGATACCTTGTTTTCCGATATTTCAGAGAATGACATCAGAACCGTTGCTCAGTGTATGCTGATAAACTACGAGGATCTTACCACCGGGGAGAAAACTGTCCTCTGGAAGCTTATCTCGGAAAACATGCCTCAGAGCAATGAGATGGCCAAAATGGTTCTTCCTTATGTCAGGATACTTGAAGAAGCTGAACAGACTGAACTTATTCGCATAACCCTCGCTTCGGAAAGGTATGGAGCCAGAGAGGCGCTTTCACAGCTTCTTGCCGGCGGCAGGAACGATGTTGCCGGAATTGCGGTTGATGTAATTAAAGGGCTTCTCGAAAACGGCTCTGTGGAAGAACGGTCGCGGCTGCCATGGTTCGTCTTGTGGAACAGGCAGTCTATTCCAGAGAATGCTGATGAAATACTTACGCGGTTATCCCGGGATGTTGATCCGTCAGTCAGAAAGGCTGTTGCTTTGAGTATTCGACGGCTGGGGTTCATGACTGCGTGGAATACTCGTCTTTTGAATCACCTTGCCGGGGACAAAGAAAGATCGGTAAGAGCCGCTGCCGGTGAAGTTATTGCAGAGTTTTCCCGACCGGGAGAGGTTGCAGAGCAGATTCAAATCCTTGTGGCAGACAATGATCCTTATGTGAGAATCGCAATACTTCGCGGTATCAGCAATTCTCCATTCCTGAAAGCTGAAGACAGGGCTCAGTTTTACATGAGAGCTCTTGGAGATTACGATGCTTCCGTAAGACTTCAGACAATCGGATCGATTGAAAAACTCACGAACCTTGGCAGCATTCCCGGTCTCGTGGAAAAAATTACAGAACTTCTCAGTGACAGGTCAGAGGATGTAAGAAACGCTGTTGCCCGCCTGGTCACAAGTCATCCATCCATAACCACCTCCCGGGAACTCAGAGAAAAACTGCCGGATCTGTATCTGGGAAGGCTTACCGGCGGAGACTCTCTGGCAGAAGAGTTGAATACCGCCAGAAGAATTCAGATGGGTCTGCTGCCGGCGGAGGCTCCCAGATACGAGAATTACACCATTGCGGTTTACTACAATCCGGCAAAAGAGGTCGGGGGAGACTATTATGATTTTTTCAGCCTTCCCGATGGGAATCTGGGTATGGCCGTTGCCGATGTCGCCGGGAAAGGTATTCCAGCCGCGCTGACAATGGCGGGAATGAAGGGTACTCTCGGAGCAAGCGTAAGAAGTCTGTTTGATATCAGTCAGATCATGAAAAGGGTAAACTCGGAGCTTACTGTAGAAGGGGAAGTTACAGGCCTTGTGGGTCTTTTCTACAGTGTTCTCAATACGAACAATGGTATTCTCACCTACTGTAACGCCGGTCACAATCCACCGCTTCTTGTGTCACGGACAGGGGAAGTCAGGTTCCTTGAAGAAGGCGGTTTGCTTATGGGTGTGGCAAAGGATGTTGACTACAGCCATGGAACTGTGCAGATACATCCGGGTGATGTGCTTGTTCTCTACACTGATGGAATAACAGAAACCATGGACAGTAACGATGTTGAGTTTGATGTTACGGGACTCACAGAAACTGTTCTGGAGTGCAGGGATCTTAATGCCGAGCAGATTGTCGCTCGTGTTCTTAAGGCAATGAACAACCACGGACAGGGCCTGGCACAGGCAGATGACAGAACACTTGTGGTGATCAAGCACCGCTGAGGGGGGGAGAATCATGAAAATACCTGTATTTATCCTTTCGGACTTTGGATATTCCGATACGTATGTCGCCCAGATGAAGGCTGAGATCCTTTCTTTCTCAGGATATGATACTCCTGTGATTGATCTTACACACATGGTGGAAGCTGGAAATATTCTTCAGGGTGCCTATCATCTCAGGTCATCGCTTCCTCATCTGCCGGAAGGTTCAGTGACTCTCGCAGTTGTAGATCCCGGTGTTGGAAGTAATCGTTCGGGTCTGGCTGCTTTCTGGCGGGGAAGGTTTATCACAGCACCGGATAACGGATTGATAACCATGCTTTCAGGCCCGATTAAAACATGGAAGTTACCGGCTCCCGAATCTGATTCAGCCCCGACATTTCACGGGAGAGATGTTTTTGCCGGGTGCGCTGCCAGACTGGCGGTTGATCCCGGCTGGACATCATATCTTGAGCCTCTCGAGAACCCTGTCATACTGGAGGATTGGATGCCCGCTTCCCGGAGTGATTCTGTATCGGCAGTTGTTGTTCATGTGGATCATTTCGGCAACTGTATACTGGGCATGGAAGCAGACGAATTTATGAAGTTTTCATCAGTATCCATTTCAACAGACGCCGGGGACACTGCTGTGTTTCCTGTGAATTCATACCATCAGGCACCCGCAGCTGACTCTCTCCTGTATCTGCGCGGAAGTCAGGGTTTTTTCGAACTGGCCCTGAATGGCAGTTCAGCGGCAGAGAAGCACGATCTGTCAGTGGGACAGCGCATAACACTAAAAGGGAAATGGATTAATCAGCAATGAAGCACATTGGATTCTTACTTCATTTCTATCAGCCTCCGTCGCAGGATCCTGAAATTGTGAAAAGGATAGACAGCGAGTGCTACAGACCCCTTTTCCAGTTGCTGACAGAGATCAATGTGGAAGTAACTGTGAACATCAACTACTCCCTTACCGAGCAGCTGGCAAAGTATGCTCCCGAGACATTGAAGATTGCTTCAAAACTGTCCGGCTGCACTTTCACTGCCAGCGGTGCCTACCATCCGATTCTGCCGCTTATACCCCCCGAGGAAGCTGAAAGACAGATTGAATTGAACCGCAGGGGAAACCGGGAACTGATCGGGAAAGTCTATACTCCTGAAGGTGTATTTCCACCGGAGATGGCCCTGAACATGGATACAGTGAAACTGCTTGCTTCCATGGGTTTCAAATGGACGATTACTGACGATGTACCCTGGGTTTATTCTCATTCGGAGGTTCCTGCCTGCTGGATTCCATCTGTGGATGGAACAGGTATTTTTCTCAGAAGCAACTTCTGGTCCAATCTGATATCCTTTCACGGAGGCAGTGGTACCGAAATGGTGGACAGGATGATCCGGGATCTTCATTCGTGGTCGGGAGATGAAGACTCTTATGTTATTCTGGCCATGGATGGAGAGACCTACGGACACCACAGAGATGGGGCTATTGACTCTTTTCTGAGACCATTCTTTGAACAGATCGCGTTGGAGGAGAAAGTCAGAATATCCTCACTGGACAGGATTCTGAATGAATTTCCTTTAAGAGAGTGTACCATTCCCTCCGGCAGCTGGTCAACAACAGCGGGAGATATTGATGCCGGCGAACCCTTTCCACTCTGGAACAATTCCACCAACAGAGACCATGAAACATACTGGGAGCTTCTGAACTTTGTTCTGACGGAGTGCAGGAAATCCAGCCCCGAAGGGGTTGCGGATTCGGTGGATAAGATGTTATACTCCTGCCCTCTGTGGTGGGCCTCGCCGGGCCGTGAGTCTTACTCACAAGTTCGGAGAGGAATTTTACTGATTATTGAAGCCGCCCTTGGCGGGCTTACAGAAAGGGCGCTCCTTGACAGGGTCATGGAGCTGGCCGGGCAGATACCGGCCATGGCGCGAAAGGATAGATAATGGCTAAGAAAGAAAGAACATTTGCGGCGAAACTTGCTCATGAAAGTCGTACATCTCACAAAGAGACATGTCCGGTTTGCGGCAAGGAAAAGAGTCCCATCGTTTACATTGCGGCCCGCACAGGGCTGAAGAACACATGGCGTCCTCAGCGCAGAAGAATCAAGGTTTGCGATTGCAACAGGAAAGAGATCTACGGATAAACTGTCAGTCAAGCGCATTCAAGGGGTTCTGTTCCTTACTGCCGGTTTCGGCACCAGAGCGGAACCCCTTTCTTTCTGTCGTCCGAAGGCTCTTCTGCCGTGGCGGAGTACAACCCTTCTCGGCAATCTTGTAAGGCAGTTCACAGTTCTTGATCCGGAGTGCATGGCCTTCAACGCGTCAAGGTGTCCGGAGCTTGTCATGCAGGAAGCTTCTCTGCACTGGGGTGGAGGGAAAAAGCTGCTTTTCGAGGAACGACCGCTGGGAACTCCGGGAACTCTCGCGGCGAACAGTGAGATGTTCAATGGCGACTGGATTGTCTCCAATACTGACATGGTTCTTGATGTGCCGGTGCGGGAGATGGTTGAATACCATCTTGAGTCCCGATCAAAGTGGACGGTTCTCACAGGGAATTTGCCTGATTACGGTCACTATGGATGTCTGCATGTAAACGGAATACCCAGACACTACCTGGGAGTCAGCATAATATCTCCGGAAGTGGCGGCTCTTGCCACGGGAGAACAGCTGGGAACCGGCTTTTTTACAAAGCTGAGGAGTGCGGCGGAGGCCGGGGGCATTGTACTGAGAGAGTATTTTACAGATACGCTATGGCTTGATATGGGTGAAGTTCATCTCTTCCGAAACCACCTTCTTTCTCAGGGAAGTTATATTCATCCTTCTGCCCGGATTCATAATGAAGTTACCCCCGGGGGCTTCTATTGGATTGGCAGTTCGTGTATAATCAATCGTGGTGCTCTGATCCGGGATTCTGTTATGCTCGAAGGATCGACTCTTTTACCCGGAGCGTCGCTGGTTGGTGGTGTGTTGCCGTGGTTTTCGCGAAAAGGAGCTGAAGATTGACTGAGCGGATGGAGAATCTTGCGCGCTGGGTAGGAGAGAGGTACGGTACAGCCAGCAGCATTACTCCTATTGCGGGGGATGCCTCCGACAGGGAATTCTACAGGATGAAAAACGGCGGTAATTCTTTTGTTGTGATGGACAGTTCTCATACTCCTTTATGGCCATGGCTTGACATACACGGCCTTCTGAAGAGGACGGATTTTCCAGTACCTCAGATTATCCTCAGCGATAAAAAACTGGGTTATGTAATTCAGGAAGACCTGGGAAACACCCGCCTCTGCGATGTGGAGGAGCAGGAAAGTTACAGCGCGTATTTGAGTGAATCACTCAGCCTTCTCAGACGACTTCAGCGTGAGGTTACTTCTGAACTTGCCAGTGATACTATCTCGGGCAGAAGATACTTTGCTCCCAGTTTTTTCATGGCAGAGCTTGAGCATACTCTTGAACATCTTTTCTTCAGGCTTCTACGGATACCGTTGAAGGAACTGCTTGAGCTTCAAAGTCATTTCAGGGAACTGTCTGAAAGGGCAATGGGATCGGGGAAAACTGTGTTTACCCACAGAGATTTTCACTCCGCGAATCTTCTGATTCACAAAGGAAAAGTACACATCATTGACTGGCAGGACGCACGCCAGGGACCTCCCTGTTATGACCTTGCCAGCTTGCTGAGGGACAGTTACAGAGATTGCGGTAACGGCTGGAAAGGGCTTGCGTCATCATTTATTCTTGGAGTTCCCGGAGCCAATATGTTTGAGTTTGTTTTCAGTGCTTTACAGAGGAACATGAAAGCTCTCGGAACATTTGCTTATCAATACAGAGTTCTCGGGAAAGACAGATATCTGAAGCACATTCCGTATACTCTGCGTTATCTTGAAGGCTATTCAAAGGTATGTCCGGCAGTTAAGCCAACTGTGGATACTATTATTGATCTCATCGATACACATACCGGCGAGATAGATCTGAGGGATTTCAGGGATTCAGATTTACCTGTAAGGATTAACCTGTAAAGATTGAAAGAGGAAAAATGGAGAGAATTCTTACCGGTGACAGACCCACCGGGCCCCTTCATCTGGGGCATTTCGCTGGCTCACTGAGGAACAGGGTAGAACTTCAGAATCAGTACGAAACATTTATTATCATTGCCGACATACAGGCTCTCACCACTCACTGGGAAACTCCTGAACTTATCAGAACCAATGTTCGTGAAGTGGCGCTGGACAACATCGCGGCAGGTCTTGACCCGGAAAAAACCAGCATATTCATTCAGAGTATGGTTCCTCAGATAGCTGAACTGACAGTTCTCTTCGGCCTGTATACCACAGTGAGCCGCCTCAGGCACAACCCGACCATTAAGACTGAAGCCAGACAGTACGGTTTTACTGATATGACCTATGGATTTCTCGGTTATCCGGTGAGTCAGGCAGCTGATATTCTTTTCTGCCGGGCGGATCTTGTTCCAGTGGGAGAAGATCAGCTTCCTCACATTGAGGTCACGAGATTTGTAGCAAGAAGATTCAACGAGCTTTACGGTGAGGTTTTCCCGGAGCCGAAGGCCGGGGTCAGCGAGATTTCAAGACTTATCGGGCTGGATGGAAATACCAAAATGAGTAAATCTCTGGGGAATGCCATCTATCTGAAGGATGATCCGGGGACAATAAAGAAAAAGGTGATGAGCGCTGTCACCGATCCGGCGAGGATTCACAAGACAGATCCCGGGCATCCGGATATCTGCACCATATTCGCGTATCACAAGGCTTTCAATGCCGCCGAAGTTCCGGAGATCGAAGACTCGTGCAAAAAAGGAACTATTGGATGTGTTGCCTGTAAGAAAAACCTGATCAGAAAGCTGGAGGAGATTCTTGCCCCTATCAGGGAGAGAAGGGCCGAGTACGACAAACCCGGTGTAATAGAAGACATCCTGATTGACGGTACCGCAAGGGCCGTTAAAGCAGGGGCGGAAACCATGGCTCTGGTCAGAGAGGCCATGCACACGGATTACTGGAAAGAGAGATAGCGAAAAAATGCTTTCCCTTTACAATACAATGATCAGGCAGAAACAGGAGTTTACACCCCTTGATCCCCCTTTTGTGGGTGTATATGTCTGCGGACCCACAGTCTACGGACACAGCCATCTTGGACACGCTAAGAGCTATGTGAGTTTTGATGTCCTTCTAAGATACCTCAGGTATCTTGATTACAAAGTAAGATATGTGCAGAACATTACAGATGTGGGTCATCTTACAGATGACGCCGATTTCGGAGAGGACAAGCTTCAGAAACAGGCAAGACTGGAGAAGCTTGAACCAATGGAAATAGCAGAGAAGTACACTGCAAGCTATTTCCGTGACATGGATCTTCTGGGCAACCTCAGACCCGATATCGCCCCCCGGGCCAGCGGACACATTCCCGAGCAGGTAGAGCTTATTAAGATTCTCTTTGAGAAGGGGCATGCTTATCAGGCCGGCGGCAATGTTTACTTCGATGTTTCTTCTTTTCCTGATTACGGCAGGCTCAGCGGCAGAACCGGTGATGATCAGAAGAGCGGTACCCGTGTCTGCTCCGCGGATGACAAGCGAAACCCCAGAGACTTCGCGCTCTGGAAGGAAGCGGGAAAGGATCACCTCCTCAGGTGGAACAGCCCGTGGGGCTGGGGCTACCCCGGCTGGCATCTGGAATGCTCGGCTATGGCCATGCGCTATCTTGGGGAAACAATAGATATTCACGGCGGCGGTCTTGATAATGTCTTTCCGCACCACGAGTGCGAAATTGCCCAGTCAACAGGAGCCACAGGCCGGGAATTCGTCAGGTACTGGATGCACAACAACATGGTAACTGTAGACGGCAGGAAAATGGGGAAGAGCCTGGGTAACTTTACATTTCTCAGAGACCTGTTTGAACAGTGGGATCCAATGGTTGTCAGGCTCTACATTCTCAGAAGCCACTACAGAAGTCC
>JAUVIS010000217.1 GCA_030592635.1 Candidatus Fermentibacteraceae bacterium | reverse complement strand
CTTTCTTCTCGGTCTGCCAATGCTCACAGGGGCTGGTCTGTACATTCTCGATATAGCTGATCACTTCATGAACAGCTATGGACTCACTATTGTGGTTCTCGTTGAGACAATCATGATAGGCTGGGTTATCGGTGCTGAGAAACAGAGAGAGTATATCTCCGAAAACTCAAATTTCCGCCTTGGTCGCTGGTGGAATATATGTATCAAATGGCTGATCCCGATGGGAATAATCTGGATGCTCTTTATTGAAATACGATCCAGAACAGAACCCTACGGTTCCTTCGGGCTCCGCAGTCAGGAATTTCTCTTCGGGTGGCTGATACTCATTCTTCTTCCAGTTGTCAGCCTCATTCTGGCCAGAGCAAAAGGAAAGGGTAAATTCCCCGAAGAAATAGAGTAGCTTGAACGGGGCGGGAGTTAATCCCGCCCCTTAAAATATGTTTGAAAGTTTCTCGATAAACATGCTATTCAGCCTGAGAAGTTCTGTATCCTCAATCGTCCACAGTCTCCCGGCATTATAGTCAATGTTATTGGGCGTACTATTGAAACCGGAGGGATAGAAAAAGGCGCCCAGAAAGTTGAAATAGACCGACAGAAGAAACAGTATTCCGAACAGAACACGAGTCCAGACCTTCGGCTTCACATACCTGCTCCATCCCTCCGCAAGGAAGAGAACCATAATGGGAATGTATTCTGAAAGATATCTGTACCCGAAGCAGTAACCGCCGTACCATCTTTCCCAGACCGTATAGATAATCAGAGTAAGGAAAAATCCGGCAGAAAGATACCTGTAAAGAATGTTCCCTCCTTTTGAAAAAACATCCTTCACCATGTACAAAATGGAGAAGATGAAAACCGGAGAGAAAACCAGAAGCCCTCTTGCGGGCGAAAGAAGAAGGCCGGGAATGCCCAGCCAGGGATCTGCAGTAAACTTCCCGCCCTGTCCCTGTCCCAGAGAAAGCAGAGAACCCCAGTACTCGAGAGAGTACCACGCCAGAAACGCGAGGGGGATCAGACTTGTCAATACCAGAGGAAGGAAATCCTTTCTTCTGTGGAAAAGAGTGAAGGCATAAACGGGAAGAACTATCAGACCGTTAACAGGTCTGTTCACGCACATCAGAGCGAAAAAGAACCCCGCCCACGCGAAAGCCTTTCGATTTTCACTGAAGAACAAAAGCATCCCCGCACAGAGGAAGAGTATGGATGGGCCGTGCTGCCATGTTCCCCGGGCTGTTACGCTCCACACAAGTGTGCCTGACGCAAACACCACCGCCATAAGCGCCGACAGATCAATCGAAAACCTTCTCTTGAGCAGAATGTGGAACATCAGTACGGTTGAGAGCGCGGCAAGAAGAGACATGGACACTTTGTTCAGTGGCAACAGTTCTTTCTCTATATCTATACCCATCAGGTCTGCCGCAAAAAATACTGGAACATTCATCATCCCGGTAGGAACTGAGTAGAGATTAACTATTCTATCCCCGGAGAAGGTGAAGGAGTAAGACATTTCTTCTCCTTCTGTGAAAAATTCGTTGAAATCGAAATTGCCTTCTCGAATGAGAGTCACCGCAAGAAGTTCCGATGCAACGGTGTCCCCGGATCCCATATACCTGAAACCAAAGATATATACGGAAAACGGTATCAGAAACAGGAGAATTGAGATAATATTTCTATTTTTTGATGTGTTAACCAGCTCCGGTAATTTCGTCATTTAATAAATCCAATCTCTGATCAAGTTCCTGAAAGCGTCTTGTGGTAACATGCAGTATTCCGCCAACGGAAATTGAAAGCAGTCCCGCCAGGGCAAGCCCTATGGAAAATGTTGAAGCAAAGGCATCAGGTCCACTGCCTGTTGCATTTAGAAACCAGAACAGGAAAGATATCACTATCTCAACCAGACCCAGTCCGCCAAAAAAGGTAAGCGGTTTGTAGTAGCAGAACAGAGAGAGCATCTCACGGAGAATCTTAAAACCATCTCTGACAATGCTGATTTTGGAGTTGCTGCCGGAAGGTCTTGACCTCAGGTTGACCGGAATCTCAACGATCCTGAATCCTCTGTTCAGTGCCATTATTGTCAGCTCAGTTTCAATCTCAAATCCTTTTGAAAGTATCTGCATCCTCTTTACAAAATCCCGAGTCATAACTCTGTATCCGGATAGTATATCTGTAAGATCCGCCTTGAAAAGAGTATTGATGGTCTGCTTGAAAAACATATTGCCAAGTCTGTTCTGAATACGGAATGTACTATCTGCCGCTTTGCTGAGTCTCGAACCCACAACGATATCTGCTGTATCATTAAGAATCGGGGCGAGCAGGGAATTCGCCTGTTCTGCGGGATATGTGTCATCTCCATCGACAAGAATGTAAATGTCCGCTTCTATTTGCCGGAAGGCCTTCCGTACAGCAGTCCCCTTGCCCCGCTGTTTCTCAGTAATAACAACAGCTTTGTTTTCAAGAGCAATGGCAGCAGTTGAATCCTAAACTCCCGCTGACCCCTGTACCTACAAGCATCTAACCCCTTTCAATCAATTCCCAATTCCTGAATTGCGGTAATGTCATTAAGATACGGCCTTGCTTTTCTTTGTGGAAGTAGGTATAATAGTATTAACCTACAGACGGGAGAAAATAATGGCATCAATAGTTAGACAAAAAGTTGGCAACCATACCTACCTCTATGAGTCTGTTTCTTTTAGAAATAAGGAGGGAAAGCCCCGTAACAGGCGGGTCTCGATTGGAAAAAT
>JAUVIS010000176.1 GCA_030592635.1 Candidatus Fermentibacteraceae bacterium | reverse complement strand
GGACGGTGTCGCGCCATCTCAGCTTGTGAAGCATCATTCCGTTTATGTAAACGAGACGGATTTTTCCACTGTTCAGGGAATGGCCCCAAGACATACAGCTACAGGAACCTCGGCAAAAATTGCAGGGCTGACAAACAACAAGATGTACTACTTTGCTGTAACGAGTGTTAATCTCTCCGAAGGAGAAACAAAAGGGGTCAGCGCTGTGTCCGCAACTCCGGTGCCGGATACTGAAGGCCCTGAGATATATGATGTTAAACTGGATGACGCCGTTTTTTCAAACGGCAGTGTGCTGAACAGTTCAGGAACATTCACTTTGAACGTTACTGATCCTGCAAGCTTAAGCCGTGTGGAATTTTACATAGACGGGGTTTTGTATCACACGGATAGCAATGGATCCAATCATTACTCCTGCTTTTTAAACATCGCGTCTCTGGAAGATGGGTCCCACACCCTGACCATCACTGCTTACGATACACTGGGAAACAGCACGAGTCTCACTTACAATCTGGTTGTTGCTCTTGATCCTCCAGTAGCGCCCATTATCTCAACTCCTTCTAATGGAACGGTCACAAACAATTCAATGATTACCGTATCCGGATTTGGGGAGAAAGATACGGAAATCATACTCTACAATAACGGCACAGAGGCAGACGCTCCAACCCCAGTTGATGTAAATGGAAATTTCAGCATTCCGTTTACACTTACCGAGGGAGAAAACCGAATTCAGGCAGCGGCCCGCAACCGCGCAGGAACAGGACCGCAAAGCGTGGAAGTGCTGGTTACGCTGGATACCAACATTCCGCAAAGCCCGACTCATTTCTCCGCAGGGGCAAAAGCAAGCGGTCTCATACGACTTGCATGGCAAAGGCCCCTGGAAGCTTCTGCAAAAGGGTATCACCTCTACCGAGCGGCCACGAGTTTTAATTCCCGCGAAGAGGCGACGCAGATCAACTCAAACCTCATAACCGGGACATCCTTTGATGATCTGACGCCCGAGGACGGAACCTGGTATTATAGGGTCTCCACAGTGGATACGGCAGACAATCAAAGTGAATTGTCAGATGAAGCCTTTGCTCAGTCTGACAGCACATTGCCGAAAGCTGTCTCTATCCAGTACACGCCGACAGGAGAGTTTGACCAGGCAACCGGCAGAACGGCTCCAGGTCTGGTTGATGTTTTGTTGAGGGTCAGCGAGCCGCTTCAGACAACGCCGTTTTTGAGCATTACACCTGAAAGCGGGGTTCCGATTTCGGTTGAACTGACCAAAAGCGCTGATCTGGAATACACAGGCTTTTTTGTAATCTCCGATACCACGCCTACGGGGACTGCCTATGCTGTTTTTTCAGGCAGAGACATGGTTGGGAACCGCGGCACAGAGATTGATTCCGGTGGTTCTATAGAAATTGATACAAACGGTCCTGCCGTAATCGAGATTGCCATCCAGCCGGCAGACCCGGTGAAAAACGATCAAGCAAACCCTGTTTCTATCACGGCAACTATCGGTTTCAACGAAGTCATGAAGCCGGGCGAAACTTTGCACCTTTCGTATCTCCTTTCCGCTGAAGGTCGAAGCGCAACTGTCATAGAGTCCTTGACCCAAATCAGTGCTCAATCCGGACATGCTCAGACATGGCAGGCCGCTTTCCAATTGCCGGACGACGCAGGTCTTAACGAAGTCGAAACGCTTGAGTTTATCTACAGCGGTGTAGATGACCTGGATAATGTAAGCGCCGACATTCTCTGTGCCAATCACTTCCAGGTCTACCAGGGCGATCTGCCTCCGCTTGCGTTGCCGCAAGGCTTGACCGGACAATCATTGCCGGGCGGCAAGATCAGCCTTTCCTGGAATGAGGTGGAAGGAACAGTGGGTTATCAACTTTACCGGCAAGCTCCGGATGAAGTCGAACTGACAGCATATGAACGACTTGAAACTGTCCTGGAATTCATGGATGAGCCTTCTTTTGACGGCCTTTATATATATGCCATTGCCAGTATCCGCCAGGAAAATGAACAAGAATCTATAAGCGGGATGAGCAGTTCTGTTGAAGTCGTGTCTGATTCCGTTTCTCCCGGTACTCCGCAAAATTTGATACTCGATTTGGTGGGCCAGGGAATCAAGGCCGTGTGGGAAGCGCCTTCTTATACAGAGGCTGTCACCTATTCTCTATATCGTGCGGATTTCCCGGAAATCATCTCGGTACAAGGACTTGAACCTGTGGTAACAGGTATCACTGAAACCACAGCAGTTGATCCCCAGCCATCTCATACGGAGCATTGTTACGTCGTTACTGCTGTGGACAGCGCGGGCAATGAATCAGCGCTATCCAATTCCTTTTATCTCAATTTTGCGCTTCTTCCGGTACCGAGTTTGAAAGTACTCCAGAGTGATGATGACTCACCAATTGTCTCCTGGACCCAACCAGGAGGAAGTATCGCAGGGTATAACCTCTATCTTGGTCCGGAAGATCAGTTGCTGAAAGTAAATGAGACACTTCTTACTGATCTTTCATATACAGACACAGGCTATACAGGAGATGAGCGGCGGTATACCGTGGTTGCGGTAGATGAAAACGGAGAAGAGAGTCCGGGGCGAAGCATTACTCTGCCTCTGGTGCGCGCCACTCTGCTTGATGGTGAGCAGCTCAAACGGGGCATCATGAACCGCCTTGAATACCGTGTAGAGAATCTTGGCATCAGTCGAGTAGATAATATAAGCCTGAGTGTGAACATAGAAGGACGAGATCATGTGTCCGAATCCTTTAGCCTTGAGCCTTCAGCCTTGAGCCTTATACCTGTTGTAGTGGGCGGTTATGCTGACCTTCCGGATATTGCTTTCCTCACAACAACCATTGAGGTCACGCCAAACACAGGAGAAAAGGTAGAAATCATTCGTGCCACAGAAATTGAAGTCAACGACGGCATGCTGGTAATTGGTATCCTGAATGAAGAATTCGTCAGGGGCGGCGCCGGAACCGTCCGGTTTACCTTGGAAAACACAGGCGAAGAGGAGATTGAGATCGTGACCGCAACAGGTTCGGGCTCTTCTCCATCAAACGAGATTACCTTCTATCTCTTAGATCCTGATGGAAACGTGCTTTCTTCCACCCCATTCAAACAAAACCTTGGCGAAGGAATTGTAACGCTTGCAAACGGCAATACCGTTGCCCGTATTCCGGCCGGAAACGTTTTTACATCAGAATTTCTGGAAATCCCGGTTCCAATATCATCCCCGGATGAAGTGACTATTCAACTTGAGATTTCCCAGATCTACTATCATCAGGGAAAACCGGATCAGGTATCAATGGCAGGGGTAAGCACAACCCGTCAGATATCGCTGGTTGATACGAGCTACTATGGAGAGGTCATTTCTATTTCGCCTGAAAGCTCAAGCGGGAACGAGGATATTCTGATCACCGGACAGGCTGTTGAAAGGGATACAGGTTCACCTATGCCGAATGTTCCCATTGATCTGGTGATTTCGGTTAATGGATTTGAGAGGAAATACAGTCTGTTTACAGAAGATGACGGCAGCTTTTCATACACCTTCACACCCCTATCCGGGGAATCCGGAACATACAAGGTGTGGGCAGTTCATCCCGATCTTCTCGACAAGCCGGTTCAGGGGGAGTTTGTGATCAGCCGGATCAGTATTTCTCCGGCAACGATTAACCTGAATATTCCAAGGAATTACGAGCAAGAGATAGGTATTCAGGTGGCTGCCGGTGAGGGAACTGTAGTAAACAATCTCATGTTGATCTACGATGAACTCGACCAGCCGACAGGCGCATTTCCTGAAGGCGTGCATGTGACAATCGGAGATTCGATTACTACCCTTGGTTCCGGAGAGACCGGTTCTCTTGGTGTCACCATCTGGGCGGATAACAACGCAGAAGAGATCGGAAGACTTGTTCTCAAGGTAAAAAGCGATGAAACAGGGAATGATTCATGGGGATCTGTCAT
>JAUVIS010000232.1 GCA_030592635.1 Candidatus Fermentibacteraceae bacterium | reverse complement strand
CTGGTTGTACCGGTTTTATTTATGGTCTGATTCAGGCAAAGGCGTTTATCACATCCGGTATGCTTGACAGGATTCTTGTGATTGGCGCGGAAAAGCTTTCCGCGATAACCAACTGGGAAGACAGGAACACCTGTGTTCTCTTCGGCGATGGAGCTGGAGCGGCTTGCGTAGGCAGTGAAGGGCCGGGCGGAAAGCTTGGCGGTTTCCACTGGGGCAGTGACGGATCTCTCGGGCACCTTCTGGATCAGCCTGCCGGCGGAACCAGACAGCCGATAACTCATGAGGCCATAGATCAGAAAAAGAACACTGTACACATGGCTGGCGGCGAGATAATGAAGAGCGCTGTAAGAGCCATGCGCGATTCTGCACTGAAGGCCCTTGAAGAAGAGGGGCTTACCTACAAGGATGTTAATCTTCTCATTTCACATCAGGCCAATGTCAGGATCATTGAATCAACAGCCAGAGTACTCAGACTTGAATGGAAAGATGTTTATGTCAACATTGACAGATACGGAAATACATCAAGTGCTTCAATACCCATAGCAATGGACGAGGCTTTGCACAATGGAACTATAAAACCGGGTTTCGTTGTTGTTCTGGCCGCTTTCGGCGCAGGGCTTACATGGGGCGGAATAGTTGTGAGGTGGAGCGATGAATCTTAACGCGACTGCCGTTGTTACCGGGGCTGCCCGGGGCATCGGTTTTGAAATAGCAAGAAAACTCATAAGTGACGGCTGGACTGTGGCTGCTCTGGACATGCTGGAAGAAGACCTGAAAAAATCTGCCAGCGTACTGGGAGAGAACTACAGGCCTTACACGGTGAACATCACCGATTCTGAACAGCTTGCCGAGGTGGCAGTCGCGGTTGGTAACGATCTTCCGACAGTCAAAGGCATTGTGAACAACGCGGGGGTCACCCGGGATGCCCTGATGATGCGCATGAGCGAAGATCAGTGGAACCTTGTGATTGATGTTAATCTGTCAGGAACATGGAAGGTTACACAGGCTTTTATGAGATCCCTTATCAGAGCAAGAGAAGGCAGCATTGTAAGTATTTCATCCGTGGTAGGTCTCACTGGTGCCGCCGGTCAGACCAACTACGCAGCGAGCAAAGCCGGCCTTATCGGTATGTCAAAATCTCTGAACAGAGAACTTGCGGCCAGGGGTATCAGGGTTAATGTAGTAGCTCCAGGATTTATAGAAACGGAAATGACAAAGAAGTTATCAGAGGAAGTCCGTGGGGATTATCTTTCGAAGATTCCCGCGGCCAGACTGGGATTACCTGTTGAAGTTGCAGAAGCGGTTGCATTTCTCATGAGCCCTTCAGCCAAGTATATTACCGGTATTGTACTGCCCGTTGACGGCGGTCTTACCACCTGAGAAAGGAAAAATTATGTCTCTTGAAAATCGTATCGCCGAGATTATTGTAAGCCGACTCAATGTTAAACCCGAGGAAGTCACAGACTCAGCCAACCTCAAGGATGATCTTGGAGCGGACTCGCTTGACATGGTCGATCTCATGATGGATCTCGAGGATACTTTCAATCTCAAGATTTCAGATGAAGAGGGTAATAATCTTCAGACCGTTGGATCAGTAGTCGCATTTCTGAAGACCAAGGGTATTGAGGCCTAGAAAAGAATAACAATGTTTCGCCGGCAAATCGCCGCAGCCGGAGGGGTGCGGCGATTTGTCGGATTAAAGTACCTGGAGGAACTCCGTGTCTGACAAACGGGTAGTAATAGCCGGTCTGGGCGTTTTCAGCCCTATCGGAAATACGACATCAGAGGCCTGGGAGAACGCCGTAGCGGGGAAAAGTGGTGTTACAAGATTATCCAGAATTGACCCGGAGTTGTTTACCAGCCAGGTCGCGGGAGAAGTAAAGGATTTTGATCCTGTAGAACTGCTTGGCCCGAAGAACGCAAGAAGAAATGACAGATACACTCAACTGGCAATGGCAGCTGCAGAGCAGGCCTGGGAGGATTCCGGCCTGTCTGAAGAGACAATAGACCCTGAACGCGTGGGTGTTATCATCGGTTCAGGCGTGGGGGGCATGGAAACATTTGAAAAGCAGCACACTATTGCCCTTGACAGAGGCCCGAGAAGAATAAGTTCCATGTTTGTTCCCATGATGATAAGCAACATGGCCGCGGGTCAGGTTGCCATTGATATCAACGCCAGAGGACCGAATTTCTCAACAGTAACCGCCT
>JAUVIS010000155.1 GCA_030592635.1 Candidatus Fermentibacteraceae bacterium | reverse complement strand
GAAAACTGATATCCATGTTCATTCCTCTCTGTTATTTGAAAGATAAGACTTGGGTATCAGAGAAGTCCAGACTTCCTTGTTGTGGATTTTCTGAGATCAGTTCCAAAAGCATACACTACGGGGTGCCAAGTAGAACTTCTTCTGCAACCGGTAGAGGTTCCTCTATTGTAGGAAGGTATCTGTTTTTGGGTAACAAATCAAAAGCTACTGGGAATCCTTGCTGCGGATGAAGCTTCCTAGTAGAATTCCTAGTATGAAGTTTATCGAATACTTGAAGCAGACCGAAAGCAAGACTTTTGAACTGAAAAGAGATTTGTCCTCGAAAAAGGGCATTCTTAAAACAATATCAGCATTTTCCAACACATCAGGCGGAACCCTTCTGATTGGAATTGAAGATGACAAAACAGTAGTAGGTCTGGCAAGCCCTAAGGATGATGAGGAAAAGCTTGCCAGTATCATCTCCGATGGCATTTCTCCTCAAGTGCTTCCTGAAATTGATATACTTTCCTGGCGCGACAGAAATGTACTTCGGGTTGTGGTTTACCCTGGCCCTTCCAGACCCTACTTCCTTACCAGCACCGGAATAGAATCAGGCACATTTGTAAGAGTTGGTTCAACAAACAGGAGAGCAGATGATAAAGTTATCCAGGCTCTTACCCGATATTCGATGGGTAGAAGTTTTGATGAGGAGCCAGTACCGGAATACAACTCGGAAGCAATTGACTTCCTAGCAGCTTCCGAGCTTTTTGCAGAAACTCGCACTCTGAAAAGAGATGATCTTACTACTCTTCGAGTTGTTACATGTGCCATGAACAAAGTTGTTCCCACAGTGGGCGGTATACTCCTTTTTGGAAAAGTACGGGATGAGCTATTCCCGGACGCCTGGCTGCAATGCGGGAGATTTCGAGGTAAAGACCGCAGTGTTATTACCGATATTGCCGAGTACAGAGATCACTTGCCGAATCTTCCCTACCACGCAATGGAGTTCTTCAGGAAACACATGCAGACATCTATTCATATCGGTGAAGTTCGAAATGACAAACGCAGTAATTTTCCGTTAATTGCGCTGAGGGAGGCTGCTGTTAATGCTGTTGTGCATGCAGATTATTCCATGATGGGCTCTCCGGTAAGAATATCAATATTTGATGATCGAATAGAGATTGAGAATCCCGGTCTGCTTCAATTTGGTGTTACCATTGAAGATATGCTGAACGGTGTGTCAGTATTGCGCAATAGAGTGATAGGACGGGTCTTCAAAGAACTCGGGTTGATTGAACAGTGGGGTAGTGGTATTCAAAGAATGATCGCCGACTGTAGTGAATTGGGACTTCGTCCCCCGGATTTTACTGAAACCGGGAGAAGCTTTCGTGTAACGATTATTACAAATCCAACTGGCAGTTCGTTGTTTGATAGAGCTGATTCTCATATTCTCAGGTTGCTTAGGGCTAATCCGGATGGGCTATCCACTTCTGAATTGGCGACGATTCTGGATGTTACCGGTCGTACAGTTAGGAACAGAATGAAGTCATTGGTTGAGAAAGGGCTTGTTTTGCCTGTAGGCACTGGTCCAAGAGACCCAAGAAGACGCTATGTAATCTCTGATCCCGAGTGAAGTGCGCCTCTTCTTATTAGCAATCGAAAGAATTTTGTAGTACCGTAATTGTTCGAAGAGTGTCACTCCGGGGTGCCGGAAAAAATAAGTTGGATCAGTCTTGGCAAAGATTTATGTGTTTCATATTCTGCAAGCATGAGTAAAAACGAAAAGCTTTTCGAGCAGATACTACTTTGTCGATCAGATGCCAATATTATCCTCGAATATGACCTTTAATATATATAGTATACTTGTGTTTAATAAGTAGTTAATTGTGGAGGAAAGATATATGAGTAGTATGCATTACTAGCCTCCAATAACTTTATGGTATCAAATATGTAAAAACAATGTTAGTCATCCAACCAACAGATCCTTACGGAGTTTTGAGAGTATCCTCTAAGAGAGTACTACAGTTAACGATTAGAATTCTTTCTAACAAAAGTTCCAAAAGCATCTGCTACGGGGTGCCGGATGGAATAGATTCCGTTGGATGTTTACTTGAGCATTGCCTGCAGTTGAGGGTTTTTGAAATCACCCCTGAACAGAAAGAAATCTATCCCGGCAGCTTTTGCAGCAGGTTGATCACTTGTGGTGCTGTCTCCAATGAACAGGGTTTCGTTTTCTGTGACACCCAGCTTTTTCATGGCAATTCGGAGGATTTCAGGATCCGGTTTCGCAATGCCGATGTCTCTGCTGAAGAAGCGATTCGGGAAGTAGTGCGCTATGCCGGCTTTGTTCAGTCTCGGGTTCTGGATATCGCTTGATCCGTTTGAGACTACCGCGAGTTTTACTTTGTTCCGGAGTGATTCCAGGATTTCTTTCGCGCCTTCCATGAGAATGCCGTGTTCAGAAAGTTTTTTAAAGTAGCTGTTCAGAAATTCTGTGGGGTTTTGTTGTATTCCGGAGCTGTTAAATGCTTGTTTCATTTCCGGAGAATCGGGTGATGGAATTCCCCGGGATTCGTAGTTTTGAACCTCCGGGGAATTTACCAGATCGAGGAGCTTTTTGCTGTTGTCTGTGGCTTTTCTCTGTGCTGACCTGTAATCGAGCAGAGTTCCATCCAGATCAAACAATACTGCTTTGTACTTCATGTCAGTCGAAGAGATCTACAACTTCATCATCCGCGATTTCAGGGATGGTTACTTTCATGAGCGGTTCCATTTCCATTGCCTGTTTTACTGCCCAGATGGCACCGTCGTTTCTTGCCCAGCTTCTTCGGGCGAGACCGTTGCCGACATCCCAGGAAAGCATGGATTTTGCTCGTCTGTCTGTCTCGGGGGAACCGTCAAGGAGCATGCCGAAGCCTCCGTTGATTACTTCACCCCAGCCTACTCCTCCGCCGTTGTGAAGGCTTACCCAGGTGGCACCTCTGAAGGAGTCACCGATAACATTCTGCACAGCCATGTCTGCTGTGAACATTGAACCGTCGCGGATGTCTGCTGTTTCTCTGTACGGGCTGTCTGTACCGGAAACATCGTGATGGTCGCGGCCCAGAACGATGGGTGCGGAGATTACACCGTCTGACACTGCTCTGTTAAAGGCCAGCGCAAGTTTGATTCTTCCGGACCAGTCCGTATAGAGAATTCTGGCCTGAGAGCCAACAACCATTCTGTTGTCTTCAGCCTGCCTGATCCATCGGAGATTGTCCATGAGCTGCTGCCTGTTCTCATCAGTGGCTTTATTTGCCATCTCTTCAAGCACAAATGACGCTATTCTGTCAGTCTTCTTCAGATCGTCCGGGTTGCCGGATGTGCATACCCACCTGAAAGGACCGAAACCGTAGTCGAAGCAGATGGGTCCCATAATGTCTTCAACATAGGATGAGTACGAGAAGGTACCGTCTTCTTTGAGGATGCCCTCGGCACCTGCTCTTGAGGCTTCAAGCAGGAAAGCATTGCCGTAGTCCCAGAAGTACATGCCTTTTGAGGAAAGAGTGTTGATGGCTTTTACCTGTCTTCTGAGGGATTCTCTTACAGCTTCTTTGAAAGCCTCCGGGTTTTCCACCATCATGCGGTTGCTTTCCTCAAGCGTCAGATCAACCGGGTAGTAACCGCCCATCCACGGGTTGTGAAGGCTTGTCTGGTCGCTGCCAAGGTCAATATGAATGTCTTCCTCTGCCAGTTTTTCCCAGAGGTCAACAATGTTGCCCAGGTATCCGAGGGAGAGAGGCTTTGCTTCATGCTTCGCCTTTTTTATTCTTAGGATTATTTTGTCGAGATCGTCTTCAATTTCCTGCAACCAGCCCTGCTCGTATCTTGTGTGAAGTGGTTTCGGGTTAATCTCGGCAATAACACAGATGGCACCCGCAATAACAGCAGCTTTTGCCTGAGCCCCGCTCATTCCGCCCAGACCGCTGGTGACATACACCTTGCCTGTAAGCCCTTCATCTCCCGTTCCCAGATACTTTCTTCCCGCATTGAGAAGGGTGATGGTGGTTCCGTGAACAATGCCCTGAGGACCGATGTACATGAAGCTGCCCGCGGTCATCTGGCCGTATGATGTAACTCCCAGTGCAGCCATTTTTGAGTAATCATCCTGTGAACTGTAGTTGGGAATAACCATACCGTTTGTTACTACAAGTCTCGGAGCATCTGCGTGGGAGGGGAAGAGGCCCAGAGGATGACCGGAATAGAGCACAAGTGTCTGCTCCTCGGTCATTTCCGAGAGGTATTTCATTGTGAGCAGGTATTGGGCCCAGTTCTGAAAAACAGTACCGTTGCCGCCGTAGGTTATCAGTTCTTCGGGATGCTGAGCGACTGCATTGTCAAGATTGTTCTGGATCATCAGCATTATAGCCGCCGCCTGGGGTGTTTCCGCAGGGTATTCATCAATTGGCCTTGCCATCATTTCATAGGTTGGACGGAAACGATACATGTAGATGCGCCCGGTTTTATTCAGTTCTTCAGCAAATTCCGGTGCAAGTATCTCATGCCATTCCTTTGGAAAGTACCGGAGAGCATTCTTCAGAGCCAGTCTTTTCTCGGAAGGAGAGAGAATATCAGGTCTCGCTGGAGCCCTGTTAACTCCTTCTGCGGATGGTGGTATAGGAGGTATATCCGCTGGTATTCCCTGTCTTATCTTTTCCTTGAAGCTTTTCAAAGGTGCCTCCATTGCTAAAAAACGCCTGTCTTGATCAGGTAAAGATACAAAACT
>JAUVIS010000104.1 GCA_030592635.1 Candidatus Fermentibacteraceae bacterium | reverse complement strand
CGAAGTAAACCATATCATCAACGATCACGGGCGAGCAGAATTCATGATATGTTCCGCATACTGGTGCCATCCAGAGTAATGAGGCTTCGTGAGGAGCGGATGATTCGGAAAAGCCTGTATGCAGATCATTTGCCATGTATGTATACCAGTCTGTGTTCAGGCGGGGTATCAGCACAGCTGATTCAGCGTTTAAAGAGTAGTGGACAGAATCGGGTAGAGAGTTTTCATTTTCCACGATTGCCCTGACAGTAAGCCAGTCTCCATCATAGGTTTCACCATCTACGGGTTCAGTGATTATAAGACTGGTGGTGGAAAGGGCAATCGCAATGAGAAAAGTACAGACCAGCATTTGATTCTCCATTCTGCTGCGGCGCTGTATATGCAGTTGCTCGAAAAGCTATTAATAACAAAACAGGATACTATGCAGTTTAATATCTATCAAGGCTTGGGAATTGTATTAGCCTCATGCTCTCTTTTCATTCTCCTATCGAGTACCAGGGCTCGATGGAGTACTTGCCTGGATGATTTACAGCAGAACTGTGTGTCTCCGCTACGGGAACGCACAGTTTTTTTCGCAAGAACTGTATAATAGCTGACAATTTCGACAATAGCAATTATGATGGGATTGCGATAACTGGCGCGACTGATTCATGCGCCGTTATCAATTCCATTTTCTTCAATGACAAAGGTCATGAGAAATTCTCGGATTACGGTTCCGGCATTGTTGCTGTTTCCCGTGACGGAATTTTTCCGTTCGGATTTGTTCTGGGATTCGATGGGTGGCGGGTATCACCTGATCCATCCTGAATAGTTGAGGCTCATCTGAACAAGGACGGATTCATGTGAACAAAACAACTGAGTTTCTATACCGCCTTATTCAACTGAAAATTTTCCCAGACCACTATACTTCGAACATCGCTCATTCTGACTTTACTTGAATATCCCGGACAAAGCCCGGACGTTGAGTAATGATGCGCTGAGATGACATGAACGCCAGAACGACCAATGCAACTGAAACTGTTTTCCACCACATGCAGACAGACTCCCGGTCAAGGATTGCAAAGCGCATATTCAGCATCCGGAACCGTGCAGGGTTACAGTTATTATGACACGGAACAGCTAACTTAGCAAAAATGGTTACAGGCGACTATCCCGCAAATGAGGGTTGACGGAAGAAGTACAGCTGCATATGGTGAACCGGTGCAGAACTTTGGACACATTCCCGTCTGTTTGGGAGATGCTGCTTGTATGGTGATAATCAGATTCTTTTGTGTTATATGTGATTTGTCTGAAGTGGTGTGCATTATGCGTTAGCGCATACCGCTGATATTCTGTAATGTTCTGTAATGTGCTTTTGAAAAGGGGGAGGGCAGAATGAGAACAATGCTGGGCTGTCTGGTTCTGATATTCATAGCTACAAGCGGTTTTGCACACGCACAGGAGCCGTTCCTTATTGATACGACAATAGTCTATTCTCCGAGTGGAGGCAGAGTGCCGTCTGTTGCGTTTGACGGCACGAACTACCTTGTTATGTGGGGAAAAGGGCCGGACGGCACAAGGGTTTCCACTTCAATGACAATTCTGGATCCGGCTTGTATCAAACTCAGTCCTAATCCTGTCGAGTCCGGTGTAACCTACCAGACAGCTGCCTTTGGAGGAGATGGGAAATACATAGTTACCTGGGAGCGGAACACTAATATAAATCAACAACCTGACGAGATATATTTTTCCAGAGTTTCTGTATCGGGGGAAATACTGGATGATCCCGGTATCCGTATTCGAGAAGCCAACATCACACGCTGGCCATTTGCTGCTTTTGCTGATGACACATGGATGATTGCATGGTGTGAATACCTCTCCGGGAACTGGAAACTGGTGGCCAAGCGGATTTCTCTCGACGGGCAGGTTCTGGATTCCACTCCGATAGAGATAAATACTGGAAACGCAAAGTATCCCTGTGTGGGGTTTGATGGAGAAAACTGGTTCTGTGTGTGGTCACATGCGGATGGAGGGATTTATGGCGCTCGTGTGACTACTTCCGGAGTAGTACTGGATCCGGTTGCAATACAGATATCAGCCAGCGGAATAAAACCCGTCCTTGATTTTGACGGAACAAATTATCTGGTGGTCTGGGAAAACAATGATATCTATGGTGCGCGCGTAGCCCCTGACGGAACCGTACTTGACCCTTCAGGTATTCATATTTGCGCGGCGAGCAGCGACCAGGAGAATCCTTATGTTGTGTTCGGAGATACGAGTTATCTTGTAGTCTGGCAGGATGAGCGTAATGGCGGTGTGGTTGAATGTGATATTTACGGTGCCAGGGTGAATACTGCCGGTACTGTTCTGGATCCGGCTGGTATTCCAGTATGCAATGCGGCTTCGTATCAGCGTGATCCCGGGATTGCTTTTGACGGTACAAACTGGTTGGTCAGCTGGGAAGATCACATAACGGGAGAATTTGGTATCTATGGTACCAGAGTATCTCAGGACGGCACAGTTCTCGATCCTGATGCCGTTCCCATCAGCCTGAAGGTAAACAATCAGGATTTTTCATCAGTTGTGTATAATGGCTTAAATTACTTCGCTGTCTGGCAGGACTGGCGGAGCGGCAATTATGACATATGCGGAGCAAGGGTAAACAACACTGGTCAAATTCTTGATTCACCACCAATACAAATTTGCCCGGACAGTGGCAGGCAGTGGGAGCCGGCAGTTGCATCCGGCGCTGCGAGTAATCTTGTTGTCTGGTCAGATGACAGAGATATTCAGATTTACGGCAAGCGGGTTTCGTTTTCCGGCGTAGTTCTGGATAGTTCGCCTTTACCAATTGGTACGGGAAGTGGTTATCGGATATTTCCTGACATTGCCAATGACGGAGAAAACTGGCTCTGTGTATGGCAGGATGGTAGATATGGAGTGATGAATTACCGTATTTACGGCACAAGGGTGACTGCCGAAGGTGGAGTTCTTGATCCATCAGGTATTCTAATTGGAATCGCGAATGGTTGTCAGAATCCCTCTGTTGCTTTCGGCAACAACATCTATTTTGTTGTATGGGAAGCTATCTGGGCTATAAAATGTTATGGCGCAAGGGTTACTGTTGATGGTACTGTTCTTGATCCATCAGGCATATACCTTGGGTATACACCCATGACAAATGCATCTCCTTCGGTTGCTTCTGATGGAACGAACTTCCTTGTGGCATTCTGTGCATCTGCTCTGGATTCAAACAGTGTATGGGGGGCTTCTGATATACATGGTACACTGGTAAGTGCTGAGGGTACAGTGTTGGATACAGTAGTTATTTGTCATGATCACGATATTGCAATGAAAAATCCTGCTGTTTGTTATGACGGTACTGACTTTGTTGTGCTGTGGCAGGATGACAGAAACGGGGACTGGGATATATACGGCGCCAGGGTAAACAGTGCATGTGCAGTTACTGATTCCCTTGAGGTTATAATTCTGCCAGGGGATCAGACATTACCAGAGCTTGGAACTGGTGCTTCTGGTCAACTTTTTGTCAGTTTTTCCGGACTGGCAGATGAGCCATACAACACTACCCGCATCTGGGGATCCCTCTCTTCTATTCTGGGCATCGAGGAACCTGAGGACGGTGGAGCAGCACAAGATGTTGTTTTGTTCGCTGCTCCCAATCCATTCAATGGAAATATTGAAATCGGATTCAGCACAGAACACAGAGTAAACAGCGCAGAACTGGCAGTCTATGACATAACCGGAAGATTGATTAGACAATGGGACGACGCGACTATTAATCTGTCTAACCATGTTGTCTGGGATGGCACAGACGAAAGAGGCAATGAAGTTCAGAATGGCGTCTACTTCTGCAGAATTGCTGTAAGTACTGCAGGAAGTACAGAAAGCTATTACTCAACAAGAAAGATAATGCGCCTGCAACAGTTCTGAAAATATGGAGGATGAAGGCTGCTCCTGAATGTCCCCGGGAAGGTTTTGAGGCGCAGCTTGTCGTCCCGTGCTGTATAGTCATGTATCTCCGGATCATGACATGGTATCATCAGATTTCCTGATGGTTTGTGCGGGTAATTATGAACAAAGCAAAGGTGTTTTCATTGCTGAAGCGGGCTCTGAAGAGAAACTGATTGTCTGGTTTTCAGTGGTGAGATATTTCAGATATCGTTTTCCCAACTGGTCAGGAGCTGAAAGAGGACAGTACAGTTTTGTCTATTGTCTGTCTTATTCTGCCACGGTCTGCAAGAAGCCCTGCTGCGTACAGTGGGAGTTTTAGAGTGGGTTTGTTTCTGTTTGTCAGTGAATTAGTCCAGAAACCAAGTTTGATTACAAGGGGAGAAGCGTATTTGCCAGCAAAAATACCGGCAGACTTGGCCTGTGTTCTTCTGCCGGCTTTCACTTCGATTGGAATTGAGATTCCATCTGAATGAATAACGAATTCAACTTCCGCCTTGCCTTCCTGCCAGCTGTGAAGTTTATTCATACCGGATGCTGTCAGCTCTTGAGCAACAAAGTTTTCAGCTACCCAGCCTTTATAGAATCCTGGAATAAATGCATCCTTTTTCAGTAGTGGTATTTCGGCCAGATGTGAAAGTACCCCAATGTCATGGAGATACAGTTTAAACCTGTTGTAAGACTCCCAGGCGGAAAGAGGTTGCTCACCTCTGTTTGCGATAGGTACTTTTAGAAGAATGCTGCTTGCCTCAAGCCAGCGAATTGCTCCTGCAAGTTCTCGGTATCCTTTTCTGTTCTGGATAATACCTTTAAACCTGAATCGGGTTGAATTACCATCAATCTCTCTGCCAAGCTGTGCAGGGATGTTTTTTAGGATTTCAGTAATATGCATTGAGTTAACACTGCCTGCATGTTTGGCAATATCACCCAGATAGCCGGTTATAATATTTCTCAGAATCAGATGCACTTCAGACATTGCTTCAAGAGTACTATGTTTTTTCAGGCTTCTGTAACAGTCTACCGCCTCTGGCATTCCCCCAACAGAAAGGTATTCCCCGAAGATGCTCCATAACCTGGAATGGTAGACCTCTGCCAGAGGTTTGCTGAAATTAAGGTTTTCAAGAATTTCCAATATTGTGTGCTCATCAAGTGCATGCAGAAATTCCTTAAAACTCATTGGATTGATATCAATGATATTAACTTTACCCACGGGGAAAGAGCCTTTACCAAGGCTGACTCCCAGGAGGCTCCCGGTGGCTGCTATGTATGCTTCGGGCATCTCTTGAGCGAAGTACTTTAAGGAAGTCAGGGCTCTTGATGATTCTTGTATCTCATCGAAAATGATTAGATCAGTATTTACATTGATTTTTCTTTCTGAGATAGCCTCTAAAGCTTTTACGATATCTTTCGATTTAAGAGAATCCTGTTTGAATACATTGGAGGCAGCTCTGTTCCGCTCTAAATCGAAATAGTGTACTGTTGAAAATGACGACCCAAAGAGTTGCTTCAGCAGATAGGTTTTACCGGATTGGCGAACCCCTTTGAGAAGTAGTGGTTTCCTCACAGGCTTGTTTTTCCAGAGATTCAGTTCTTTTTCAATTGTTCTTTTCATTGAACAAATATAGAAATATTATTGCACAAGTCAAGAAAAGTCGGCAATTTGCGAAAAAGTGGTACCACTTATTCGGAGAATGCCGAATTTATGCCACCACTTTCTTTGAACCACTATTTGATTAAGCTTGCGGTTAAGGGGAACCTTAACTTCTTGAAATTGTGGAAGCTGGCAATTGTATCTGATACAGGTGATGAAGGCTGCTCCTGAGTGTCCCCGGGAAGGTTTTGAGGCGCAGCTTGTTGTCCCGTGGTTATAGTCATGTATCTCCGGATCATGACTTGGTATCATCAGATTTCCTGATGTGAGAAGAAGAGTGCATACGCCGGACTTATGTTTCCAGTACTCTCAGTTATTCCGCTGCATCAAGAAATGATCGGCCTGTGAACTTCGTTCCATCCCACTTGAAAGCTGTCACGGTTCTCTCTGTTTCATAATAGTCCATTGTGTCATCATTGAATTCCTCCATGATCGTTTCAACAACAACCTCATTTAGAGTTCCTGCGGAGTCGGAGGGCAGTATGTATCTTGAGTTGGCATGGTAACATCCGGCTTCAGCTACTGAATAACCCATAGGCCCGGTGATAAGGTCGCTGCCGGTCCAGGCGAACAACACATCATAATTGGCGTATCCGCAGGCCGGGTAGAGAAACGAAAGTTCGACAAGATTTTTTACTCCTGTCAGCCCGTCAGGATCACGCAGCAGGCATTCCGTATTGTACTCATAAAAGCCCTGACCGAAAGAGCGGCCCATGGGGTCAACCTCAATCTCCGCCAGGATATCTCCTGAACTGATGATTCTGATCCTTCCAATGAATTGAGAAGATTCTTCATTGAACCCGGTGACAGTAAACAAAAAGAGAGTATCACCATCAAGGATCATGTCTGACATGGCGAGATCGCAACCGGGAATGAAACCCGTGAATTCAGAATCATCAGACTGATAGACTGCCTTGTACCAGTAGGAAGTCAATCCATCAGAGTTGTATTCTCCACTGCCTCCTTCGGGTATTGTGACCGGTGTTCCCACTGGCAGTTGAATCAATATTGAGGAATTGGGGTCAGGAGCCGCGTAGAGTGCGGCTTCATCGGAGAATACTACAGTTCTGTCAGTAGTGAAGTCTCCAAACCGGTAATCCGCCTGTACTGTTGAAGAAGCAAGTAATACTGTTGTCACAGCCAACAGTTTCACTGGAATCGCGTTGGTGTTCATGTTCCTCCCGTCCAAACAGTTGCCTCAGGCCAAACCGGACTCTGCTTCTCTCCGGATTCTCTCCTGTCGTCACTGTCAATTTTCGCTATCGCCCGGTTTTTCTCTGAACTGACGATACATCTCGCGGCTTTTTTCTGTCAATGCCGCGAATATCCTGCAGTGGGCGGGCCTTTCGCCCGCCCGCATACACAGGAGAATCACGGATCAGTGAATAATAACCAGCCTTCCGGTGGAACAGCCGGATCCGCTCTCCAGACGACAGAAGTAAACGCCTGGCGGGATTTCCGCGCAGCACAGGGAGACCTCATGGT
>JAUVIS010000182.1 GCA_030592635.1 Candidatus Fermentibacteraceae bacterium | reverse complement strand
CCTGGAGTGGAGAGTGGACAAGGCTCCGGAATTCTACGGATGAAATAATCCTGTACAGCGAAAATGGTACTGTTATGGAGACTCTTCGATATGACGAGAGTTGGGGAGCAAGCGGAACAGAACCCTCAATTGCCGATGGCGATGGCGCATCTCTTGAAAGAATTGACCCCGCTGGTCCCAATGATTCTTCTAATTGGCAGCCTTCAGAAGATTATGCAAATCCTACCCGCGACAATGGCGGTGATGCGGTCTGCTGGGGAACTCCGGGTGCAATAAACAGTATTTCCGATTAACGCAATATGGCTCCTGATTAGAATTCGCTGTCTTCCATTGAGCTTACAAGGCTGACCCTGTCAAGACCGGCTGTTTTCTCTATGGCAGAGACCAGACTGGCGGCGGTTACGCCTCTTTTCAGAGTAATATCGTAAGACAGGATAAGATAGCGGCCGTTATCTACCGGCTCTATGTGTATCAGTGCCGATCTGGATGTTTTCTCATTGATCAGCCTCGCATACACAGCCTCTATGCCGGAGTCGCGGTCAAATCGAAACCTGATCACATACTCACTTCTCATGTAAGCGCCGAAATTGGTTTTATACAGCAGGACTGCAACTCCGCTGATAAATATTGTAGAGATGGCTGAAAGAAGATAGTTTCCCGTACCGGAGGCTATGCCCTCTGTGAGAGCAAAGAAAACAAATGCGGTATCACGGGTATCTTTAATCACCGTTCTGAACCTGACGATGGTAAGAGCGCCCACAAGGGCAAAGGCCCGGGCCAGGTTGCTGCCGATAACCATCATAACAGCACAGACGGTGATACACATAAGAACCAGAGTAACAACAAAGTTCTGTGAATATGTAAGACCCCGGTGGGTGGCCTTATAGACTAGCCCGATAACAAGTCCCATGGCAAGGGCCAGAAAAAGATTAATGATAAGATCACCAGGGCTGTAGCCCAGTACATCACTGGTAGTGTTTAACCATTGAGTCAGCGCAGACAAGCGATTCTCCTCTCAATCAGGCGGTTAAGCCGTGTTCCATCATGATCCAGATAAACCGCCTCAACAGCCCTCTGGAACTTTGAACAGGATATCCTGGTCAAGTCCATTTCCCTGATAAGCCTCTGGAACCAGAACGGTATTCTGTATCTGAATTTAATCTCTACAATACCGCCATTCGGTATTATCTCAGCAGGAATACCTTTCGGCAACCCTTCCCATGAAGTGCGCCAGGCGGTGGAGGCGGTATCAATAGTTGCTCTGAAATCGGGATTGGCATGATCTTCCCACGCGGCTCTGTTGTAGTCGGTAATAACGCAGGGAGCCAGGCGGTATCTGAATGACTGGGCTATGAATCTTTCCGCGATACTGTTTTTCGGCTTTGTCCTGTAAAGAAATTCACGCAGCCAGCTGGCGCCTCCCCCAATTCCGGCGGTGAATTTTTCAATCGGCAGTCTTACCCTGTGCTTGATTACCAGGCTTCCGTCTCTGCCTTTCAGCTCAAGATAAAGAGGACAGGAAAACCCGGTATCCCTGTGGGAATAGGTGCGCAGGCGGTACTTGAATCTTTTTTCAAGTCCGTCTCGTTTTTCGTGGAACCACCGCATGTCAGGAGAATCAAAGTAAACACTCCTTATGGGGTATTCTCCATTTTCTCCGCAGTGTTTGTCGCGGGACAGATGGTTGTCGAGCACCTCGGTAACCCTTGACAGCCGGTCGCCTCCCAGAATGTACTTGAACTCATACCTGTAGAAATGCAGATTCTCGGGAATTCGTTTCATCAGAATCTAAGCCCGACCTCAGCTGTGAAATCAGTGTACTTGTCGTCGGAGAGAATACCTGAAACACAGTTTCGCACTCCGCCGAATCTCAATCTGATATTATCGGACGGGTAAACTGTACCGATAATTGACATTCTGGAGTGGTCATAGTCCAGGTCAGTGTTTGCATTTAACATGTCATAACCCATGGTCAGGGCGATTGTCTTGATTCCCTGCACATTCCACGGATGATATGCAGCAGTGAATGTTCCCCAGAAACCTTTGAATTTCGGGGTGGGCAGGGTGTCTGAAACTATATCGCAGGATGACCAGTTATCTCCAGCGGCCATCTCGGCGGAAGCGGAAAGACTGTACCAGTTGGAAATTTCGTAATCCATGGAAATGTCCGCGGAAAATGCCTTTCTTCTGGCACTCACAGAATAACCCTCTGGAACACTCTGGTTTTCAATTCCCTGCCTGTGGGATACGGCCGATCCTCCAATTGTGAGGTCGATTGATGAGATTTTCATTTCTCCCCTGAAGGAGTAGAGGAGTTCATTGTCTGTTCTCTCATCTCCACGCTCATCTCCGTTAAACACACCAGCGGTTCCCCGCAGTTCAATTCCACTGAAGCGGGGAAGATCTACACGAAGATCAAGGCCCATATCCCTGCCGGCATAAGTGAGGTCTTTGCAGAAATCGTAAACAAGAGGTCTGTCAAACATATTCAGATTCCATAAGCCAAGGTTGCCGCCAAGAAGAGTTTTCCTTTTGAACTGACCCACTCGTGTTCTTGCCCAGTCTGCGGGATCCCAGCGGATAACGGCATCTTTCAGAAAAATGTCATCAGGACGCACCTCAACCTTTATCTCTGCTTTCAGAGTTTCAACAAATTCAGCACTGAGTTCGAAACCGGATCGGCGTATAGAAAACTCCCTGGAGGGAATCGCGTTGTATGAACCCCATTCTGTGAATCCCGCGTCAATGTATCCGCTTACATTAAACTTTTCAGACAGGCTGTTTTCAACATCAATGTCTGCCGAGGCAACCTGAACCGCGAGAAAAACAAAAATCAGAACTTTGTAGAACATTATCAACTCCCTAATTCAAAACAGTCAAGCGGGTGGATGCTGAACCCGCCGAGGACCTTAGATACAGAACATAGACGCCATTGGGCAGGATGCCGCTGAAATCAGCCAGAACATTTCCCTCGTAGCAGCCGGGTAAATCGATTCCTGCCATGACTCTTCCTGCAAGGTCATACAGCAAAGCTTCCGCGGGGAGAGCAGAGGTTTTATAGTGAAAAGCAAAAGAGCCGTCACCCGGGTTTTTCGACACAAGGGATATACTGGTAAAACTGGTACAGAGAGACCAGCCCGGATTGGCTTCTCCCGGAGTTCCCGGAGGCGCGGCAGTTTTCCAGCTTCCCGGTATTGTGACAGGAACATAAGGATATTCCAGATACATGATGCCTGTTTCCCCAACTGGCCAAATTTCGTTCCACGCTATACAGAATTCTCTGTCTCCGAATCTGGAATAAAGGGAAAGAGAATCCTCCGCAGAATTTAGACCGAAATCAAGGGATACAACTTCGCATGGACACTGTTCGAACGAAGCAGGGTCTGCCGCAGCCAGCAGCAGCCCGCCCGGGGCAATCGTTGTGCCGTCGGGAAGAAGAGAGACATTTTTCTCTGAATCCATAAAATACCACCGCGAAATATCAATGCCGCTCTCTGAGTAGTTGTACAGCTCAATCCAGTCATCGCCTGCGCCTGCGCTGATTTCGCTTGGAATAACCTTGCCGTTGCTTTCCGGCAGAGAATCACCGCTTCCGATCTGCCAGGAGTGCATTGTGGTCCACGAAGGATCAAATAGTTCAAGAGTTGTTTCAGCAGGGTAAGATGTGCCGGCATCGCCGTAGATGTTGTATTCCGGATAAAGGAAATTTGCATTTTCCGAAGAGTTTGAAAGGTAAAAGGTCTCATCCGGCGCTACAAGTATGGATTCAGGAAGGAATACATTACCGGCGGGTTCCCCAAGAGAAAAACGGCAGAGAGAAAT
>JAUVIS010000218.1 GCA_030592635.1 Candidatus Fermentibacteraceae bacterium | reverse complement strand
GGTACACCTTCAAGTAACCGGGAGGTCGCCGGAGCAGGTAACGGCATTGTCCCGTGAGCGCACACAACAGTACCTGTACCAACGGCAACCGCAGCAGAGTAAACAGCCTCCACTCCCAGCAGATGCATTCCCAGGCAACTGCCTACCACATCAATAATGGCGTCCATAGCCCCTACCTCATGGAAATGTACTTCATCAATATCAACACCGTGAGCAGCAGCCTCCGCTGAAGCGAGCAAATGAAAAGCCGACAAAGCTTTTTTCTTTACCCACGGGGGCAGTGAAGACGGCTTAATAATCTCAACAATGTCTGACAGATGTCTGTGTACATGCTCATGGGGAATTACCACTTCAACGTGAGTACCCTGCAAACCGCCACGCGTAACTTTTTCAGCAAGAATATCCCAGCCGGTAAGAGGCAGTGCTTTCAGCCCTGCAATCAAGTCTTCAAGAGCAAGACCATTATCGAGTAAAGCACCAAGAATCATGTTGCCGGAGATACCGCTGCAAGGATTGAATACTGCTATCTTCATTATGAAATAACTCCGTAAAAAGTTTATGTTACCCTGAATTCCGTGTATGGTATGATAAGCAAAAGCAACAATGAGGAATACCTTATGCAGACAACACAAACACAAAAAGCTTACCCGGCGCTCGCCAGGGTGCTCCACTGCCAAAAAAGAATGGGTGTGCTGGTCTCCGGCGGCTGTGACAGTGAAGTACTGCTCAGAGCCGCCGCAGATGTGCTGGGCAATGCAAACACCGTTGCCTTCAATGCTGTTACCCCATTCATTGCGAAGTACTACACGGATATTGTTGAAACCACTGCAGAAGAACTCAACATCAAGTTGACCCAGGTAACACTGGAACTCAAAGACCTCACAACAAGCAGAGTCCGCTGCTGTTACCGCTGCAAAAAAGCTATCTACTCAACCGTCAAAGCAGCGGCAGAAAAGCAGAACATTGCCGTATTGGCCGACGGTACCAATCTGGATGACACCGCAGAATACCGCCCGGGTCTCAGGGCAGCAGAGGAATTGAACATCCTGCATCCATTCATAATATCCAGAATGACCAAAGCTGATATAAGAGAACTGGGCAATTTACTCAACATGAAAAACCCGAACAGACCATCCGATTCATGTCTTGCAACAAGAATCCCGGAGCACACACCCGTTACAGCTGAAACCCTATCGGTAATAGATAGAATCGAGCAGCCGCTGAGACCGCATGTAAAAGGCAGGCTCCGTGCCAGAGTATCAAAAGCACAGATAACACTGGAATACCAGACAGTTGACAAAGAGCTTGTCGCAGCCCGCGAGCGGGAACTCCGAACCATAACAAACAACAGCAGGCACAACCTGACTCTTCATGAAAACGGCTAACCTGTGATGCGGGAACTTTTCACGGCACTTGCAGTACCCATTTGAAGTAATTAGTATACGGTGTTAAAGAGGAGAAAATAATTGAGATTTCTGAATTGGTCGCACGCCATTATCGGTTTTCTTATTGGTGTGGCGCTCGTCCTTTATATAAGGGGCGAGAAAGAAACCGATGTGTCGGTTCAAAACTCTCCTGAGGTAGTGGAGGTGCAGACAGAATGACTGAGAAAGTTGTTTCTTTATCCGGAGGGCTTGTGCTGGGAATGGTCTTCGCGCTGTTTCTCGGTATTGGCGCGACGCAAAGCTTAGCACCATCTTTGCACTTTGAGATGCCGTCAATTTTGCAGATGACTATTGCCCAGTCCACACATAACACCTCCGCCCCTGCAAACGACACTACGCCAAGCGTTAATGTAGCCGCTCCGAACGGAGAGGACAGAGGCAGAATAACAAGAATTGCCACTCTTACAGCAACCACCGACCCGGCAATCACTGCCCCGATTACCACAACGCAGGAAGAGTTTACTCCCAAGAACTGGAATGCCAGCACATCACCAAAGGTTGGCAACGCTCTCCAGAGGATGAACCTCCAGCGTTCATACATAGCTGCCACTTCCCAGACCGATACATACATCAGCCTCGGACAGGCAGCCCGCCAGAGCAACTTCGCAGCCATAGCAGGCAACTCTTCAGGCAGAGAAGGATACGGCAGTGGCCAGCAGCCTTCACTTGTTGACGGCAAGCCACAGACTCACGGCGCTCCCGCTATAGCTCAGAACGATCCCGGAGACGAAGAGGGCAACCCCCACGGTGATGGCGACCCTGCAATTGCCGGTAGATCTGTCAAACCCAACCTGAGCCCGGATTCATTCTCAGACACCAACGCAGGATTGCCTGATAATCCGGAAAGACCAAACCACACCCATATTCCCGACCTCAATGGTGGCGACCAGTCTGAAAACAACCGGGGCGACTCAATGATGTGCCAGCGCAACCGCCGCAGACCTGAGACGGACTAAGCGCTAAGCTGAAATAGATTTGAAGGCTGGAGTGAAAGCTCCAGCCTTTTTATTGATACATCCGCGAGACTATCGCGAACATCCCCGGGTCGTTCTGGCCCATATTCAATCCCGAGGGAGATTCCAGAGACCTTCTCCATCAGCTTTGCCAGATGATTAGTGGTAATTCTGGAAGCACTGCCAACATTGAGACCTCCCGTTAGTTCAGAAGCATCATTCGTCTGCTTTCGGGAGGACTATTTTCTGATCCAAGCCGGCAAAAATAGACGCCCGAGCCCACGAGTTGTCCAGAGTTGTCTCTGCCGTCCCAGATGGCGGAGTGTTCTCCCGCGCCC
>JAUVIS010000227.1 GCA_030592635.1 Candidatus Fermentibacteraceae bacterium | reverse complement strand
AGTGGAACTGTTTTCCGGGGCAAGGGCCTCAAAGGGCTTATTGCCAGAACTTCCAGCTCCCGACCGGAGTGGCAGCACACCAAAGGGGGTAAATAGATGTCTCAGGACTGTGATTGCGAATGCAAAAGCCCCGTTGATGTGATAATCGACAGGTGGAACGCCGACCCTGATTTTGTTATTGAGATGTTCCAGGACATTCAGGACGGGTACAGATGTATTCCCGCAGATGCCCTGAACCGCGTAGCGGAGAGAACCGGCAAGCCAAGAGGAGTCCTCTTCCACATCATTACCTTTTACAAAGCATTCAGCCTTGAGCAGAGGGGCGAAAAGGAAATTCAGATCTGCACAGGAACAGCCTGCTATGTGAAAGGTGCTCCCGATGTGCTGGCTGCTTTTGAACGCGAGCTGAAGATCAGGAGCGGAGAGACCACCCCCGACAGACATTTCACCCTGTCGGAAGTCCGCTGCGTTGGCGCCTGCGGCCTTGCCCCTGTGGTAGTTGTAGGCGAGGATGTCATTGGTGGAGTAACCCCCTCAATGGTGGCCGGCATCGTTAAAAAATACAGTAAGGAGGGCTGACATGAACATCAATGAACTGAAATCAATACAGCAGTCAGCCGGGAAAGAATATGATTCATACAAATCGGCCCTGATGGTCTGCGCCGGAACAGCCTGCGTTGCCAACAAAGCTCTGCCGCTGATTGAAAGTCTCAAAGAAGAGTTGATGAAAAGAGGCCTGGAAAATAAATACCTTGTAGTTCCTACCGGATGCAATGGTTTCTGCGCACAGGGACCCATCATGGTTGTGCAGCCTGAAGGCGTCTTCTACCAGAAACTCACAACAGAAGACCTTGGCGAAGTAATTGACAGGCATCTTGAGGGCGGCGAACCTGTAAAAAGGCTTCTGTACAAACTGGACGGCGTTGCTATTCCCAAAATGGATGATATCCCCTTCTTCGGCAAGCAGAAACTTCTTGCCCTGCGCCACCGGGGTATGCTTAATCCCGAATCCATTGAAGATTATATCAGGCTGGGTGGATATCAGGCTATCCACAAAACACTTACAGAGATGACACCGGCTGATACTATCAAAACACTCATCCGAAGCGGTCTCCGCGGTCGAGGCGGCGGTGGATTCCCTGCGGGAGTAAAATGGCAGAGCTGTGTTGAAGCTGCCGAAAAAGCACAGAGAAAGCCGGTTGTTGTCTGCAACGCCGATGAAGGTGATCCCGGTGCCTTCATGGATCGCTCCATAGTCGAGGCCGATCCCCACTCTGTTATAGAGGGAATGATGGCGGGAGCATTCGCCATCGGCGCGGAGAAAGGCTTTATCTACATGCGCAAGGAGTATCCTCTTGCCATGCACAGGCTTGAAGTTGCCCTTGAACAGGCCCGTGAAAAAGGGCTTCTCGGTAAAAATATCATGGGAACAGGATTCAATTTTGATATAGTGATACACAGAGGCGCCGGTGCTTTCGTGTGCGGAGAATCCAGTGCATTGATGGCCTCCATGGCCGGGCTTGCCGGCGAGCCGAGGGCCAAGTATGTGCGCTCGGTTGAAAAGGGTTACAAAGACGGCCCCACCGTTTTGAATAATGTGGAAACCTGGGCCAATGTCTCCCTTATCATGGAAAAAGGTGCCGAGTGGTTTGCCTCTATAGGCACCGGCGATGTCTCTGAAAACCCCTGGGGCGGCTGCTCCGGAACAAAGGTATTCAGCGTTGTTGGTGACATCAATAACATCGGTCTGGTTGAAGTACCAATGGGCATCACCCTCAGGGAAATCATCTATGACATCGGAGGCGGAATCCCGGATGGAAAAGCCTTCAAGGGCGTTCAGACCGGAGGTCCTTCCGGCGGTGTGATACCCGCGGAGAAACTTGACCTTCCTGTTGACTTCGACAGCCTTACCGCAGAGGGCTCCATGATGGGTTCCGGCGGTATGGTAGTCATGGACGAGAATACCTGCATGGTTCAGATCGCGAAGTATTTTGTAGACTTCCTTAAAGGCGAGAGCTGCGGTAAGTGTACTCCCTGCCGTGAAGGTCTTGTTGCTCTGGGGCAGATACTTGGACGAATCACAGAGGGTAAAGGCAGAGAAGGAGACATCGAGCTTCTTGAAAACTATGGCTCCACAATGAAGGATAGTTGTCTCTGCGCTCTGGGCAGGGACGCTCCCAATCCAGTCATCAGTACAATCAGATATTTCAGGGATGAATACGAAGCTCACATCAGAGATCACACCTGCCCGGCGGGCAAGTGCCACGCTCTGATCAAATACACAATTGACCCGGAGAACTGTACCGGCTGCACCCTCTGTGCCGTAAAATGCCCGGTGGACGCCATAACCGGATCACGAAAAGAAGTACATGTAATAAACGATGAGAAGTGCATCCGCTGCGGAGTCTGCCGCGATGTCTGCAACTTCAACGCCGTGGAGGTGAAATAATGGCTGACATGATCACCGTAACCATAGACGGCCGTGAAGTTCAGGTTACCGAAAACACAACAATTCT
>JAUVIS010000110.1 GCA_030592635.1 Candidatus Fermentibacteraceae bacterium | reverse complement strand
GGTGACGAGTACGACATTGCGTAGCACCCTTCATAGGTGCCGTAAGTAGTACTCACATAAGTAGTTGAACCGGACATTGCTAATCCCGTCACCGACGGGAGATAGAATCCTCAACAGAGGCAATCACTGCCGAGATAGTTTCCAGAACTGCTGTAAAAGTAAATATAGGAGCTGCCACCTCCATTTACAAAACTGCTGAATAGGGTACTTCCCTGAAAGGTCAGTCCGGCCGGTGAGTAATTTGAGGGAGTGCCGGTAATCTCAAAGCTTTCCTCAATGCTGCCGGTAACAGGATTAATGCCGTAGATGAAGGATGACTCTTCATCAAGAGCCCAGAGTTTATCTTCACCCCAGGCGAGGCCACTGATGTTGGTATCCGGTGCATCAATTGTTCTAACAACGGATACTCCGAAACAAATTGTCGGCAGCAGAACCGCTAACACTATAAAAATCTTCACTGTCTCCTCCGTATCTCGCAGGAGGAATTCAACAGCGTCACCTTTCAGTGACTGTTAGCACTAAAGCAGTGCTGTCGTGGTTCCTGCTGCATTGCTATGAAATGATTTTTTCCTGGCAACACAGAAGTATTTCCCTTAGCGGGACCAATGTCAATAAGGCCAGAAATGTTTGTAGAAACCCACTATCTATTGGCTTACAAGCAGTTCTGTTAAAAGGGGGGATAGTTTTTTTGTCCGTTAATTGGGGAAATAGATGATTTTTATGAAAATGCTGAGAGGGAAAACTTCCAAACCTCTGTTTACAGTATATGGAGTTCATATGGCGATGTCAACGGTTGACAAGTGAGGTAACTTGATGATATAAAGCGAGTTACGAGCAATCAGTTTTTAGAAAGGAGATACTGTGAGAAAAGAAGTTCTAAATATCCTTGGATGCTGTCGGTGTAAATCTGAACTGAATACCGATAAAACGAAAACACGGAAGGGAGATATCCGATCCGGCAATCTGGTTTGCGAAGAGTGCGGTCTGATTTTTCCAATTACATTTGGCCGTCCTGTTTTAATGACATCCAATTCAATCAAAGAATGGCGATCTCCGGTTAGTGAGGCCATGGGGATTGGAGAGTATGCCACCTACGATCAATCAATAGAAAAGCTTCTTTTAATTGGAATTGATGAAGCTCTGAAGCTGGTTGAAGAAAGGAAGCGTTTAAAAGAAGATGATTTAGAATCGATTTCTGAAATTCCGGAAGAAGAAATAGCGAAGATACAGTATAGAGCATCGGGAAAGTGGTTCAAGTATGGAAACCGAATGGAAAGGCTTTTAACATTCCCCTGGAAGAACGGGGATTCAGATAACTCTTTCAATATTCTAATGAAGAAAGTTGCAGATACTCAACCGGAATCTCTTCTGGATATTGCTTCAGGCGGGGGGTTTGCTGTGTCTCATCAGGTTTGGTTCAACTCCGGGATTAAGCAGACTATAGCAGTAGAGAGGGATTTGAAATGCCTTGGGAATATCCAGTACCGGTTCAAGTATGTGGGTGGAACCCAGACATCAGAGGCGGTTGGTAGCGATGTGAGACAGCTTCCGGTAAGAACAGAAAGCATTGATACAGCCATGATGTTAATGGCCCTGCCTGAGATATGCGGTATAACATCGGCACTTGCCGAAGCGTACAGGGTGTTGAAGAACGGGGGGTATTTCATCATACTTGTTTCAGAATTACCATTCACCTCTGATCTCATATCTTCCGGGGACTTCAGGAAGTTTGCGGAAAAGGCAGACCTTTATTCAGGATATGAGAAATTCCAGTCAGATGCTGAAAAGAGCGGTTTTAATATTGAGAGTTCGGAACGGTTTAATGAAAAATCGGGCAAGTTTACAAGATTGATATCTCTCAGAAAATAATTGCAATGGAAACTGCCCCTTCGGAGGAAGGGGCAGTGAGACAGGTATGATCAGTCGGTGAATCTGATCTCAATGCGGTTGCCTGACATGCCGGTAACCTGGAAGTTGACATTCAGTTCACCGGAGGTCAACTCGTCAATAACCTGAGAGGTTGCTGTTTCAGAGATGACTTCCAGGGTTGCTCTTGCACCGGTGAAGTCTCTGGTGATTACATCCAGAACGCCTCTGATTTTCAGGCGCAGTTCAGAGCGAAGGGCTTGAACTTTGTCGAAATCAGCATTAGTTGCGACGATTACTGTGGTATTTTCTCCCTGTATCCATCCGTCAAGAATGGCTGAAGCAAGCTCGCTGGCAGTGTCATCTGCCGCACGGGATCGTGCCTGGCTCTCGCTGAAGGGAAGCATCACTGTCAGGGCGGATCCTGCGAGAACGCTGCCCGTTCGGGTGTTAATGGCCCGGGTGCTGACCTGATACTCATGAATTTCTCTTGGAGATCCGGCAACTATTTTTGACTCCTGCGAATGCATGGCTGTTCCCGCGATAACGATTTCGGCACCGGCTTCAAGGCCTATGAGAGTTGCTGTTGCGTCATCTCCTTCAAGAATCAGCTTGAGCTGATCTCTTTCCAGGATGCCCGCGACGGTAGCTGCGTCCACTACCGGGAAGCCCTGCTGCCGGAAGTGATCCAGGATCATTGTTTCAAACATGATGCTGCCCATGAGACTGTTCATGTTGGAGAGTTCGGACATGCTGCCGAGTTCTTTCACAACAACCATGATCCTTGGTCTTCCCTGTTCTGCCAGCAGGATACCGACAGCGGCAAGATCATTCTCGATGTCGTCGGTTTTGACAACGGCACGGATGATAACCCTGTAAAGATCCCCGCTCTGCTCTTCATCTATTATCCTGTAGCTAGAGACATAGCCGCTTGTTTTCGAGTAGATGTTGTCGGAGATAAGCTGGAAGTTGTTTACCTGTGTTTCCGAGTCGATGAATGCCCCCACACCCTGCTCTACTGCTTTTCTCAGAGCATCATCAATGGCGTGGTCGCGGGCGATGTCAATTCCGCCCTCAAACTGAAGCGCGGCGACCCCCTCCGCAAGTATTTCAGTCTCACTCTGTAACACGGCAGCTGCCGCGGGCTCTGCAATTACTGCCGAAGAAGCAGGAAGCTGTGAGACATAAGCTGCCTGAGTCTGCGGAACTGTCATTTGTGGAGTGCACCCGGCTGCCAGAACAATAAGTATCAGTGCTGTCTGCTTCATAGCTACAATGCAACATTCAGCAGGAATTTACCTGCGGTCATAAGGAAGGGGAGTCCCGCCTTCAGCCAGCCGAGAGAGTCGGATTCCTGTTGTCCCAGTACGATGTCTGTACCGAACTGTCCTGCAATCTGCTGAACATTAACAACCAGAGGAGATTGAGAGAAAACAGGCTGAGAGAGTATCTGATCCAGATCTGAGACGAACTGCATGGCAGTCTGTCCCGCCGAGCCCAGGTATGCGGAATACTCACTGGTGTCCAGCAGAAGATTGCCGTTGGCATCGTAGATCTTTGGGTACATTGAGGGCTGAAGCCCCGCCAGGCTGCCATCAAAAACAATTGCAGAGTACTGTTCAAGAAAGTCTTTTGTCTGTGCGGACATGGGTGCCGTGAGGGCTTCCGGGGTTTCAAGAGCAGCAGCAAGGGCACCGGAAAGACCCTGGGGGCTGTGGATTTCCATTTCAAGCTCAACTTCAACGATTCCGGCAAGTGAGTCGTATCTGGAAGGCCCAATCTGTCTGGCATTTTTTACAACACCTTCAACGCGGGTATAGATCACATCGTAGTCTGTCATGAAGTTCTCAACCCGGGTTTCGGAATTGACTCTTACTCCCTGCACAGTTTCCAGCAGGTTACGCTGAGCGACCACTACCGCTGCCCGCTCTGCCATCAGTCTGGCCTGGGCAATGTTGGAATTGTTCGGATCAAGAACACCGGTGCCTGTTGCGCGTACCGTGTTGCCGGACCAGTCAATCTCCCCGCCTGGGAGAGTCTCCTCCACATCTCCGGGGATAGCGCACTGCAGGGCAGGAGCGAATGTATCCAGTTGCTCCGTTTGAACCGGAACAGCGACCTGAGCAATTTCCGCGGCTGTGGTTGTTATCTGTCCGGTGGTAATTGCCGTTGTGGTACCACAACCGGCCAGAATAAGAATTGCTGATAGTAAAAATGGTAAATATTTCATTTTTGTTCCTTTCCTTTTACTGAGAAAGCCCCATCAGGGATACCTCAAGAGCCACTCTCAACGCGTCATCGGCACCTTCAAAGCTTGAACCCCCACCCATGGACGAGTAGAGTACTTCTGAAGTTTCGACAGAGATGATTTTTACATGAAGGGTGGCATCCCGCTGTGCCGGCTCATCACTCCAGAAACTGTCATGTACGATGCTGCCGATGGCTATGGTCATTACAGCCTCAGCTCCCATCAGTTTGCCCAGTTGAACGGCGGTTGCCTGATCCACGACGCCGGAGTAGGAAAACTCCTGTTCATCGAGAAGCTGATCAACCACAGATCTGTCCACAACGGTGAAGCGGCCTGTTCGCAACAGAGCCATTCCGGCGTAATCATTGAGTCCCGCCTCATCAACGAGAGAGGAGATTGAGGCAGCAGAGGGCGGGAGTATTGCCGTTTTCCATTGAGGTCTGGTGTCAAGAACCGGAGACTTTGCATAGTTCGCGGGTGTTCCGAGGGAAGACATCTGGGCCACGGTCATGCAACCCGACAGAAGCAGTCCCAGAGATATTAGAACGGCTGTAACAGTATTGCTTATTTTCAACACAACCCCTTTCAAGTAAATTACGATCTGTTAAGAAAAACAGACCGGCTATTATACACCATCTGTACAGTCAATGTTCCCGGAGATATCCAGCTCTTTTGGTGGGAAACAGAATATTTTAGTATATCTCTTCATCATTGAAGACACCCGCAGTTAAAAAGTTAGGGGAATTATGCTTGAGAAGCTTAAAGAAATGATCTCCGGGGCGGATGCGGATTACCTGGACATTCGCTACGAGGTAAAGAAGACCACAACTGTTTCCATGGCCGGCCCTGAATTGAAAAGTGCCGGTTCCAACAGTACAGACGGTTTTGTTGTGAGGGCTCTGAAGAACGGTGGGTTTTCCTCCGTTACAGTGACCAGAGAGAAAGATATTCCTGAAGCAGTTAAACTGGCAGTTCAGGGGGCCTCTGCAATGGCGGGGGGCGGTAAGAATGTTTCTCTGGCGGATGTTGAATCCGTGCAGGACTTCGTGGAACCGGATCTGCACGGAGATCCTGCCCGCGTGTCCCTGGAAGAGAAGATGGCTCTGCTCGGAAAGTACAATAATCTCATGCTTGAGCAGCCCGAAATTGCCAACACAAATTTAGCTTACAGTGAAGTTGACAGGGAGAAATTTTTTGTTTCCAGTCAGGGTACTGCTATTCGTGAGCGAGTCTGTACAGTGAGCATTGGCGGAGAAGCGGTTGCCCGCAGAGGAGATATTACTCAGAATATCCGTGTTTCTGTCGGGGGAGCCAATGGAATGGCTGCTCTCATGAATCGGGATGATGTGTTCCTGAAAAGGGCACAACTGGCAAAGGAACTTCTTGATGCCGATCCTGTCAAAGGCGGCACCTACGATGTCGTTATCAACCCCGGTCTAACTGGAGTTTTCATCCACGAAGCCTTTGGTCATTTCAGTGAGGCTGATATCATTGAGGATAATCCTCCGCTGAGAGAGAAAATGGCCATGGGTAAAAAGATCGGAAGTGATGTTGTCACCATTATTGCCGATACTCTGATTCCAGATCAGGTGGGTTTTTACAAGTACGATGACGAAGGCGTTTCAGTAAAGACTGTTCCTCTCATGGTGAATGGAGTTCTCAGAGGAAGGCTTCATTCCAGAAGGACGGCATCCGAATTTGATGAACCTGTTACCGGCCATTGTGTCGCACAGGATCACGGATATGAACCCATTGTACGAATGGGAACAATATATCTGGAAAAAGGGAAGATGTCCCTTGAAGATTTATTGAAGCAGATGGGTGACGGACTTTACCTGTGCGACGGCAAGGGAGGCCAGACTTCCGGAGAAAACTTCACCTTCGGGGCCCAGTACGGCTATCTGGTGAAGAATGGGGAAATTCAGGAAATGATCCGCGACATCAACATTATGGGTAACCTCTTTACCACGATGAAAAACATTGAAGCCGCGGATAATACAATGAAGCTCAGCGAACGCGGAGGGTGCGGCAAGGGGCAGATGAACATCAAGAGCGGCTATGGCGGTCCCAGCATTCTGATCCGATCCATGGTAGTGGGAGGTGTGTAATGAGAAAACTTCTTGAACTCGCTGCGGCAAAAGGGTGCAGAGCCGAGGTCTTCAGCACGCGGGAGAAATCTCTGAGCATGAGCAGGGTGAACGGCTCAGTGAATGGGGTATCCGCGTCAATCCAGTCGGGTGTATCTCTCCGGATACTCAAGGACGGCAAACTTGGATCTGCTTACACCAAGAATCTTATTGACAGGGAAGAGCTTGTTGCAAACGCGCTTGCATCTCTTGATGCCGGCGTTGAGGCCCTTTACGATTTCCCGGATGCAGGATCAGTTGTGTTTTCAGAGGACTACGACGAGTCTGTGGAAGAAATGAGCTTTCCGGACATCAGGAAGCGGATAGATCACATTGGAAGTGCTTTTGGAGAAATGAAGCAGGGTATTTTCGAGGCTGCCGCCGGTTGTGGAACTACGGAGGT
>JAUVIS010000015.1 GCA_030592635.1 Candidatus Fermentibacteraceae bacterium | reverse complement strand
TAATTAAGAGGTCTGCCGAAAGATCGTTCGGTATCCACTCGGCATGGTAATAATCCTTATCAGTAACAGCATCCAGTATGGAGACTTTGCGGAGGGCGGGGGAGAAGTTGTGGAGTTCGCAGGGGATGCTTTGCAGGAAAGTTACACTGGGATCGTGGGCGTATTGAGTAACATCAATCTGATATGCACCATCGGGAAAAGCTGCCAACACTGGATTAACAGTTTCTCCTGAATAGAGATGATTGCTGTTTGTCTGCCACCAGTTTTCTTCAATGTTGTCGATTCCAAGATCTTCCCATCCCTCAGCATCTCCGCAATTGGTCAGACAGACTACAAGCCCTTCATGTTCAAGCTCTTCAGGGATGTATGTGAATATGTTGTTCAGCTCATCAAGATCCCATTTGAAGTACAGTTGCTTGGCCTTTTCAGTCTCCTGATTGTCTAAGGAGCAGTTAAAGTTAACCAAGAGCTTTTCGACCAATAAGTCAAGACCAGAAACTGTTACTTGTTGGATATCCCACTTGATTCTTTCCGGAGCAAGATCATTCCTACCACATTCAGCAGTTGTGGTTTCACCAACTCCACTAAGACCAAAGCCAAAGAAGACATCAACGGCACCAGAGAGATTATTTTCATCTTCAATAAAATCGGGAACATACTCTGGATTAGCGGGCCAGGCTTCTGGCACTCTCTGCTCACCAAAGAAAAACTCGCAAGCAGGAGTATAGCCTGAAGGATTGAATGTCCAAGTATATTTCGTTCCCTGCATTGGAGGAGGGTTAAGAAAATCCAATGGATTGACATAGCAAGAATTACTAAAATCCCAATCGGTCCACTTGAAGTGGGTGTGCTGTGTCTGTGCGTCCGGGTGCATTGAAGTAACTTGCTCGCCCAGGTTGATCTCCTCCCAAATCTGCCAACCAGGCTCACCATCTTCAGAGTTCTCCGGAATATGAAGGTCTTCTGGATTAAGCAAATGCGCATAGCACCAGCCGTAATCCTCATGGTTGTATTCATCCGTTCCAGATGTTGTAACAACGGTCCATTCATAATGTCCATCCCAATAACCCTGATATATTTCGCTTATTACTACAGGAGAACCCGTTTCTCCATGCACGCATCGAACAAAGGTTGTTCCAAGAGGAGGTTCCGTCCAGGCATCAAAATCAACACCGCAGTGGAACCCCTCTCCCCAGGCATTTTGAGGATCTCCATAGCTGTTCATAAGAGTTTTGGTGGAGTTCATCATGGCTGCGGTTGATCCAACGGGCCATGGAATACTGGTCGGATCGTTAGCGAAAACAGAAGTCAGGAGAAGGAATAGCACGACAAGAGTGTTGGCTACTTTCATTATGCTACCTCCCCTGAATTTTCATCACGGATATTGGGAGATTGTATCTCCCCTCAGGAGCACCGCAAAATGGAGACGGAGCACCGTGAGCGGCATCAACCGGATTAGCAATAGTCAGGTATCCATTGGGGGAGAATTCGGTTACTTGTCTTCCTATGGGCAAGGAATATTCTCCTATTACTTCATTATTTAGTAGATATGTGATTGACATTCTATCTAGATTGCCTCTTGTCATAGAAGCAAGTAATCCGTTATTTGAACAAGCAATAACTGAACTAAGGTGATTTTGCATAGTAATATCAGCTTGCAGCATTGTTGTCGCGTCTTCTTCAATATTGTAAATACGTGCTATTGTTGCTCCGCTAAGTGCAAGGGATCGACCATCGGGAGAGAAGGACTGCATGGTGGTATTCCGGTCCCACTCCGGTTTCGGAAGAATTATTGCTTCACCGTTGAAGCAGTCAACAAGGCAGATGTTCACTCCCTCAGTCTGGTGGCAGAGATAATTTCCGTCTTGAGTAATTACGACAGCACAGGAATTATTGAAATCCAGGTTAATGGGTGTATCAATATAACTTAGGAGATTTCCCTCTCCATCGTAAATCTCAATATCATTTGTATAGTTATCTCCTCCATACGTTACTGCTTCCCTGTCATGAGTTCGATTAAGTGAAAACGCCGCGATTTCACCATCTGCAGAAAACGCAACATCATACTCTCCTTTATGGCTCAGTGGTATTTCATTGAAGCTGCCATCTGGCTTCAGAAAACAGGCATAGGGCTGTCGTTCAGGGTCGTAAACGCAGTTCCCTCCGGTTAGTAGAACGCCAGTCAATGCATCCCTGGAAGTGAATACGGCAAGAGGAATCGCTGCTGCAATCTCTCCGATCCTACGTCCGTATGGGTTAAGAATAAGTCCGATATCCCAGCTTGCCACTGCGGTTGGCCGTGGAGTTCCTTCTGGAGCATACCAACCTTTCGGATCGACAATCATATGCTCTCGCCAGTAAAGCTCCCCAGGAAAAATACCATCGGCTTCAACATGTACAGGGCTTCCAGCAGGATTGAAGAATGTGTGAGTATTCTGAGCTATTGCAGAACGCATCCTGCAGTCAAGCCAGTAGCGGTCTTCCCATGGAATTGATTCGTCTTTGAGTATTTCTTCAAGCCAGGCTATTGGGTAGCCGTCTGTGATTGCTGTTTCAAGCTCTTCGATTGTCACTGCTCTGAAGAGTTCAGTGACTTCAAAGTTGTCATATTCGGTGAGGGGTATGGTTGGAAGACCTGACTCGGGAATGTATTCATCTTCCCAGGCCTGCTCAGCAATGGAGTGCATTCTGTCAATAAGCCCTGTACTGTTTGCAGTGGATGCAAGCAGCAGCAGGATTCCTGCCTGTAATATTCTGATTCTCACTGTTTTCCTGACTCCAGTTTCCATTACCTTCCTCCTGTGATTGCTTTTGACTGTCTTCAAGATATCATACCGCTTCCAGTTATGGCAAATATGTCACTCCTTTCAGGTAGTATTGCCTTTTGGCCGGGACAAAACCAGTGCATTTTGATTTATGCATTTGAAATTACTCTCAGCATATCGCCAATATAGGGGGGGGGCAAACAAGGAAGTCAATAGATATAGCACACAGCAGGGCTTATGAATGTTCTTCTTCATTAAATTCCACTGATAGACAGTTACGAGAGAAGGCTATTGCAACCAGCCCCCGCCTTTCGGCAGGGGCTGGCTTGTTATTCATGTGATTATCCGTTGTTACCTCACAATCACCTTTGAAGGAGATGCCGTATTGAGGCCGGACGGAGGAGCCGGGCCGGTTGATCTTCGGATGCAATGCGCTGAGGGTATCAAAACCCAAAACGACTTGGCCGGGGTTGACAAAATCACGCCACATGTAATGATATGGCGTTGATATGTCAATAAGGAGTCTGGTATGCTGACCGACGAGATCATTACACTTGCGAAACAGCGTGGTGTTATTCGCGCCGCTGACCTGGAGGAGATCGGGGCCAGCCGAACGCTGCTTTCCTATTTGACCGGGAAGGGCGTACTACGGCGCGTTACTCGCGGAGCCTATGTTCTCGCCGATCATATTCCCGAACACGAAGCGTTTCTCGAAATTGCAACTGCTGTGCCCCATGGCGTACTCTGCCTGCTTTCCGCGCTGCAGTTTCACGAAATCACGACCCAGATGCCGCTGCAGGCCTGGGTGGCCATCGAGCGCGGCAGGCACGAACCTGCCTGCGCCAGGATTCCTCTGCGTATCGTGAAGTTCAGCGGTTTCGCCTTTACCGATGGGATTGAGGAACACGAGACCGATGGGATAACCATCCGTGTGTACTCGCCCGCAAAGACAGTCGTGGACTGCTTCAAGTTTCGCAACCGGATCGGCCTGGACATAGCCCGGGAGGCGCTGCTCGACGCTCTGGATCAGAAGAAGGCGACGCGCGATGACATCTGGTACTTTGCAAAACGCTGCCGTATGTCCCGCGTTATGCGGCCCTATCTGGAGATGGTGCCATGAGTGCCGACAACATCGCAAAATCTGTTCATCAGCGCCTACTCAACATTCGCGACCAGACTGGCGAGCAGTTTAACCACCTGCTGATGCGCTACGGATTGGAGCGCCTGCTGTATCGTATCCAGGTTGCCGGGCATGGTAATACATTTGTACTCAAGGGGGCGATGCTCTTTACCCTGTGGCGCGATGTGCCGGGCCGCCCTACGCGAGATATTGACCTGCTTGGGTTTGGTGATCTCACGCACGATCGGCTCCGGGCGATTCTCGCAGATGCCTGCAATGTGAGTGTAGTCGATGATGGCCTGCGCTTCAATCCCGACTCGATACAGACTGAAGACATTCGGGACGATCAGGAATACCACGGTGTTCGTATACGGTTGCTGGGATTTCTTGGACGGGCACGTCTGGCGATCCAGATTGATGTCGGTTTCGGCGATGCCCTGACACCCGAGCCGAATTATATCGACTACCCGACGATCCTGGATTTCCCTGCGCCTCGCCTGCGCGCATATCATCCCGCGACAGTCGTAGCTGAGAAGCTGAACGCCATGGTCATCCTCGGGGCCTTGAACAGTCGCATGAAGGATTTCTACGACATGTACATGATCCTTGTCCACATGAATGTTGACAATAAACTTCTCGGAGAAGCAATCCGAGCAACCTTCGCAAGGCGAAATATACGCCTGCCTCAAGAGATACCGGTGGCATTCACCCCGGACTTCCTTGAAGATGGCATCAAAGAAACACAGTGGCAGGCCTTTCTATGCCGAAGTGCGCTCTCTTCACTGGATCTCGACCTTGCTGATGTTCTTGCCGATCTCAGGAAACGGTTATGGCCTGTTCTACGCACAGGAAGAACATGATAAACACCGACCGACGATTACTCCAGAGCTTCCTGAGTGGCAACATATTCCGCTCTGAGAGAATCCATTGTGTTGTAGTACTGAACTCTCTGATCCTGTATCTCGGCGCTGGCCCGGATGGATGTCATAAGTCTGCTGGAGTAAAGCTGGTGATGATTGCTCTGTACTGAAAGATAGAAACCTGCGAGCTGAGAGCTGTTCTCCGGCATCTGTGCTTCTGTGCGTGTGACGATCTCGGCGAGGTAGGATACTCCGTTGTTGCAGAATGGTCCGATAACCGTGTACTCGGGAGCCATCAGGGAAGCATCGGCAAAATCCTCGCAGCCCAGAAGACCTCGGTAAGCAGACTGATCAGACACTGCCCACTGTCTTACGGAAACGGGGGTGAACTGCTGAGTGTTGTAAACCTCCAGTGATTCAGCTTCTGCCCACGCAGCAAGACTGTTGCCTGTGCTTCTTATATCCGCGAGGGCACTGGAAGCCAGAGCGAGAGATTCATCGCTTTGTTTCTGAGTGTAGAACTCAAGAAGGATTGCGTTGCTGTCAAGAGCTTCCTGGTAACTCAGTTGTCCTCCGGGGATATCCTCAAGTTTTCTTGCTACCATGAGATTCGGATAACCTGTTGACAGGCTCGGAATGTAGAATACAGGACCAATGCTGTCTATCCAGATGGAGTCCGTGGCAAATGAGATGAGGGATTGAGGTATATTTTCTGACGGAACAGTGGAGAGATCGATAATCAGCTCACCGTAATCAATCAGAGAGTGCTGGTAGTAAATCGGGAACTCGGTAACAAGAATCTCTTCAGCATTCTCTTCAAGATCCCAGAATGTTGCTCTGACAGTTCTGTAGCCGGGGAAGAGGGGTATTTCCCAGTGAACCAGCGTGAGGGTATCGCTGCTGGTGTCTTCCGTGGAATTACCTGCGGAGAGAAGTTCTACGGAGTGACAGGCACGCATTGAGGCCTGATTCGTGGATGCCGCTAAAAACGGTTGAGAAAGATCACCTGTGGAGAGATCAATATTCCACCCGGCAAATCCCGCCAGTTGCTCTCTGGTTACAGTGAATGTATCAGGCATTCCTGATCCTGAGATAGCGAGAGAATCCACCATGGCAAGTGTTGCTTCAATATCCTCTTCCGTCGGTTCGACCGCGAAGGTCGCGAATCTGATTCTGGCACCGGGTGAAGTTACGAAAAGATCAGTGTTCGCTTCGTAGAATTCCCTGAGTTCCTCATCGGATGGAAGTTCAGGAGCAGACCTGAATGGAATGTACCTGGCTGAAACAGTCGTCATAACATCACTCAGGAGAAACTCGACTTCACGGGCTGATATCATGTTCTCAAGAGAGGCGGCGGCATCATACATGGCCATATCTGCCTGAGCCACCATTTGATAGAGTGTAGATCCGTAATTGGGATCGTCTCTGTATTCCTTCATGTATTCGTCCGGATCTTCGATTCCAACCATTTGGAGTTGTGTCCGGAGAAATGCTTCCGCCATTGAAGGCTTCACAGGTTCCCATCCAAGGAGATTCAGGTATTCATCCTGAAGCGTTCTATCCACAAGTATTTCGAAGGCTGTGTTGTTTATATCGTTGTACATAAGCGCCAGCTGATTCTCCGGGTCAGGGTCACCCATCCGCTGCATCTGAATCTTCAAGCCATTGTACACTTCGTCACGGACATAGTCATAGGATGTGGGCTGAAGCCCCGTTCCGTTCACAGTACCTACAACAAGTTTGTCGACTTCCACATTCTGTATTCCACCGCGACCCCACTCGAGAAATATCATTCCAACGAAGATGACAACGATGACGATAAGGAATATCTTTGCATTGTTTCTGAACCAGGTTAACATTAATGGATCCCCTTTGTTGAATTGAGGCTGGAAAATAAGCAAAAAGCCAGCCAAGAGCAACACCATGAGAGGTATTGGAAATTGATAGTAAAGAACTTCGAGGCGATGATAAAGAAGATGGAATGTGCTTCCGGGGGAGATAGTTTTGTTGTTTCCGGTGAAGAGTATTACCAGTCGAACAGGCTTCTTGCAGCTCTCAGGCACAGAGCTTCAACTCTTTCTCTGGAAGTTGTCAGGCTTATGCCGGACGATTTGAGTGAAGTCAGCCTCACTGCTCTGTTCAGCGAGGGCTCGCTGTTCAGCCCGGGGAAACTTGTGATAATCGGAGAGGTTGACAAGATTTCAAGATCCCGGAAAAGTGAACTCGAAGGGGTTGTCGCCGGGGAATTTGACCACATTCTCTTCTGCCGGACAGCAGGTCGGAAACCTTCAAATACCTTTATCTCCAAACTGGAATCCGCCGGAACCGGTTTCACATGCTGGGAACCATTCGCAAACCAGGTATGGAAGTGGACGAAATCACTTGCGACAGAAGAGGGAATTACCCTCACACGGGATGGAGCCCAGGCGGCAGAGGCAATTGCTTCCGGCAGACTCGAAAGACTGGCGGATACAATAGCACGGGTTGCGCTTTTTCACGGAGGGGGTTCGAATGTGAATTCCTCCGGAGTATACGCGGCGGTGAAAGGTCTTGAGGAAACCAGTGCTTTCCAGCTTTGCGGAGAGATTCTGTCCGGGAAGAAAGGAGCTGCAATGCGGTCTCTTTCTCTCCTGCTCAACTCGGGAGAAGAGCCTATCAGGCTACTTGCTCTTCTTTACAGTCAGTGGAAGCAGGTTGCGGGCGCAAGAGAATTGCTCAGAAACGGGATATCGCCGAAAGCAGCAGCAAAAAGACTCGGTATTCCACAATTCAGATGGCGCAGCGTGGAGGAACACGCCGGCAGGCGCATGACCTGCGCAAGTTCAGTTGTGCTAGAGTCTTTCGCAGCCGCTGATTATGGTCTTAAGACAGGAGCGGATCCGCTGGTATCCATAGCATCCGTTGTTCTCGCCTTGACATCGGCGTGCAAATGAAGAAAGATAACACGGTGTATTGTGACTGGTGAATAATTAAGGCATTTGAGAATGGAGGGGTAATGGCACTGGAAAGGAAGATCCAGGATCTCCTGGCAAGACGGACTGAGCTTGCTGAAAGGCTGTCTAATCTTGAGGTTATGAAGGCGGAGACAAACCAGAGGGTTTACTCTAGAATCAAAGGGGATTATGACAAACAGCTGAATGATGTGCTGGGTAAGCTTGGTGCCGAGAAGGGCTCTTTAGAGGGTAAGGTGGATGATCTCACCAAGAAGATCAACGAACTGGAGCAGAAGCACCAGAACGAATCTGACCTTGTGGAGGAACTTCAGATACGAGCGAGGCTCCGGGAGCACGATGAGAATGATCCAACTTTCCAGAAGGATCTTGACTCCGCTACGAAAACGAGGAACACCACCGCAGATGAACTTGATGGTTTCCGTTCAGAGCTGGGCGACCTGAAGAAGGTTCTCAGGGATGTCGAGGATGCAACACAGGGCAAACCATCCAAACCGTCCAAAGCCTCAAAGGGCAAAGGGAAGTCCGCACCTGCTGATGACAGCCTTGATGAACTTGATCTTGACGACGGCCTGGATATTGAGGAATCAGATGACGATACTGTCAAATGCCCCTCGTGTGCACACATCAATCCTCCTCAGAAACTTTTCTGTGAGGAATGCGGTGCTGCTCTCGATGAAGATGAGAATATGGATGACGAATTTGATCTTCTGGATGACGGAGATCTTGACCTTTAGTTGACACTTTGATACTTGTATTACCGGCTCTGCTTATGCGGGGCCGGTAATTTTTTGCGCGATCAGTTCCAGAATTTGAACCGCGTTCAGTGCTGCGCCTTTACGGACATTGTCAGCAGTGACCCAGAACTGGATAATGCTTCCATCCGCGGGGTGGTTTCTGATTCGTCCGACTGCGGTGTGGTCAGTGCCTTCCACTTCCACGGGCTGGCAACCCAGGTTGCTTACTCTTATGCCCGGAGATTTTTCCAGCCTCTGTCTTACTTTTTCAGCAGCGACATTGCCGGTGAATTTGATTGTTACTGATTCCGTGTGACCTATTTTTACAGGCACCCGGGCACAGGAAGGAAACACGGGGAAATTCATGCCGAGTATTTTCGGGGTTTCCATTACCAGTTTAATCTCCTCACCGGTGTAGCCGGATGGTTCAGGACATCCGATTTCGCAGATGACATTCCTGTGAAAGGAGCCAACCCCGGGTTTTTCCCGCTCCTGCCGGTTCAGAGCATCTATGCCGTCCCTGCCGCTGCCGGAGACAGACTGGTAGGTTGCTACGGAGACCCATTCAAAGGGCGCGATGTTCCGGAGTGGTCCCAGAGCCATAGCAAGCTGTATAGTGGAGCAGTTGGGATTTGCAATCAATCTGTGATGCGTTTCTATCACATCCGAGTTGACTTCAGGTACAACAAGAGGGACATTCCCGTCCATTCTGTAGGCGGATGAATTGTCAATAATGTATGCTCCGGCCGCCAGTGCCTCGGGAATCCAGTGAAGGGCTGCTTCAGAGGATGTTGCCCCCAGGATAACCATGCCCTTTTCCCAGGAGGCATTTTGTATTATTTCAACAGTATGGGGGAGACCCCTGAAGTTGAGGGTACGCCCCGCACTTTTTGCGGTGGCGAAGAGCCTTAATTCACAAATGGAAAGGGTACTCTTCTGAAGAACGGAAAGCATTTCATGACCGACGAGGCCTGTGGCTCCGACGATGCCGACTTTTATCATGTCACGACCTCCATGGTAAAGTGCCCGGATTTCATCCTGATCCTGGGTGTAATATTGCTCTTTTCATCCTGTTCGGGCATCAGGCTTCACAATGTGTCCACTGCTTCTTCCGGATCATCAGCATACGCGAGTGTTTCTGAAATTTCAATTTATTCGGAGCAACCGGTGTTTCCCCTTCTGCACGGAACATCCGGAAGGACTGAAGCGGAGATAATTCCGCTCCATGCTCCCCACCTGAGCGATCTTGTTTATACCCCGGAGGGGTGTCCTGCGGAAACAGGAACAATGAGACTTCTTGAAGCCCTGCTCAGAAGCCAGGGAGCACCTTCTGATCTGGCGGCTTTACCATGGGTCGAAAGCAGCTACTATGTCGGTGATTATTCCAGGGTGGGAGCTGCAGGTCCATGGCAGTTCATGAGCGGTACTGCGAGACATTTCCGAATGAATATGACCGATGAGATTGATGAGCGCTATTCATGGACTGCCTCAACAAGAACCGCCTCAGATTATCTTTTATACCTGAACCGGCTCTTTGATGACTGGCATCTTGCTATAGCAGCGTACAACTGCGGCGAGGGGGTAGTGCAAAGGGCTCTTTCAAATGCCCAGCGAAAAGAATACGGTATGATTGAGCTGCCCGGCGAAACTGACGTCTTTGTCCCCAGATATTCAGCGGCGCTTCAGGCAGTACGCCAGCTTGAGAGGGAAGAGCCTGAGCTTTCTGCTATACTGGTTCCACCCGGCCTTGATCTGAGGCTTCTCGCGGCGGAAAGCGGGATTGACCCGGAGGTACTCGCCGGATATAACAGAGGTTTTCTCAGGGAAGTGACTCCAGTGGGACAGAGAAACTGGGAAGTTGTAGTTCCCTCCAGCCGTGCGTCTATGGCGTTTCAAACTGCATGGTCCATTCGACGGGACAGGTATGTTGTGAAAAGCGGTGACTCGTGGACATCGGTGGGACTGGCAACAGGGGTGCCGGTAAACGATCTCAGGGAGGCGAACAATTCAGCCATGCCCTTCCCGGGGGGATACATGTTCTTACCTGAAAGTGTCAGAGTACCGGTGAACTCCAATGCTGCCGCCAGCGCCGGTTTTTTTCAGTACACAGTCAGGTCGGGGGATTCTCTCGGGGGAATTGGTGCCCTGGTGGGAGTTTCATCCAGAGAGGTTGCCTTGTGGAACGATATGTCTGTCGCCGCAATAATCCATCCCGGTCAGAAATTGCTCCTGAGGGGCACTCCTGCGGAGGGATCCGGCGCGGTTACTATAGTAAGGGCAACCCGTGAAGTAACTCATGTTGTGCAGGCGGGCGACTCCATGTGGGCTCTTTCTCAAGAGTACGGAGTGACCGTTGAGCAGATAATGGAACTAAACAGCAAGGATTCCGCAGATTTATCAATTGGTGAAAACCTGATCATTAAACCGGAGTAGGTGTCATGTCATTTCTATTCGGAACAAAAGCACAGAGAACATTCAAGAAAATTCAGGATCTTGCTTCCAGCGATATGGTCGATCAGGCGGCTGTGATGGTGGAAGAAGAGCTTGATCTTCTTCTTTCAGACCACGATACATCTGCTAAACTGGTTCCTTTCCTGATGGATATCGGCCACCCCGACCTGGGTGGAAGAATCGGTGAGAAAATAATGAGAACCCATGCAGATCTGAGAATGACTGTATCCAGGCTTCTTGATGAGAAGCAGGCTCAGTTTCCCAGGTCTATTGAGCTACTCAGAGTTATCTGGCGTTCGAGGCTTCACCAGAGAGATTTCAATGGTCTGATGGAAATTCTGGGAAGAACTGAGAGACTGACCGTCAATCGTTTTGCTGATTCAGTCCAGAGTACTTACCAGACTCTAGATGGAGTAACCGGCAGGGAACTGGGATCAAACATTGACAGGGTTCTTGCCTGGTCCATAATCATCCTGCAGAAGGGGGATTCAAAAGCGGCCATCAGCGTACTTGTGGACGCTGCCGAAAGATGCAGATTCCCGGAGGAGAGTCTGGCCCGGCTCAGTGGATGGATTGCCGCCCGCACCGGTGGCACTGACATGGAAGTGAACCTCAGGAGGATAATGGTTCTTACTGCCATAGGTGACAGCGAAAGAGCAATATCAGAGCTGCCCAGTCTTTACGATGCCGATTCCGATGTTGTTCAGAAGGCCATTGCCCTGGTGGAGAAAGACCTTTTATCCACAGATAAAACACCAAGAGCCCGGATATCACTTGCCAGACTGATAAGCGAGAGCGGCAGAACAAATGATGCCTGCCTTATTCTGGATGATCTGATTGACGGGAATGGCAACTCATCCATTCTTGAGCAGGCTGTAACCAATCTGGTGCTTAATGCCTCAAGCTGTGCCAGGGTACACTTGCTTCAAGCACGACTGAGACTGTCCAGAGGAGAGAATACTCAGGCTCTTGACTCGGTGGACAGAGCTTTTCAGTGCTCGGATGTGAGTGATTCTCCCGTGGTTGATATCTGCAGGAAATTCATTGATTCAGAGGTGGACAGAGAGGGTCTTATCACAGGGAAGCTCGGCGAGTTCCTGGTGGACAAAGGCACAATTGAGGATGCCGTTGATGTGCTGGGACTCAGTGCTGAGAGATCTCCCGAATGGGTTCTTGAACAGCTTCAAAAGCTTCTGAAACGGGATAGAACCAGTGCTGCGGTTTTGACTCTGCTGGCTGTAGTTCTACTGATTGACGAGAGGGGCGGCGAAGCAGCCGCAACCCTGAAACACCTTTCAGCCAGAAAGGATGTAAAATCCAGGCAGGACATTGTATCCGTCCTTTCTCATTTTGACAATCTCATGGGATCTCATCCTGAGCTGAGAAGGCTCAGAGCCGCCGCCGGCTATCAAACCAGAGGTGGTACGGAGTCTGCCGATGACTGGCTGGAATTACTTCTGGTGGGAGAGAAAGTTAATGACGACGGCCTTCTTGAAATATTTGACCGTGGCATACTGAAGAATCGGGGAGCGGAGGTTATTTCATCCGGCTTTCTTCCTGACTCGCCTGCGGGAGAACTGATTATTGCCGCTGCGAGTATTCACTCCGGCAATCTCGAAGAAACGGCAAAGCATCTTACAACAGCTCTCTCTGATCCCGCACTTGTGGACAGGGTCACATATCTGGTGTCAGCACTGCCCTTTTCCGTCGTTTCCGCGATGAATCCCTCGGAACTGTTCAATGCCTTGAACAGAAATAACCGGGGCGGGGTTGTAGAGAAGCTTCTTCCCCTGATAGCTTCCGGCGGAGCAGAGGAATGGATGGACAAGCTGGCTTCAGAACTTGTTCTTGAAACGACAACAGATACCATTCTTTTCAGACTGGGTTATTTCATAGAGAGGGGCATGCCGGGAACGGCAGCTTCCATTGTTCAGGGGTTGAGTACCACCGAGAAAGACATTTCTCAGCTTATTCAGGGATGCGCTTCAATTGCTGCCGGCAACAGGGAGCAGGCAACAGAGTTTTTATCACAGGCAGCGGTTTCCGGGAGGACGGCTTATCTTGCGAAGGAGGTTCTCTCAGAATTCCTGAAATCGGGGAAGGCATCTTCTTCCAGCGCAATTGCTCTTGCTCAGGCTCAACTGAACACAGGGGACAATGCAGGCGCGGCAGTAACTTTAAAACCATTCATCGACCAGACCACTGTACTGGAGTACCTGGAAAGGGCGATTACAGAGGCTCCCGGCTCTTCCGAGCTTCAGGGCTGTCTTGCCCTGGCCAGACTTCATTCGGGTAACCCCGAGGGATACCGCACTGCCGCAGGTACTGCGATTGAGGGTAATCCCGCGCTTGCGGAGGATCTTGTTCAGGCTGCTGTAGACTATTCACTTGAGAACAGCTACGCCCCGGGACTTGTTTTTGCCGCTGAACTGGGGGCAGGCTGCATGGATGAATTCGATTCTTCCCCTATTCTTGTCAGAGCTTTATGCATGCAACCTGATCTTAGTGAGAAAATTACGGAACTCGCCGCAGGTGATGAGATTCTCGGGATGCTTCTTCTGCTTGTATCCTGCAATCCTGACGGCTTTGTTTTCCGTCATCTTCCGGACGACATCAGCCTTCCTGTTGAAATGATCGAAAAGCCGCAGGTTTCATGGAAGAATATTAAAGCGGTGGAAGCTCTGAAGCAGCTTGAATTGCTTGCTGAAGAAACAGGACACAAGCCACAGGCCCACGAAGTGAGAAAGTCTCTGGCTGAACTGGGTGAAGACTGTTCCAAAGCTCTTCTTGAAGATGCTCTCGCGGATACTGCTTACAGAACAGACTTTTTCGCGTTGTGCTTCGGGAAGGAAACAGCCGCTTCAAGTATTGATCAACTCTTTCCTGACGGTACTGGGAACTCACAGAAAGAGGAAGTTTCCGCCGTGGTAGATATGCTGATTCGCTGCAAATCAACAGAAAAACTGTTCGAGTTCGCTCTTGAAATTCTCGGAAACGGTTCAGAAGAGAACCGGATCGCGGCAGGCAGGATTGTTGATGTTTTCATGCCTACGGCCGACGAGGACGGCTCTCTTTCTGCCTCTCAGGTGGTTGACCTTCTGCTTATGGCAGGGAGGTTATCAGAGGCATTTTCCTTTGCGAGAGGGGATTCTGATCTTCTGCTGAAACTGAGAAACAGTGTTTCTCTCCGTGATTCCAACTCAGATTCGGCGCAGGCTCAGCTGCGGGAAGGCAAGGTTTTTCAGGTTCTTCTTTCAGCCAGCGTTTCTTCGGATCCACTGTCTCTGGGAGAGGCTTTGTGGCTTTCCGGGAAAAGGATTGCCGCATGTTCTATCTGGCGGGAGGCTTACGGAAGAACGACAGATCCCGGATTTCTCCAGAGGCTTGAATACGCTCTGGGATGCATGGGTGCTGACCATGAAGCTGACGCGGTGTCAAGGTTGCTTTCTGAGAAGCACCCGGAGTTAAGTCAGCGGACTGGAAAATCTGTTATTACCGACAGCAATTCACTGAAAATGATTTCATACAATATAAAATAGGAAAATGGAGGAAATGATGGCTGAGAATTCCACCGGATTAACCACAGAGCAACTCCTTATGGAGCTTGGCAAGGTGGTATTGGGCCTTGGCAGGAAGATTGAGACCATGGGCGAGAAGATGGATGCAATCCATTCAGTTCTGGCGGAGGATATCGCGCCTGTCTTGAAGACAACCGGATCGGAGAAAGCAGGCGGAGCTGCGGCAGTGGATATAACTCCGCTTACAGAGAAGCTCCAGGCTCTTGAAACTGTCCTTTCCAGTGAAATTCTTCCGGCGATAAAGGAGATAAAGAATCAGGAAGATACCGTACCTGTCGATCTGACTCCAGTTGTGGAGAAGATTGACGCAGTTACTGCCGCCATCAGCAAAGCGGAAATGATGGAAGAGCTGAAGCCCCTTCTTGAGGGTCTTTCCGCTTCGTTTGAACAGCTTCCGACCAAATTAACGGATCAACTGAAAGAGCTGAAAGATGACGGTTCTTCCAATCCTATGGAAATTGTTGAAAAGAAACTTGCCGAGGCTTGCAGCATGCTTGATGAGATTCTCAAAATCTCCGGAGACCGTGAGTATGTTGAAACTTTATCTCAGAGCATGTCCCAGATAAAAGAACAACTGGTGCTTTCCGGGGAACAGGTGCTGGGTGTCGTGAAGAAAGTTCCGGATAAGATAGATAAGATGGGAGACTCTCTCTCTAAAGCCATGAAGACTCTTTCTGAAACTACCGGAGATATGCTTGATAAGACAGAGGAAAAATTAAGCGAATCCAACGAATCCCTTGAGGAAATGAAGAAAGAGCTCGAAAAGGGGCTGGAACTGAACACCAGTATGACCGGTCAGATGGTTGATCTTACCGCAAGATTTGCCGACAAGGCAGAGGAAGATCGGATTCTTGATTTGAACACAAGAGCCATCGGTCACTTCAACCGCGGTGAATACACCGAGTCTGAGATTCTCTTCAGCCAGGCTCTCAATATTTCTCCTGAGAATTCCGAACTCCTGTGCAACACAGCTCATCTCAAGGCGGCAATGGAGGACATGGATGAGGCGGAAAAACTTTTCAGAAAAGCTCTCAAAGTTTCGCCTGACCTGGAACCGGCGATTTCCGGTCTCGGTATGCTCATGGTAAAAACAGACAGAGCGGAAGAAACCATTGAATTCCTGAAAAAAGGTCTTTCTGACGGGGAACCTTCGGTGAGGACTGTCATTGCTTATACGAGAGCACTCGCAGCGCTTGACAAGCATGACGAAGCCGTTGAATTGCTTGAAACATCACTCAGAGCCGCTCCTGATAACCATGATCTCAATGAAGAACTTGCCAGATATGGACACGAGGATAAGAGCTAGTTGAAGCTTTTCTACACTGTATCTGCTTTCCTTCTGGTTTCCTGTGGAACTGTAGCGGACGCTCCACAGCCAATCAGCAGTATTGAGAGAAGTGCTGCAGAGGCGGAGACAGCTGACTCTCTCATGCTGGCCGGTGACAGGGAGGCGGCAGCGGATATGTATTGTTCCGCCGCTCTTCTGTTACAACCGGGTACTCCCGGGAGGGCGGAGCTGGCTGAAAAAGCGGCAGAGGCTTCGATTTCCGGAACAGCCGCAATTGCAGGACTTATTCTGGAAACTCCCGGTGAGTCTACTCCGTTCAGGGCCTTGAGAATGGCGGGAGGACAGGTCGCGCCTGAAATCATGTCAGGACTTCTTGCGGGCAGATTTCAATTACCGGATTATGTGGCTCTGGCGGCCGCGGAATCACTTCTGAGTACCGATCCATTATTTGCTGCGGAGTTTCTTCGACTGATTCAGACAGACCTTCCCGGCACTGCCGGTAAGGACAAGCTGCTGGCCGTGTACAGAGCAGCTCTTGGAAGCGGAGACCGCGAGCTGCAGGAATGGAGCTGGAATACCGCTTTTGATCAGGATAACGATCAGCTGGAATCAAAATTTTATCATTACAGGGGCATGGCCAGAGGAAAATACGGGTTTCAGGACTTTGTAGATTCATTCAATCTCTGGCCCGCCGGAGATATTCATGCTGTTGCGTATGATCTGCTGAGGGATACTCTTCTTGCTGATTCTTCACTGGCGAATCGGGTTGCTGATTCCTTTTACAGCGGCGGTCTCTGGAATGAAGTGTACGATCTCGCGGTGAATTCAACAAATCCACCAGCCCATATTGTGTATCTCGGCGCCAGAACCAGAGACAGGCTGGGCAGACACGCTGAGGCTGCTCGGCTGCTGACAGGTTATCTTGAACTGTGGCCCGGTGGAGAAGATGCTCCAAACGCCTGCATTTACCTTGGAAGAGATCTGGCTGCCCTGGGAAGGGTTGATGAGGCCATGGAGTGGCTGGAGTACTACGAGAACACATGGCCCCGGCACGGCAGGGCAAGCAATCTGCCCTGGTACAGGGGCAGTCTGCTTGCCGAAAACGGTTTCTGGGAGCAATCAATTCCATATTTTGCTGAGACGGTCAGCAGATATCCGTCAAACACAACTGCGGATGATGCCCAGTTCTACGGATGTCTTGCTCTCCTGAACACTGGAAGAACCACGGAAGCCACTGAAGCATTCGGAAATTTCAACAGCAGATGGACTCAGAGTGTTTACCGCCCCTCGTCCAGATACTGGTACGGAGTTCTGAAGCTGGAATCCGGTGATGGCTCCGGAAGAGGCGTGCTGGAGAGACTGATAAGCGATAAACCGGAAAGTCTGCCTGCGGCATTCGCCAGGGAGTACCTCGGACTGCCGGAATGGCGACCATACTCTACAGCAGAGCCTCTTGGTGTCTGGATGGCCAGGAATGGAAAACCCGAAGCAGAACCAACACAGAACGCTCTGGATGGAGTGCTGCTTCTGAACGCAGGTTGCCGGAAATGGGCTCTTGATCTTTTCCGCCTCGCGGAGGCGGAGGTGGGCAGCGTATACTGCCTTGCTCCATTTTATCTGGCAAATGATGTATGGGAAAGGGGACCTTCAGCGGCATGGCAGATCTGGAGTCTTGAAGATGATAACCGCCCTCTTGATCTCTGGAGACTGCGATATCCGGCTGCATGGAGCGATAATGTTACTGAAACCACAGATCGTTTTAATATGGATCCGAAGCTTCTATGGTCAATAATGAAACAGGAAAGCGCATTCCAGCCGACATGTTATTCCACAGCAGGTGCCAGAGGTCTTATCCAGATGATCCCCAGTACCTCCGAGTATGTCGCCGATGAAAACGGCTGGGATCATCTTTACAGCCCGGATATCCTTTACGATCCGGCGACTTCGATTCTTTACGGTACAGCATGCATTACCAGTTACGGTGAGGACTGCGGCTGGGACATCCCCGGTACTCTGGCCGGTTACAACGGGGGGCCTCACAATGCGCTCAGGTGGGGGTGGGGAACTGCCTCAAAAGAGGAATTCTTCAGTCGTATTACCTATAACGAAACAAAAAAGTATGTAGAGATAGTCAGCCATAACTACGATATATACAAGGAGATATGGCCTGAGTATAACTGATCCTCTAATTTAAGCATGCGCACTGATAACACCACGGTGAGGAAAATATCCCTAGTGTGTAAAAATTCCCTGATTAATCAGTGCAGCAGCATGGGATCAAAAATAACTAATCATCATATAACACTACAAGACAACATGATACGGTTTTGGCATACTAGTTGCCTCACTGTGGGCTGTGTCGATTCAACAGCAAACAGAAAGGACTTTGAAATGAAAACTTATTCACTTACACTGGCTCTTGCCTCACTAGCACTGGCTACAGGGCATTCTGTAATGGTTTCTTCACATTCGGGTGGAACAGACTCGGGAGACATGTTCAGTCAGACATACAGTTATCCCCAGATAGTCTCCGCTTACGGTGATCCACTGGATGAAGTTGCAGATGACTTTATTCTCAGCGGGAACAACAATATATGGAAAATAGTTATCTGGACCTGCTATGCTGGCTCACAGCCGTTGCCTGAGCATTTTACTCTGGAGGTGCTGCTGGACAATGGTGATATTGATCCATCAACAGCTTCCACTGTCTGGCAGGAGTGGCTTCCGTGCACCCGAACAGACACCGGGGATAATTTTGTTGGCCGCGATATTTATGAGACTGTGTTCTTTCCCAGTGTTCCACCGGCGCTGGAGGCCGGGCAGAGATACTGGCTGAGTGTGCACATACCAAGTGGATATGCATCACCTTTCGTGATGGTGAAGAACAATGAATTTGATTCAATTGTCTGGGTAAAAGATTCGACCTGGAGCACTGCTGAAGAGAAATACGGTCATACAACAGATATGTTCTTTGATTTGTACTCAGTTCCAAGTTCCCTGGAAAGGGTAAGCTGGGCTTCAGTGAAGTCTTCGTTCTAAAAAAAAGATAAAAGTACTGCCGGAGTCAGGAATATTCCTGGCTCCGGTTTTCTAACATATACTTATAATAGGAGATACGACTGAATCTGTTGTTTCTTTGTACTTCCTTTACCTGGATTGTTATAATTGAGCCTGCACCATCAGGTGCGGATCACGAAATCCTGTTATCTGAAAAAATAAAGGGGAATTACAAGGATGTCTCGAAAAATATACAGAGATATTACAGAATTGATTGAGAAACGAAGATCTCAGGGACTCATTAAAGAGGAGAGGATTATTACCTCCCCGCAGGGCACGGAAATTGAAGTTGGTTCCAGAAAAAATGTACTGAACTTCTGCGCCAACAACTACCTTGGTCTATCAAACCACCCGGATGTGCGCCAGGCCGCGAAAGACACTATTGATAAGCGGGGCTTCGGTCTTTCCAGTGTCAGGTTTATCTGCGGTACGCAGGACATTCATAAAGAGCTGGAGACGAAAGTTTCCGAATTTCTGGGTACCGACGACACGATTCTCTACGCTGCCTGCTATGACGCGAACGCCGGTATTTTTGAGCCTTTCCTTGATTCAAACAGCGCCATTATCGCAGACCAGTTGAACCATGCGTCAATTATCTCAGGCGTCAGACTCTGCAAAGCAAAAAGACACATCTACAGCCACTGTCATGTTGGAACGGGAACCTGTACATTCGACAACAGGGAGCTTCCCGGTCTTGAAGCCATTCTGGCAAGTGAAGAGGTACAGGCCTGCGAGTATCGCATGGTAACAACCGATGGTGTGTTCAGCATGAACGGCGACATAGCTCCGCTTGATAAAATTGTGGAGCTCTGTGATAAATACGACGCGATACTAATGGTGGATGACAGCCATGCTACAGGGTATATCGGCGCCACCGGCAGAGGCACACACGAACACTTCGGAGTAATGGGCCGGGTTGATCTGATCACAACCACTTTCGGGAAGGCACTGGGTGGCGCCAGTGGTGGCTGCACTTCCGGACGCAAGGAATTGATCGACTGGCTCAGACAGATGTCACGCCCCTACCTTTTCTCCAATACAGTTGCTCCCACAGTGGTTGGGGCTACTTTAAAAGTTCTTGAAATGCTTACAGAGAGTACCTGTCTCCGTGACAGGGTGCACGAGAACGCCAAATATTTCCGAAGCAAAATACAAGAGGCGGGTTTCACCACACTCAACGGTAATACCGCAATAGTGGCAATCATGTTCGGTGAGTACGAAAATGATGCTGTTCTGGCGCAGAAGTTCGCAAATGACCTTCTTGAGCACGGGGTATACGCCATAGGTTTCTTTTTTCCGGTCGTAGCCCTGGGGCAGTCAAGAATCAGGGTACAACTCAGCGCGGCTCACACCAGAGAACAGCTGGACAGAGCAATCGAAGCTTTCATTGCAGTGGGCCGGGAGAACGGTATAATAAAAAGCTGAATTCAGTCAAATTGAAATACTGTTATCTGGTGCAGCCAGCGGGTCATGACGAAAACCCTTTCTCCGTTGTCGGATGCCTCAACACCCCAGAGTGTTCCGGGACATTCCAGCGGAGGGGCAAAAACCATGTTTTCCGCATTGATCACTGATAACCAGTCATGATCATCCCGACAGGCCGCTACGCAGGCGGAGCCGGGAATCGGGTGGCTGTGTGTATAGAATCTGTTGCACTCCTGCCATCCCCACCATGTTCCGTCGGAAATTCTGTACCTGTTCACACGGGGTTTGTAAGAGCTTCCTATAAAGAACACAAGGTAGTTGCCGTCACCCGAGTAGGAGAAGGTTGTTACCGCATGGCCAACTTCAATAGTGCTGATCACAGACATGGTTGCCAGATCAATCAGTATGGCCTGGTTGGCAGTTGTGCCAAATACTGCCAGGGTTTTTTTGTCCGGTGAAAGAGAACTGTGTATCGGGGGCCAGGGAAGTGAGCAGGAGCCTTCAAGTTCACCTGTAAATGCGTTAAAACGGTCTACCTGCGATATTGTAAAATACACCGCTATTACTGATTCATCGAATTCAGAAAGGTAAAGTTCTGTGATGTTGTCTTCACCTTCGCAAAGAAGAGTCTCCTGCATTGTTTCTGTATCAATGATGTAGATGGAATTTCTGTCTGCGAAGTTGCAGTAAAGCCTGTCTCCGAAGTAGGAGGCAACCAGTCGGTTAGGCCTGTCAGTATATGAAAATGATTCCGGATAAAAAATTGTGCCGGGTGAAGCTGGTCCGTCGGAGACATAGGTTTTGTCTATGTGTCTTCTTACTCTGTTCGCCGCGAATACCCAGTAACCGTCTCCGCTTACTGCAAAGTCTTCGGCATAGCAGTAGTTAATCTGAACGGCACCTCTGATCGCATCGGGGTAATCGGGATTTTCATAGTCAGGCACTGTTGGTTCCAGAGTACTGCGTAATTCACACCCCGAAAACAACAGAAACAGCAGAACAAAAGAAAAATAACTCTTTTTCAAGACCTCTCCTGTCTTTCTTTAATCTTGTCCGCAATATATAATAGAATATCATCTTGACTGAGGGGTAAATATTTTGAAGTACATTATCGTTTTGCTGACTATTTGTTTGTGCGGGTTCGCTCTTGACACGGGAATGGTGAATGGTCTGGTTCTTGATGCTCATGATGAGCCGATTGCGGGCGCTGCTGTTCTTGTGGCAGGTACTGATATCGGTGTTATGACCGATGCCAACGGAGAGTATCTGCTTTACAATCTGGATCCCGGTGTTATCACCCTTACTGCCAGGATGATGGGAAAATCCTCTCAGACAATTCAGGGAGTTGAAGTAATTGCCGATATGACCACAAGGGTTGATTTTGTGCTTCATGAGGAAGTTCACGGCAGTACAGTTATTACTGTCAGCGATCAGCGCAACCTGATAGAATATGATGAGATTGAAACCCTGCATCTTATAACTGCGAACGACCTGGAGAGTCTTCCTGTCGAGAGTGTTAGAGACTTTACCGTGTTTCAGACAGGCTCTGTTGTTGCCGGAGGCAATCTCCACATAAGGGGCGGTAGAAGCGGTGAAATTCTATATCTTGTAGACGGCATTCCCATGAACGACCCCTCTGATAACATGTACTCCTTCGATCTTCCAATGTCATCTATTTCAGAAATCAGGGTGATTTCAGGAGGTTTCAGTGCGGAATACGGAGGGGCCCAGTCCGGTATTGTATCAATCACCACCCGTGACGGTTGTGATGGCTATTTTCTTGCTGCCGATCTGGCTGGTGGTGCATACACTGAGTATGCAGGCGGTGGTGAAAGTCTTGCAGGATATCGGATGTGGGAAAACCAGTCCTTTCGTGGCGATGCCCTGACTGGTGAGTTTACTGTGGGTCTGCCTGTTGGTTTGCCGGGGACTTCAGGTTTACTGCTTTCCACTTCAAGGAAAATAAGCGGGTATGACAGGTACGACAGCAGACAGAACTGGGACAACAGCTACAGGGATGTTACTAATTTTGTCTCAAAACTAACCTGGAAACCTGCGGCGGGTTCCCGATTCCAACTGGGTTTTTATTACTCGGACGGCGAGAGGGGCTGGAGGGACTGGCAGTGGTCCAGAATTCCAGAGAATTTCGTAGATGACGGTGATACACTGTATTACGCTCGTCCTCAGGAAGAAGCTCTTCCCACCAGAGATATGATAATGAGAGGTATCAATTTCTCTGCAATGCAAACTCTTTCCTCTTCCTGTTACTCGGAAATTCAATTCTCAAGGTATACAACCGAAGAGGATCGGATGCTGAGGGATTCTCTTGGAGAGAGATTCGGAGAAACATGGACTACAGAGGAATGGTGTGAGTATGAGGCACCTGATTACTACCTCGACAGAGACACTTTTCACAGAGCGGGGCATCATCCGTGGATCAGACACCATTCCAACACCGTGATGAACCAGATGAAATTCGGGCTTACCTGGCTGCCTGGAATTCACCATCAGATCCGGGCAGGATATGACGGGCAATTCCTGCAGACCAGCGGATGGGATGTGTATGCTCAGCCGGGACAGGCAACCTGGTTTTCAGAATGGAGTGGAAATCCCAGGATACATGGAATCTACCTGCAGGATCGGATTCAGCATCTGGGGGGTCTCACATGCCTTGCCGGACTGCGGATGGATGGTCTGAATACCGGGGTCGACGGGGAGAAGGCTATCTGGAGGCTCAATCCCAGAATCGGGGTTTCTCACCCGATCACAGTGCGGGACATGCTCAGAGTAAGCTACGGCCACTATTTTCAGTCTCCCGCCTTGAGTCTGATCTACTGGGAATCTCCTTCCCCGGAAGCCGGAGCTTTTCAGGGAAATACAGGTCTTGAACCTGAGATTACGACAGGATATGAAATAGGTTTGAAGCACATCCTGGCTGAAAACTTACTTGTGGACTGTGTTTTCTTCTACAAAACAATGGACGGATTGATTGCGACATTCAATCATGAGGGAACCGGGGATTATTTCCAATTCGGAAACTCCAGTGATAATGGCACAGCGACAGGATTTGAAATATCACTGGATCGGTATTTTGAGAGGTACTGGAGTGGTACTGCTAATTATACATACTCCAAAGCAATGGGCTACAGCTCATCTGCCAGTGCAACTGAAACACAGCTTTGTCCTCTGAACTGGGATCAGCCTCATACAATGAATGCAATTTGCTCTTTTTCTGTACAGCAGGGAGATAATATTCTCGGTTTGAACTGCCTTGAAGGGCTCTCTGCTAATCTGAGGTGGTCTTACGGAAGCGGTATCCCGTACAACAATCAGGAACACGGAGTTTATTCATCTGATACTAACTCAGAGCGATACCCGTGGACAATGAAAACAGATATCAGGATAGAGAAGAAATTCTGGACCGGGTTCGGTACGATTTCACTCTATACTGATGTGTACAATCTTTTCAACAGAAGAAATATAGAGCGGATATATGATGTCATGTGGTATGAGGCGGATCTGAACGGCGACGGTACGCCCGACTGTGATCCTTCAGGCCCATACGGCAATCCAGCGGCATGGTCACCCCAAAGGCATTTTCTGTTTGGTATCAGATACGAGTTTCTGGAATAGATTCATGACAGTACCTTGACATACCCCATTAAAGTACTGATATACCCAATATGAGTAGCAATTCAAACGAAATGCTTGGAGAGAGCCTTTTCGGTAAGGTGAGAAGAAAGGTTCTTGCTACATTTGTATTGAATCCGGAGAGATCATTTTATCTGCTTGAGCTTATCAGATTCCTCAACTGCGGCCGTGGCGCAGTGCAGAGGGAGGTTTCAAGGTTATCGAAAACAGGAATCATTCTGCGGAAGAACATCGGTAATCAGGTACACTACACCGCGAACACCGATAATCTCATATACAGGGAACTCCGATCCATATTTTCAAAGACCACCGGTTTGATCGATTTACTCGATTCCGACCTGAAGAGCTGCCGTGATTCAATCGGAATGGCATTCATCTATGGAGATTATGCCCGGGGGACTGCCTCCGAGAATTCACCGGTGAATCTGGTGGTTATCGGTGATACGACAATGGATGCGGTGAGGGGATGCACCGTGGGGTTTTCAGAAGAAACATCACGGGATCTTCACATCACAGTACTGAAAACTTCAGAGTTGAAAAGAAGACTGGTCTCAAGGGACAGAAGGATCCGGGAGATACTCTCGGACAGTAAAATATTCCTGTCCGGAGGCCAGAGGGAGCTTCAGATGCTTTCAACAACAGGAGATGATCTTTTTGCCGGAATATATTAGGAGCGTGACCGAGAATACTACATCGGCATTAGCCACCACACGAACGGCTATAATACACGCTAATTATCGTCAAATAGCGGTGCTATTATTCTCAAATTAGCATGCATTCTATCTCGCTCGTGAGGCGCTACTGCACAATGCCTATTGTCAGCCACGCTCCTGGCGTCATGCTTGCCTGCGAATATCAGATAAATAGTATTACATCGTATAAAGACACAGAGTTGGGGGGGGCATGACAGACATAATTACCCGATTCCAGGAAGATGTTACAAGAACCATTCTGGGATTGCGCAAGGCAATTGGTATTGTAATCAGCAAGTTGCCTGAGAAGATAGACAGCCCGCATGATGTGTACCAGGTTTTAGGGCTGGATAAGAAACTCGGATGGAGAATCTACAAGATAATTCATGAAGATGATCTGTATTTTGCTGCGCAGTTCGTACCGGGAAAGCATTCTTTCGGGCGTTTTATAAGGAGTTGCAAGGCCAGGGGTGTAGAGAAGAACTACCTTGATGATGCCCTGAAGGCAGTTGAGGAATTCTACGAGATAATTGACATACATTCCGGCGACAGACAGTCCATGGACATGATGCTCATGGCAAGTTCCCGCGACGGAAAGGATCAGGCTTACAATACCCTCAGGAAGCAGGCTTACTACGCGCAGAGCCATCTTCTGGGTCTTCAGGCAGAAACGCAGATGGATGCCTGGTTCTTTGGACCATCCGCTACCGGGGGAATGCTTGATGTTGCGGAAGTCAAGGGTTTGTTTGACATAAGAAGGAATCGTCCGGGAGTAAAATGGGTTATAGATACTCCATGTTTCTTTACCGGCAACGATCATGAAGAACAGTTTTTTACAGACACTATTGATCCCGGCGCATCATGCAATCTTATGGAAAAGGTGCCGTTTCTGGAGAGGTACTGCAGTGATCCTCTTCCTTCTATCAAAACAATAACATCACATAACTGCGGTCCGGTGTACGAACTGGAAGATGGTCCGGTGGGAAACACCAACCTTATTGACACTGTTACAGGAACGGTATCAAGAGGGATTTTCCCCATTAAACCGGATGAAGGAGAAGAGCACCACGAGGTATCGGTAAAGATTTACACTCCGGTTCAGAATCTTGTGCTGGATCTTTTCTTTCACGAAACAATGGTCGAAACCATGGCCGGTAATCCCCGGGCGAAGATGCTTTTCGACTTCTACACCCGCGGAGGAGCTCTTGCCTACCGTTCTGACAGAGATCACATACCAATGAAAATAAAGCCCATGATGATAGGTACAGGTACCAGTTGTGCTTACACTCCACTCATTCCCCGGTACTCCGAGATGCTTGCGGAGGTATTCCAGTGCCTTCGATGGGATCCCGATGAGTTCGTTCTGTACAGAACCAGGGTTGAGTTCCCGGTGGTTCCATCATCACTTTACTACACCGACGCAATGGTGAGGAAGAGTTAAGGATTCTCCTTCTCTCCCATTGCTCTGCGGCTTGTCTTCAGGGCGCAGAGGTGTCCGCACATAGAGCAGACATCTTCGTCTTCCGGTAATGCTTCATCTCTGAATTTCCTGGCGGTGACAGGATCCATGGCCAGCTTGAACTGCTGTTTCCAGTCAAAGGAAGCTCTGGCTTCGGCCATTGCGTTGTCGGGATTCATGGCGCCTGGAATTCCTCTGGCAATATCGGCCGCATGCGCCGCGATTCTGGCTGAAATCACGCCCACCCGCACATCCTCAACATCCGGAAGTCTCAGATGTTCCGCGGGTGTCACATAACAGAGGAAATCGGCTCCGTTCCAGGCTGCGATAGCACCACCTATGGCGCTTGTGATATGATCGTAACCGGGAGCGATATCTGTAACAATGGGACCCAGTACATAGAATGGCGCTCCTCCGCAGAGGCTTTTCTGAATTCTTATGTTCTCGGCGATCTGATCCATTGGTACATGACCCGGACCCTCGATTATTGTCTGAACTCCGGCGGCCAGAGCTTTTTTCTGAAGTTCTCCAAGGGAGATCAACTCTTCAATCTGACCTCTGTCTCCGGCATCAGCCAGACAGCCGGGACGGAGACCGTCGCCGAGAGAGTAGGTTACATCGTATTCCCGGAGGATTTCCGACAGTCTGTCAAATCCCGTGTAAAGAGGGTTTTCCTCACCGCGTTTTTCCATCCATTCGGCCAGTAGAGATCCACCGCGGGACACTATTCCCATCCTGCGCCCCTGGGCTCGGAGCAGAGCAACCGATCGTCTGGTGACTCCGCAGTGAAGGGTCAGGTAATCCACTCCGGCCTTGCAGTGATCTTCAACTGCGGAGAAAATTTCCTCTGCGGAGACATCAGCCACATCACGCCCTTTGTCCATAGCAACTCCGAAAACCTGGTATACAGGAACAGTTCCAAGGGGGACAGGACTGGCAGCTGTAATTCCGTCCAGAATGCCCTTCCAGCCTGTGCCTGTGGAAAGATCCATAACCGTATCCGCTCCGGAGGCCACTGCCATTCTCAGTTTCTCAAGTTCTTCGTCCATAGATTCATGATCCATGGAGCTGCCTATATTGGCATTAACTTTGATTCTGCTTCCCCCGCCGATGATGCAGGGATCAGGGATTTTTCTTGTGTTGTTTGACGGAACTACTGCATGTCCCGCTGCTATTTTCTGAAGCGCATCCTCAAGAGAAATGCTTTCACCTCTAAGTGCAAGGCGAACAACATCATCAGTCTTTCCCATGCGCGCCTGTTCAATGATCGTATTCGACATATCAACCTTTCTAGTCAACCAGAACCTGTTACCGGCGATTCTTCCGGCCATGAATTATAATTTACTTTTCAGTGAATCGCATTTACCCGGGAGGAAAAAGATGATCTGTATTGCTTTATTTGCTCTGCTTGCCACTGTACCAACGCCCCAGGAGGCACTTGATGCTTTGCTGGATGGAAATCCTTTCCAGACCGTACAGGAATCGGTTCTCATTGAATACGGGGATTCCTTTGTTCTTCCGGAGAGTTCTGATCTGGCGAAGTACGCAATACTCAGACAATTTCACAGAATGGTTTTTCAACTTTCACAGGAACCTGTGAATCAACTTGCGGAATACATCAACGAAAACTGGGATCTTCTTGACACAGAGACAAGGAATCTCTGGAGGGAATTCTCAGGCAGAACCGGCCTGACGGTTCCTGCTGAGGAGGTAAGCGAAGACAACCTCACATCACTCCTCAGGTATTCCTCTGAAAGCGGCAGCAGTACTCCTTCGGTAAACAGGGCGGAGCTTTCCGACCTCCAGCGGCTTTACTATGTAAATGCCGTTTCTACCGATGAGGCAATGGAATTTCTCAATGATCCCAGCTGGGCTGTAAGAAATGCTGTGATACAGAAAAACCCCGGTGCCGCCTTTGAAATGCTTGATGATCCTTCACCGTATGTAAGGATGAACGCCGCCCTGGCCACAGGAAGAGCCGACCTGCTCATGAACATGGCGTCCACTGCCGGTCCCGTAGGACACATGTCTCTGGCCGGTGTGGGGCAGGTACCGATTCTGGAAGATTCTCTATTCAGAAGTTCAAATCCGGCTGTAAGGGTATCAGCTCTCATGGCCCTTCTTCAGCTCGGGTGGAGAGTACCCTCTGACAGACTGGACTATCTTCTTACAGATGAATATGCGATGGTGGGAGCGGTAACTGCAGACGCAACCGGCAGAAGTTTCGCAATGCCCATGGAAGGCAGTGTTCCGAACGATGTACCCGCACTGGGAAATGTACCGGATCAGGTGGTGCTTGTCACAGACGCGGGAGAGTTTTCCATGACTCTTCTCAAAGAGAATGCCCCGGTAACCTGTCGCAGCTTCTGGTATCTTGCAGAAACCGGGTTCTATGACGGGATCTACTTTCACAGAGTAATTCCCGGATTTGTAGCTCAGGCCGGTTGC
>JAUVIS010000126.1 GCA_030592635.1 Candidatus Fermentibacteraceae bacterium | reverse complement strand
CTGTTGTATGGATACATGGTGAACCTTTTTCTCATGCGATATTTGCAGTTTTCACCGGTGACCAGAGGGTCACATTTACATATCCTGTTCCTGACAGAACCGCTCCAGGTGTGGCAGAATGGAACATCTCCACCAGCCTGACTCCCGCGGAATCCAACTTGTATGATGGACCCTTCGGATGGGCAATAGATTACTGGAGAAATGTTGAATCAATCCCTCTGTACCTGGAGAGCAGCGGTATTACAGAAGGTTTTCTTTACTACGAATGCACAGTCGCCCGTGAGTTTACAGACAATTTCTTCAACTGGAGTCAAGATGGAAACCCGGTTTTCACAGGAACATCAGTTAAAGAAGCTCTTTTCTTCACGCCTTACGGGGTGATTCCGGTTACTGTCCGTCAGGATGAATTAATACCCTCTGATTTTCCGTTCGGGGGAGAAATTGATCCGCAGCTGGCACCGGAAACATTCTACAGATGGGCGAACACAAGACTAATGTCTTCTGAAATCACGGCACTATGGGAAACCTGGGAACCTGTGTTCGCAGAAGAGGATTCCTACTGGCTGGTATTCCCAATTCCGGAAGAATTTAACAACGAGATCAGTACTATCCACCTTGAAACTTCTGACCAGAGGAATGTAGAGTATGAGAGGCTGTTTCTTGGGGCTGTCAGGCTGAGACAGCCGTAACTTCATAGTTTGCGCCGCATGGATATCCTTTCCAGCGGGAATGCAGAAAAGGGCTGTTCGTGGAGTTGGACACTCCATTCGAACAGCCCGTGGTTATCCCTATCTGATAATGGCAATCCTTGTCGCCGCAAAAAGATCGCCGCAGGATGCCCTCACGATGTAGGTGCCGCTGGCGATGTTCTGCGGTACTGTCCACATAAAGCTGTGCGTTCCCTCAGCGAGCTGACCACTGTGAATGACAGCAACGCACCTTCCGTAAAGATCATAAACCGACACATCGGCTTGTCCGGAAACCATCGTATTCAGATCGAATGACATGTGCGAAAGTACCGGATTAGGCGTCACAGGAGAAAGAGCCAGCCCGGAAGGTATGCTCTGCGCGTACTCTGATTCGCCAATACCGGTAAGATCCTCCGCGAGCCGAATCAGCCAGACCTGTTCCACCTTTCCGCACGATCTGGTCCTGCCTGCAAGAACATACCCTCCGTCAAGAGTCAGATCCATCCCTCTAAGCGTCTCAAGTTCGGTACCACCATAGAGTTGACTCCAGAGACTGTCACCATTGGCATCGGTTCTGACTATCCAGAAATCACCGTCAGTATCCCCAAACGACTTGGCATACCCGCCAAGAAGATAACCGCCGTCCGGAAGCTGTTCAATACAGGTTCCGTTGTCGTAATGACTCCCGCCATAAGTACGGGACCAGAGGAGATTGCCGGAGGCATCTGTCTTCAACATGTAGTAATCGGTATTCCCCGAACCGGATGACATGGTGTACCCGTTTGTGATGAAGCCGCCGTCCGGCGTGCACTGCACTTCCAAAGCGGTATCCCAGCCTGCCCCGCCAAAAGTCTTGTTCCAGAGCATATTCCCATCGTCATCGGTTCGAACCATCCAGAGATCCCAGTTGCCCGCACCGAAAGATTTTGTTCTGCCTGCAGCAATAAACCCGCCGCCCGGGACTGCTGCCACAGACCAGGCCAGATCATCCTCTGTACCACCATAGGTTTTTGTCCAGAGAGAATCACCATTGGAATCGGTTCTGATCAGATAAAAATCCTTGTCGCCTGCACCGAAAGAATTTGTATATCCGGCTATCAAGTATCCCTGATCCTCTGTTATCACCACCGTTTCTCCCTCATCTCTCAGGGAGCCTCCATAGGATCTCGACCAGAGAGAATCTCCGTTGCAATCAGTCCGGAGCAGATAAACATCCAGGTCATCGCCGGTACCCACTCCACAGCTGCCGGTAATGATAAAGCCGCCATCTGCGGTTATCTGAATAGAGTACCCTCTATCGTTTCCGGCACCACCGTAGGTTTTGTACCAGAGCTGGTCTCCATCACTGTTGGTCTTTACCAGATAGACCTGAAGATATATTGAACCGCTGACGTAGGAATTCGACATACCCACCATGATAAAGCCACCGTCTGCAGTGGATCGAACATCACATGCATAATCATGGAGCCAGCAGCCATAGTTATTGGTCCAGAGTGTATCTGGCGGCTGACTGAATCCAAGACCGGTTATAAGCAAAACCGCAAAAGCCCAGATGGTTTTTCCTGATTTCATTATTCTCAAAATCCTTTCATTCCCGAATGCCCGAAACACATAAGAAGTGGAACTCTCAGTATAACCGGCATAGCCTGGTGGGAAGCCCTGCTTGTTTTTTCAATCCGTATTTAATTGTTAATTCGATCGCGTTTTCTAGTTCAGTAATTTCTGAATTAGAATAATGTATAACCCCCCCCTGTGTCAAGTGCTGTATTTATTTCGTAAAACACCAGTTCCAGAGGTACTCACTGGGAGGATCTTGAATTGTGCCCCGGATATGGACTGCTTCTCGAAGAGGAGAAAACAGTTAATGTAATCGTGTTTCCGATAAGACGGTCAGTTTTTGATTCAGATTCTGCATACAGGACATCTGCCGGAATTATGAAGAGGATATCGGGTTTCATGAAGGCTGTTCAAATGCTCAAGGCAGCCAACTGCCTGATTTGTCGTACACTGGTTCCAGTTTATTTCAACCACTGACTCGAAACTCTCTCTGGCTTTTTCTTCATTACCGAGGTTGAGGTAGCAGTCTCCTGTATGAAGCCGGGCATATGTTGTCCATTCACTTTCCGGCCTTTCTTCAATGAAAAAGGTAAATTCAGAAACAGCATCTTCGTACCGGCCTTCTTCGTGAGCGATGCTCCATATACGATTGTATTGATCTTTGTCGGATTTCATACATCCACTTGAGAAAAGGCTGAATATGAACAGTAGCCAGAGCACTCGTATTAACGATCCATAGAGTGACATACTCTCCCGCCGGTGAAGGGACAATAAATATTCCACTGTTCCGGCCCCCCGAAACAGCTCATCAGCTGGAATATTTCCATTTTCTGCCTGAAACTGATAATACTGCGCGAAACAAGCCCGGTCAAACATATCTTCCCGGGAAGCATTGCAGTTCTGCTGCCCTTCAGTTGACAGGAATGCCATTTCCTGCCATGCTTCTACAGGTTGAAGAGTGGTGTTGTCGCGCGGACGGGTTTTCATCATAGATAAGTATGCAAATGCGCCGGACAGAGAACACGGGGGAAGGAGTACCAGAATGACTCATGGCAGAACAATCACAGTGCAGACAAAGGGTTTCTCAGACATCGTAAACATCACTGAAGAAGTACAGGAAACAGTAACACAATCAAGAATCAATCAGGGAATTGTATCCGTCACAGCAATCGGCTCCACAGCTTCAATCACCACCATCGAATACGAACCGGCTCTCATAGCAGATATGCAGGAGCTTCTCAACACCATTGTTCCGGAAACAATCAAATCCAGACACTCAGAGACATGGGGCGACGACAACGGCTTCTCCCACATGAGAGCCACACTGATGGGCCCCGGCATCACACTTCCGATTGAACAGGGCAGACTCCTGACGGGTACCTGGCAGCAGGTTGTGATCATAGACCACGACAACCGCCCGAGAAGCAGGCAGGTGAGAATACAGGTGGTGGGGTGAAGGGAAGATAAACAAACTGCCCTGTTCTCTTTCGCAAAGCAGCAACAGGGTGGTACTCGCCAGAGATGTTCGTGAGTACCGGCAAAGCGGACGGACTATACAGAAGAATTCCTGATCAGTTAAGCTGGACAGGTGTGGTTACCTGCACGGTTCCCGTCTGTATGCCCGTCTTCATGATCAGATCTCTCTCCATGGAATTTCAGGGTATTGCTCTCAGCCATACATTCTTATCTCGTCTGACAAGATTCGTTCTCTTAGCTGCGACTTGATTGCCCGATACTCCACCAGATCAACTTTTCTGTTTAGAATGTCTTCAAGGTTCAGCTCTATTCTCATGTAGTCGATAAGACTTAGATCATCCCCGAATTCGACTAGAATATCAACATCACTTATTTCTGTATCTTCCCCCCGCGCACATGAGCCGAATAAGCCTGCCCGTGTGACATTGTACTTCTTCAATACCGGGATAACTATTTCTCATATTTCTTTTGCAGTTATCTGCTGAATTCAACTCCTCAATACAAACTGGCAAAAGCAGATTACAAGGAAACACCTTCAAAGCATTCCCATGAAGTGGATTATAAAATCAGGCAGATTGCGAGTCAATCAGAAAGGTTTACCCTTCTCCCTGCCAGTTGACCTAAGGAACCACTGTGGCGGAAGAAGCACCAGCTTCTATCTTATCCGGCCTGATTAGAGCTAATAACCGCAGACTCTCCCGACAGAACCAACGCGGGCACAACACAGTAGTTCTTGCGAATTGACCAGAGTATACCTATAATACAGCGCAAACCATGTCGAAAGATAGGTATACTTTGTCGGAGGTCATTATGCTGTTTAGATATGCTTTTGATGATTTCAAGCTGTGGATTGAATCAGAAAATCCCCAATGCCTTGTTTTGAGAGGAGCGAGACAGGCTGGGAAGACAACTGTTGCAGGAAGTATTCCAAACTTGCCTGGCAGAAAAATCAACATCATGACAGTCAACCTTGAAGAGCACCCTGAACTGTCTGATGTTTTTGCCTCCAATGATGCTGCTCGTATTCTTGAAGAACTGACCTTCATTACAGGCAGTCGGCTTTCTGCCGGTGATATTGTATTCCTGGATGAGATACAAGCAGCAACTTCTGCTCTTCAAGCAATGCGGTATCTTCGCGAACACAGACCGGATTTGCGCTTTGTCGCGGCAGGTTCTCTACTGGACACGGAGATATCGGAAGGCAGTATCTCAGTTCCGGTGGGGAGAATGGAATACCAGTACATGGGTCCCTTGTCTTTTGAAGAATTTCTTATTGCCCACTCTGAATGTTCCATGGAGCTTGATTTGATAAAGAACTGGATACCCGGAATGCCTTTTCCACAGGCAGCTCACAGGAAACTGCTCAATCTGCTGAGAGTGTATCTGGTCGTTGGGGGAATGCCTGAAGCGGTGGATGATTACATAGTCTCCGGTGGAACAGACGGAGTAAGTAGAATTCACGCTTCAATACTGAATACATACAGAGATGACTTTGCGAAGTATACCTCAAAAGAGAAGTTGCTGCTTCTACGCAAAGTATTCGACTGGGTTCCGGCAAGAGCAGGCGACAAGGTTATTTACTCGCAGATTGCCAGAGATACCCGGGCAAACAGGGTTTCACAGGCAATAGATTTTCTCAGTAGCGCGAGGGTAATCTTTCCTGTTTGGCATTCTTCAGGAAACGGTATTCCGCTGGGAGCCGAAGCCAATCCTGATGTCTTTAAACTCTTCTTTCTTGATGTTGGTCTCATGGCTCACATGACAGGTATCTCGCGCATAACTGATGAACAGATTCGAAGTAACGAATTTGTTAACAAAGGCAGACTCGCTGAGCAATTCATAGCACAGCACCTGCTGTTCAAGAATCCCTCATATGAGCGACCTGTCCTGCACTACTGGCTGAGAGAAAAAAAGAACTCAAATGCTGAAGTAGACTTTCTTATCCAGAATAAAGGAAGAGTTGTTCCAGTCGAAGTAAAAGCGGGGAAGACCGGCAGTATGAAATCCCTCCTGCGGTATATTCAGGAGAAGAAGACTCCACTGGCTGTTCGCTTTGACGCTAACCCGCCATCCATCCAGGCTGTTGATCACCGGCTCGGTAACGGTGCAGGTAAAAGCAGCAGCGTTGTGTTCGATCTGTTGTCACTGCCGCTTTACATGGTCGGAGAGATGCGGCGTCTCCTTGAAATGCAGCTTGACTGAAAGCATACAACCAGAGTCCAGCCACAAAGATTTCCTGACGGATGCAGACCAAAGCAGT
>JAUVIS010000154.1 GCA_030592635.1 Candidatus Fermentibacteraceae bacterium | reverse complement strand
CTTTGAGAAGAACAAATCAGTAGTTGGTTTTGTCTCCGGAAAAACGCAGAATGGCAAATACGATTCTGAAGTTGTCGGACTGTACATTCTGCCGGAAGAGCAGGGCAGGGGCATTGGCAGCATCCTGTTGGGTGAGATGATAAAGCTTTTTAAGAGCGAAAACTGTAAAACAATGATAATATGGACTTTGCTTGGAGCAGAAAATAATTCTTTTTATAGAAAACACGGCGGAGCGGGAAAAGAATTTAAAGAGATAAAGATTGGAAGAGAAAAGTACCCCGGTATTGGTTTTGTATTCAATCTGTAACAATGCCCGAAGAGATTACTGAATAAACACTTGAGTTCGAATACAGAGAAGATATCTGAGTCCGGAAATATCGATGTGAAGGCTGATGAGTTGTCTTTCTTTGAGTTCAATCCCATATTAATCCTGACGATTTTTATGATGTGACCAGGAACTCAGAAACCTGATTAATAACTTTAATTCCGTTATTGATAGGATTAACAGAGAAAGTTCGATAATCTATCAAGATGTCCTGCCATGGTATAGGAGTCATAGGAGATCTGGATGACTATTTCTCAACCATTCTAAGACGGTTTTTCTGAAATCCTTAACAAAGGAGATCAACTCCGATACATTATCCTCCGTTGCGCAACCGGCATAGTCGTATTCGAGAGTATTCCTCTTCATCCGACAGGCATCAAGATATTCAGTATCCTTTACCCATTTCGCTCCGAGGATCAGTGGCATTGCCATTATGGTTCGATAGTGATGTGATCCATGGGCAGGCCTGTATCCTTCGGCTCTGAGAAGCACAGTACAGAGTTTCAGAGCAGCATTGTAGGCGATCCCGAATTGCCAGTCGGCAGATATAGAACCCTTCGCATCCTGAATATCTCTTTCGTTGATTACAAGAAGATTGTGAATTTCGTCTTTACTGGCAGGTTCAAGCTTCAACCAACCGTTATTCTCCCAGCTCTTCAAACTCATTCTTATCCCCTTTTACGAACAGTTTGGGCCCTTTGAGGACATTCAATACGAAATGGTCTCCGGATATTCTCCTGCTGATATATTCTTTTCTAGTCATGATGTGAGGATTGATTTCTCTTTCGATTCTCTCTGATACACCAGAAAGTGACCTGCTTACAGCCCTTAGTCCGATGTCTCCTATTATCATGAGATCAATATCGCTATTCGCTGATTCCCTGCCAGTGGCGAAGGAACCGAAAACAAATGCTACTTCGATTTGAGAATTTTCCAGTGCCACCTTGAATACTTCTACCAGTCCTGTAGTTTTGAGCACGATCGAGTGGATTTCTTTATAGATCGGGTTGCCCTTGTTTGCACAGTAGTAGACTCTGTTGCTGTCTCCTCTGCTTCTCACAAGATCAAGTCCGGCAAGGTTGTTCAATTCCTGTCGGATTGATGCCTCGGATAACTGTGATCTTCGTGCTATCTCCCTTATGTGTAACTCCAGAGGATTCAAGCCGAATAGAATCGTAAATATCTCTGCGCGTGTTCTGGACGAGAGTAGTTTAATTAACATATTCATGATGCGTGTATATACTACGCATATGCGTGGTATGTCAACGCATCTGCTCTACTCTTTTCTGAAAGGGGTTCAATTTCTCAGAGGAGTTTGAATTACTTAATCACTTTATTTCATGGTCGAAACCTGAATGCAGGAAGTAGAGGAAACAATATTATCAGATTCTTACAGGGATCTCATCCAGGCCAGTAATCATAACCCCCGCAGATAACTACTTTGTGATCGGCGATTCCATAATCAGATACTGCATGCAGTATACAGGAGCCCGAAGGGAGTCCCTCGGTGGTAAGAAATGTCTGGAAACTGCCCGGGGTACAGACATCTTCGAAATTATGAAATCAGATACAAAAGCCGTGATGAATGTGAGTTCTATGACTATTAAGGTCATTTTAGAACCAAGTGATGAAGGTGGTTTTACCGTTATTGTTCCGGCTCTCCCCGGATGTATAAGTGAAGGCGATTCAAAAGAAGAAGCTCTTAATAACATTCGTGAGGCAATTGAGCTTTATATTGAGCCCCTCTCCGCTTAATTCTCCTTAAGAAGAATCAATTCGAGAGAAATCCAGGAGTCATCTGATTTGACACCGGCCAGGTTGCCGGTGTTTTCTGTGAAAGAGACTCCTCCCTGTCCCCGGATCTCTATCCAGTTCTCGGGATACCAGCCAAGATCAAGAGACAAATCTGTTGTATTCTCGACGATGCCTGACGGGAAAGAGCCGCCTGCCTGAACGGAATCGGGCCAGCCTTCATACACATTGCCCTCTCCGTGCCTGGTGTAGCTGCCTTTCAACTGTGCGGTGATTCCCTGAAAACCGATGTAAGAGAGAGAACCTGTTATTCTGTCCGCGTCGGGTCCAAGCTGTGAGCCTACGATTCTGCCGTCATGCATGTAGAAGTTGTTGATTTTTCTCTGGCTGTATACATACCGCTGTACAGCGGTGTACTCCACTACAGCGCCCAGTCCGGTATGAGGTGAGAAAAAGTCGGCCCCGAATGTGTACCCGAGTTTGTTGGGTACATCGTTGATGTTCTCGTACTGTATGTCGTCAATAAGGAATTCGCCATACAGCGCTATTCCGTGAAGAGGCTGCCATGTGGCGTCAATGCACATGAACGCGTTGTCGTCTTCCCTTTCATTCCACTGCACCGGATACCATGGGATGAACACATTCGCGTAAGCCAGATCAACGCCGTCAGCGGTATAGAGTATGGATTCTGAAAGGCCGATTCGGAGTTTATCGAACGGCTTGATGTCCAGTCTGTGAGCGGAGAGCCAGGTGGATGAATCGGAATTGATTGTGCCGGTGAAGCCGGAGAAGTTGACCTTGTCTCCCAGTTCCAGATCTATTTTTATGATGTCCATCGCAGGGGCCTGACCTGAAATCATGAGCTGTGTGAACCTGCCCGGTCCCCAGCGAACCGGGATTCTTCCCAATGCTGTACGGAGCGGTCCTGTTTCAGCCTGAATGAAGCCCCAGTCAACATAGAGATGTCTGCCGTGCTCAAGCCCGTAGTGGTATGGCGAAAAGCCTGACGGGGGATTGCCGTCGCTGCCCGTCCAGAGGGAAGTTCTCTGAGAGATGGTAAACCAGCTTAGAGGCCGGGCGAAAACCTCGAATACGGCTCCGCCGCTTGAGATGAATTCGGAGTTGTTCTGACCCGCCTGACCCGTTGCTGAAGCTCGCCAGCCGAAGATATTATTATTGGTTGCAGGTACTGCCGAGCGGTCCTGAATGAGATGCCACAGCCACATTGATCTGGAGCCGGGAACAACTGTGATTGTATGCAGATCGGGGAACTCACCGGAAAGCAGAGCTCCAGTCGCCTCTGAATGGTACAGCCACAGATTCAGCGGGTTTTCAAGAGTGAGAGACGCGCCTGCAAGTGACGCAAACAGAAGGATTGGAAAAACCGCTTTCATCTTATTTACCTCTTTCCAGAAGAAACACAGCCTCAACATGGTCTGTATGGGGGAACATGTCCACCGGTGCAATCTGTCGGATTGTATAGTGATCTTCAGTTAAAATCGCAATGTCCCGTGCTGCCGAGAACGGATTACAGCTTACATAAACTATCTGCTTGGGATTCAACTGTTTGAGTTGATGAGAAGTGCTGATTCCCATGCCCGCCCTCGGCGGGTCTGTGATTACAGTATCGAAATATTTATTTAATTTGAGTGCTCCGGCAATGAAGGAGCTGTCCTTTGTGTTTACAACATGAAGTTTCTTCGCTGGAATGCTGTTCAGCTCGGCGGCGATTCGACAGCCTGTGGAAGCCTCCTCGTTCATCTCAACGGATGTTACCTCGGATCCCCTTGCGGCCAGCGGTATTCCAAAGGTTCCCACTCCTCCGTAAAGGTCAAGAACAGAAGTGCTTTCCTCGGGAATGTGACTCAAAACAAGGTTTACAAGTTTTTCCGCCGCCTTTGTATTAACCTGAAAAAAGCCTCCGTGCGGGACCTGGAACATGAACTCTCCCAGTTTTTCAAACATTTCCCCCGGTTTGAGAGATTGCCATGACCTTTTTCTTCTGATTACAGCGGGAGGCCAGTGGGCAGGAACCCTGTCCTGATAATCTCCGGTAAGTTCGATGAGTGTGCTGTCTGTGTTTGTTCCTCCGCGGATCGATACTTTCGTAATTCCATGGGGAACATCGCCCGTCAGGAAAGTTTTCAGGGCCTCTTTAGAGGAATCATTCATCAACGGGCACGAGTCTACCGGAACCGGATCACCCCGGAAAGCATGAAGGGTAAGCTTGTTCTCCCATATATCAAACGTTACTCTGTTTCTGTAACCTGTTGTAACTGAGGAAGAAACGGTCGTATTTACTCCTGGAATGTCGAGATTGCGCATTGCCTTTTCCACCCAGACTTTTTTCCAGCGCAGTTGTTCAGCGTAGTTGAGATGCTGCATGGAACAACCTCCGCAGATTCCGTAGTATTTGCAGAAGGGTTCAACTCTGTGTGGAGAAGGCTCTTCAATGGAAACAAGTTTTGCTTCGATGTAGTTCTTCTTATTTTTCAGCCTGGTGATTTCTACTCTTTCGCCGGGAAGAGCACCTTTTACGAAAACAGCCGGTGAGCCGTCCGGCCTTGCGATACCGCCTACCCGGTTGCCGAGACTCTCAATCAGCACACTTTCAGGAATTTTCAAAGTGTCCCATTCTGTTTAACAGATCACGGGAAGTGGATTCGAATCTGTCTTCTGCTATTGCCTCCCTG
>JAUVIS010000064.1 GCA_030592635.1 Candidatus Fermentibacteraceae bacterium | reverse complement strand
TGATATAAAGAATATTATTTTCAATTCGATCCAATCGCACAAGACTCATCCCTAATTTATTAGGACGATGTGGAGCGCGTGTAGCAAAAATACCATGTTCATGGTCTGATAGATACGGCTTTAAACGCAAACACGTTTTCTGTGAATGATCGAAGTAATAGAACAAATAGATATGAGAGAATCCCTCTAAATCTTTCAACCCGTCAGCATATTCATTATTTAAGCGAACTGTGCCTTCGACGTCGTTACAAAAAACAGGTTGTATCGGGATTTTTAATATTTCTTTATGAGAAGAATGGATAATTCCTATTGATTGGAATACAAATTTGTTACCTTCCATTATTCTTCCTTTTGTTTAAAGCTAACGCGTGCATAACCAGCACAGGTATTACACCAGCCAGCTACATAACGCCTGTGTCTGGTTGATGCAATGGTTTCCGGAATTATTTCTTCTATGGGCAACCTGTGCGTCTATTTCAGTAATGATAGTAACCAGTGGCGGAATACACAAGAGCAATTCTTGTCGAGTATATCCTCGGGTATTTTGTTCGGTTCTCGGTTCGCAAGAGTAATTTCTCATTCGGGAGAATTGGTCAGACAATTGAGTGTTAGTCAAATGTAATCTTTTCTGGGTTTAAAAATTAGCAATGCCAGTACAGTTGACATATGACAGCTTATGTGCTATCATATATTTATGATTATTACCTTGGACACAAACATAATGTATCAGGCACTTAGAAGTAGTCGGGGCGCATCTTTCTACATACTTCAACTTGTACGCAGCGGAAGATTTCAAATTGCGATCTCAAACCCTGCTTTCTACGAATATGAAGATGTGCTAACGCGACCGCAGTCACTGAAGGAATTTAATCTTGATAGAGAAGATGTAATTAAGTTTCTTCGGTATATCGCATTTATAGGAGAGAAGTTTGATCCTCGTTTTCTATTCAGACCAAACTTAAAAGATGAAGCTGACAATATGTTTGTGGAGTTGGCTGTGACCAGCAACAGCAAATATCTTGTCACGAGTAATACAAAGGACTTTCAATACGGTGGTTTGATATTTAAGGATTTTCAGCTAATTACACCTGCTGAATTTGTAAGAGAATGGAGGAGAAACAATGGCTAATGCAAGCGTAATGACAGTACGCATTCCCGCAGATCTTAAACGACGAATTGAAGTTGTGGCCGAGGAACAGGGAGTTTCTCTTAACCAGCTGGCAATGTATATGTTTACAAGGGAAGTCACATCTCTTGAAGCAGGGAATAAAATTTCAAAATACTGGGACGGTTACAAGAAATTAGAGATTCTGCATGGCTTTGATGATGTTATGGGTAAAGTGAAAAGCAGAAAGGTTCCTGAGTGGGATAGGATCGAAAAACCGATCTGACCTTTGGCTATTTCTCATCACCACACAGTGATTGAATTGGTAAAGAAACTTGTGAGTTTCGGTAAGTGTGATATTGATCGGTTTTTCATAGAAAGAAATCAGAGTCTGTTCCAGTCCCGGCAACTACTGTTTATGTGGTTTCCATATTAGCTTGGAATATGATATTGCGCTGTATAAGAATCAATAGGTTTATCAGCAATGTTGAAGTTGTGCATTGATATAGCTTCGGTTGTTTTGCTGCTATCATTTTATTGGGTTTCCTTATAATGTGCGCTTTTCTTTTCCAGACTATCCATCGGGCTTTTCACTCCTCTTCCCCCACGGTTAAGTACATGAGCGAAGCCATAAGCCACTTATCAGAAGGCAGGTTGCTCAGAACCGTTGTTACCTCATTGCGGGTCATTACAACAGGCAGCCGTTTCGGCTTGCGTGCACGAATTACTTCGCCCAGATCTCCAACCTCGCGCCCTATAACATTCCTGTAAAGGTATAGAAGTGAAGCAAGAGCCTGGTTTTGTGTGGAAGCACTCACATGTTCCTTTACGGCCAGATGAGTGAGAAAAGCATTGATTTCCGGCTCTGACATCTCTTTGGGGTGACGAATATTGTGAAAGTAGATGAACCGTTTTACCCAGTTGCAGTAAGAACGCTCTGTGCGAGGGCTGTAGTGGCGTGACTGCATGGACTGGTGCATCTGATCCAGAAGCCTGGGCTTACAGGTATTTGCACTATTGCCGGATGTATTGTTGTTATTTGTTGTTGACCTCTGCATGCATATCCAGACTGTCGTGTTGCAAGACAATTGAAATCAGTATGTGTACATTATATGGTTGTGATATTCTGTGGTCAATAGGATATTGTAGACATATTGCAGTATGAGTACGCATAGCTCAGTTAATTTAACGAGCAACGCAGCTGGGCACCTGCAAGCCAGTATATACGATAGATAGTCTATGTGCTTTGCGCCTGGTTTATCCGGTTCAGTGGGATGCTTTGTGGGTATTGTAGATGTTGAACAGCTTTTTGAAACAGGCATCCCATGTGTAGTTTTCCGCAAAGGCTCTGAATTCGTTTCTTTGTTCCTTTTTTGTTTCAGCCGCATTTTGGATCGCTTCTGCAAGGGCTTCCCCGGAGTCCCACGGAGTATATGTTGAATTGCCGCCAGCTTTTATGATTAGTTCTGCTGCAGCAGATTTGCTGCAGGCTGCCACAGGTGTGCCGCAGCTCAGAGCTTCAAGTGTGACCAGCGAGAATGTTTCCAGCGGTCCCGCTGAAACAAAAACATCAGCACTGGCCATGAGCTGTGCTGCTTCAGTTCTGCTTCTGATCCGGGTGAGGAGTTTCATCTTTTCCGGATTCTCAGCCGTTTTCCGCTTCACCTTTTTGTCCCAGTGGCCTCCTCCGGCCACTACAAGTACGAGGTTTTTTTGTTTGAAGAGGTATGTACATGCTTTGAGAAGAACATGTATACCTTTTTCAGGGGCAAATCTTCCCATGTAGAGGATCATTTTCCCGTTTCCGGGGATGCCCAGACTTCTTCTCAGTTCCCCGGATCTCATTTTCGGGTGAAAGATGTCGGGGTTTGTGCCAAGGGGAACCTTCCTGATGTTTGTAAGATGTGCTTCCTTCAGCTTGCGAATTGAATAATCGCTCGCGCCGATTACCGCGTTCATGGGCTTGTAAGCTCTGCGCATAACCGGCACTGATAATTTTCTGAAAAGCCTGGGAATGACTCCTTTGTTAATACCGAGAACACTCATGGGGAGGGTTTCGGGCCAGTTTGAGTGGAAAAAAGCAAATGAAGGAATGTCTTTCAGCACTTGTTTGACCATTCCCGGCACAACCATGCTGCTGCCCAGTTCCACAACATCAGGTTTGAATTCTTTCAGTGCCTGTCGAATCGGCTCTCCCCTTGTGAAGAAATTGTAACCGCTGCCAGCCAGTCTCGGCGACTTTAAGCCTCTTACTGTGCCACCGCTTTCCGGAATTTCTGTATTTTTTGTTGAAGGGTAAAGAAGAAGATTCTCAATTCCGTTCGCTCTGCACCACTTGAGTTTTTCGTGATGGTAAATGTGTATGCCGCCGCCTGCAGGTGAGTACAGGTTATTGATATCCAGTACTTTCACTCTTATAGAAACCTTCCTCCGGTGACATAACGGCTTGAGTAGTAAGGGTGGTTGAGAAGATCTCTTACCACTCCCCTGCTGCTCGACGCGTGAACGAACTCACCGTTACCCAGATAAATACCGCAGTGCGAAATACCCGATCCCGATGTATTGAAGAAAAGGAGATCACCGTATCGCAGATTGCTCCTGCTCACTGTTTCAGCAGCAGCGGACTGTCTGGAGGCTCTTCTGGGAATCTCAATTCCAACTGATCGAAAAACCGCCTGGGCGAATGCAGAACAGTCCACTCCGCTCTTTGATACACCTCCATAGACATACGGAGTACCCATCCAGCTGTCGATCTCCCCCTGCATGCGGTGCTCGATTGAGTTTGAAGGATTCGGGGGTGTTGTTGTTCTGATCTCAGTACCTGCTGCTCCGTTTATCGATGACGGCATTGGTCCCCGGCAGCTCACCCCGACTCCGCGGTAGACAGGAGCTGATGTGCACCCGGCTGTGATTATCGGGAGAAGCAGTGTAAAGATTATTTTAATGTGTTTCACAGGAGGTTGTCCGATAACGGGTACTGATGTCGCATCCGGGACAGCCTCCTTTGTTACATGTTGATCTTCAGTACAGTATCCGTCTTAATATGTGAAGCGTGAGGGCAATCCATAAGGTAGTGAAGCCCCACGCTCTCCCGGCGTTTCAGAGCGCTTCTTACAATTACCCTGGCCACAGTTGTAAGGTTCCTCAGTTCCAGTTGTTCCACCGTGGGAAGAAGGGTCCAGTAGTCTTCTTCCACTTCCTCAGCAAGAACATCAAGAAGTTTCAGTGCCCTGCGAAGTCGCTTGTCGGTTTTAACAATGCCTACATAATCCCACATAACGCTTCTGAGACTGGCCCATGAATGATCCACAAGAACATTTTCCTCAAGGGGCTCCGCTCTGCCGAAAGACCAGTCTCTGACTGTGACTCCGGTAATCCTGTCGGGAGTCTGTTTCGTTAAGGATCTGGCGCAGAGCAGCCCCATAACTCCCGCTTCAAGAAGACTGTTGCTGCCAAGACGATTTGCTCCGTGGAATCCGGTGGATGCTGCTTCACCGATTACCCTGAGCCCCGACATCTCTGTGCTTCCGTCTGTTCCTGCCACCACACCGCCAACACAGTAGTGCGCTGCCGGAACAACCGGTATGGGATCCTTCCACGGTTCAATTCCAACAGAAGTCACTCCTGATGTCACTTCAGGAAAGTTTTCTTCCAGAAAGCTTCTTGAAAGATGTGTGGCATCAAGAAGCATGTGATCTGTTCCGAAATGCTTCATTTCACTGTCAATTGCCCTTGCTACAACATCTCTGGGAGCAAGCTCCATCCGTTCAGAGTCGTAGTACTTCATGAACCTCTTGCCTGCTTCGTTGATAAGCAGGGCACCTTCCCCTCGAAGAGCTTCCGTTATAAGAAAGTTTCTTTTTTCAGGGTGGTAGAGACAGGTGGGATGAAACTGGTAAAACTCCATGTTTCTCACTGGAAGCCCTGCCCTGAAAGCCATGGCGATGCCGTCTCCGGTTGAGGAGTCCTGATTGGATGTGTAGCGGTAGGTTTTTCCCGCGCCTCCGGTGGCGATAACTGTTTCTTCCGCGAGAAATGCTGTTACATCTCCATTTGTCAGAACATATGCTCCAAGACATCTGTCACTGCCCTTCTGAAGGAGAGCGAGCGCTTCACGGGAAGCAGTAATCAGATTGATGGCAAAAGCATCTTCAATGATTGTAATGTTGCTGCGTTTTCTGCACTCTTCCGCAAGATGCTCCGATATGTATCTGCCGGTCTGATCAAAGTAATGCAGTACTCTTCTGAACGAGTGTCCGCCTTCCATCCCTCCACCGTCGCCGTCTGAACCCTCCAGGGTAATACCCCACCCTGAAAGAGTGTTCACGAGATCAGGTCCCGTGGAAATAATCTCCCGGGCCACAGCTTCATCAACCATCCCCGCACCGGCTTTCTGAGTATCCCTGAGGTGATTCTCAAAACTGTCCTCTTCAGAGGTCACGGCAGCCAGTCCCCCCTGGGCAAGATAGGTGCTTCCTGTAGGGAGCTTTATTTTGCTGAGAACTGTAACAGCGTACTTCTGCGGTATTTCAAGGGCGCAGGTAAGGCCGGCCATTCCACCGCCGATAATCAGTACATCTGTTCTTTCAGTCATTGCTTCTCCTCCACAAGATCCAGAATATTTCCCAGCAGTTCTTCCTCTGCCGACTGGTCTGTAACAGACAGCCTGATTGGAAGGACTCTTAAATTCATTGCTTTTACTGACCCTGCACCCAGCCTTGCCGCGTCTTTTTCAGTGGTGATAAGATAATCGGCAGCTGATTGTCTGAGACTTTCCATCAGATGTTGCATATCGTTCTGCGTATAGCGCCAGTGATCGGGATAAATATGGAATCTCGCGATTTCAAATCCGGTCTTTTCCAGAGTGCGTTTAAACCCCTGAGGCTTTCCGATTCCGCAAAATGCCACTACCCTGCCGATTCTGTCGGAGGTTCCGTCGTACTTGAGCGGTTTTCCGGGAACAACGCTGCTTGAGACAAAGGGGGATTTCCAGTTTCTCGCTGAAATAAGTCTTCTTGCAAGAGACAGTTGAGTTTGAGATGTTACGCCGTTGATCCAGAGATAATCGGCATTGGCAAGGGCTGCGGATGATTCCCTCAGGGTACCTGCCGGAAGAAGCCCGCCCTGTCCGAATGGATGATCCGCGTTCAGAACAACAACATCGATATCCCGCTTCAGTTTGTGATGCTGAAACCCGTCATCCACTATAACCACGGCCGGTTTCATCTCTCTGACCGCTCTCTCCACCGCAGCAGTTTTATCAGGCCCCGTGTAGACCGAACATGAACTGCCCAGAACTCTCCCTATGAGAATAGCTTCATCGCTTAAAGGCGGGCCTCCCGAGGAGCTGCCCGGTCTAACTGCAATTGGAGGACCCTTGGCGGCGGAAAGATTCCTGCAGACCACTGCGGTATTTATGCCCATACCCGCAAGCTTCCGGGCTATCCTGATAGTTACAGGAGTTTTTCCTACACCGCCAACTTCAATATTGCCGATGCTCACAACGACTGTATTGAAGGATCGCCTGGGAAGAATACCTCTGCTGCGGAGAAACCTGTTGACTGAAGCACCGATAAGATACAGAAAGGCGGCAGGCTGCAAAAGCCAGGCAATCCAGAGCCATGATCCTTCTCTGTTGGATACCTTTTTGTGAACTTCATCAAGTCTCATACTGCGATTCCCATTGTTTTCAACAGTGTTTTCATTTTTGTGAGAAACACATCCGAATAGAACACTGCAGGTTTGTGGCTCGACTCCATCTGAGGGCTGAGCAGATCTTCAACTGCCGCGGTTCCCTGGTCAACCGTACTGAATACCCTGCAAATATTGTTCTTTGAGGCCGTCTTCACAACATCGGCAAAGTGATAGTGCTCGGGGCCGACAATCACAGGAGTGCCGTGAGCAAGAGGTTCCATAATGTTGTGTCCGCCAACTGGAACCAGTGTTCCTCCCACAAAGGCGATATCCGCGAGACCGTACAGTGACGCGAGAATTCCTCTGATGTTGACTATGAGGCATGAAGACCCGGTTGGATTATCTGTCCAGAGATCAGGTTTGAAGCCTGCCTTTTCCGCCGCGCGGACAACTTCGCTGATTCTGTTCTCATGCCGGGGAACTATTACGGGAGTAAGCTCTGTGAGCCGGGCAATCTCAAGAATAATTTCTTCTTCCCCTTTTCTTGTTGAACCTGCGACAAGAATACCTCCCGGTTTGATTTTTGCTTTCCAGGCGGGGTCGGGTTCCAGCGGTTTTACCGCCGCTTTCCCGTCTCCGGCCTGTTCAGTCCGCACACCCAGTTTAAGAAATCTTTCCGAGTCCTCTTCTGATCTGGCCAGAATGCCCCTGAAGCATGAAAGGATTTTGCTGAAGAGAGGTTTTATGAGTCTGTATCTTCCGGCACTTTTCTCTGAAAGTCTGGCATTCACCATTCCCGCGGCAATTCCTCTGGAAACTGTCTCATAAAGAAGGATCGGCCAGAACTCGGTTTCCGCCAGTATCAAAGCTGAGGGTTGAAGTCTGTCCAGAAATCTGCTCACGGCATGCGGTGTATCCAGGGGCTGAAAAGCGCCGATAAGATTTTCATTCTTGATGAATTCCCTTGCGGCGGGTGTTGAGCAGGTGACAAAAAACGGAGTACCTGTTGATTTGAGTTCCTCTATCACAGGAAGCAACCCTTTCAATTCACCAAGACTTGAGCCGTGAAGCCAGACAGGCCGGTTGCTTATCCCGGGGATGAATCCCCTTCTTTCCCTGCGCTCTGCTTCAGGTCGGAAAAGAAGCAGCAGCTCTACCAGAGGAGTCAGTATAAAGGCAGCGATTTTGATAATAGAAATAGTCAGAGATGCAATCGGGCTTGCCGCGAGGGCCGCACGGCGGGATTCAGAATTGATGGCGGCGTAGAGAGTCTCCGGGTTGCAGTGCTCCGGTGGAATCGGTCTCCCCTCGCTGATTACGAGTTTCGCGAACGGGAGAGGAATCATGAACTTGTCCCAGCTTCTGAGATTTATTGCGGGGAAGGCGCTGACTCCGTAGGGAACAACAGGGACATCTGATCTTCTCGGGATCAGGGACACTCCTCTTTTTACAATTTCTGCCGGACCTTTCGGCCCGTCCGGAGTGATTGCAGCTGGATATCCCGCCCTCAGAGCATCCACCAGCTCACGCGCGGCTGAAACCCCTCCTCTGCTGGAAGAACCTCTCACCGGGTCAAAGCCCATATTTTCGCAGATAGAGGAGACCAGCGATCCGTCACGGCTTCTGCTGATCATTATCCGGATACCCATTTTCCGGTGAGTGAAGATCAGTGGAAGTTGCACTCCGTGCCAGAACGCGTATAAAACCGAATCACCCCTTAATCCTGTGGATGTCCGCAGTCTTGTGATTCTCCAGGTTCTTCCCAGTATGCTCAGAAGAATTCTGCCGGCGGTTCCTGCTGTTTCAGCTTTCATCGGTTTCCCTGAGGAATCGAATTATCTCTCTCGCGGCGTTTTCTGCTGGATCGCCGTCCCCCAGGGCATTTCTGACCAGAGACAGTTTTTCAACAGCCATTTTTGAAATTTCTTTATCAGTTAGCAGAGGTTCCAGACATGTTACAATATTGGAGGGAGTAAGATCATCCTGAATCAGTTCGGGTGCCACATCCTCTCCCGCGACAATATTGGCGAGACCAATCCTCTTTACACCTTTCACGAGACGCTTCGCAAGCGCGTAGGTAAATGTACTGGTTTTGTAGCAGACAACGAACGGAACACCGGAAAGAGCTGTCTCCAATGTAGCAGTGCCGGAGCAGACCAGAGCTGCTTTCGAGTCGGCCAGAACATCTCTTGTTCCATTCAGAAGCTCAACTCCAATTGTGTTTTCGGCATCTCTGTAAACTTTTCTTTCCAGATGGTCGGAAACTGCCAGAAGAGCTTTGTCCGCAATGCCTTTATCTCTCAGCAGGGTGAATGCCTGCAGCATTGGAGGGAGGAGCTTCTCCACCTCCTGGGCTCTGCTTCCCGGAAGCAGTCCCAGAGTGCGGTCGCTGGAAATATCCTGTTGATTAATTGCCCTGAGAGGGTGACCTGTAAAGACAGTGTTCACCCCCCTGTCTCTGAAAAATGACTCTTCAAATGGAAAGAGTGTCATGAGAAGATCAGTGCTTTTCCTTAGTTTTCGAACTCGCCATGCTCCCCATGCCCACATCTGCGGAGCAATGTAGTGAATCACGGGGATTCCCTTTTTCTTTGCCCATCTGCCAAGACGCATGTTGAATCCCGGATAGTCCACAAGAAGGACGCAGTCGGGTTTTTCCTTGCGACACAGCGCTTTGAGTTCTTTTTCCAGCGTGAGAAATTTTCCCAGCGACAGGAGTATTTCGCCGAAGCCCATAACAGCATAGCTGCTGAGGCGGTGAGTTATTGTCATTCCCTCAGCGGCCAGTTCTGCTCCCCCGAGGCCAAAAGCTTCCAGAGGATCGGGAGAGATTCTTTTCAAAGCGGCAAGAACCTCTGCTCCCCTCTGATCTCCTGATGCCTCCCCTGCGGATATCAGCAGTTTCATGGGAGAGAGAGAAGACTCTTCTCTGACTTTTCAAGTATTGTTGCGGCTGCTCTGAGAGCTTTCAGACCCTCTTTCCCCGAAACTGCGGCGGGTGTACCGTTGTTCACCGCGCCAAGGAAACTGCTTATCTCCGCGGTAAGAGCGTCTCCATCGGGAACATTCACAGGCACCGGGAGGATAGTGCCCCCGTCAAGCTTCAGGGCAGTTACTTTTCTGTCGCCGAAGTCAACAGAAATGTATCCGTGCTTCTGGAAAAAACGAAGTTTTCTTTTCGGCTCTGCGGAAATACGGCTGGCTGTGAGATTGGCCACAGCACCATTCTCGAAGAGAATTCTGGCATTGCATATATCAACAGTTTCGGTGAGTACAGGTACTCCTGAAGCATGGATCTCGGCAACAGGCGAATCTGCCTTCCACAGCACAATGTCAATATCATGAATCATGAGATCCATCACTACCGATACATCTGTGCACCGCAAATTGAAACCGGCCATTCTGTGACCTTCCATGAAGATAGGCTTTTCTATGACGCTGCCGGCTGCCATCATTGCGGGGTTGAATCGTTCAATGTGACCCACAGCAAGAACAAGCCCCTTTTCGTCTGCAATCTCGACCATTTCCTCACCCTGCTGTGCAGTAGCGGCTATGGGTTTTTCCACAAGAACAGGCACATTGTTCCTCAGAGCTGTCATCACAACGTCGTAGTGAGCGGATGTGGTACAGGAAACATCAAGGGCATCCGCCCAGTCAACAAGTTCCTCAAGAGATCCTGCGGCCTTTATTCCAAGTTCTTCAGAAACCTTCTGTAAACGGGCAGGGTCGGTATCATGAATCATTACATCATCCACGAGGATTTTCATAATTCTGGCATGGTGATAGCCAAGATGACCAACTCCGGTCACTCCTGCTTTCATCTAAAACTCCTTTTCAATTCGTTTTACTGCTTCATCCACACATCCGGGATCAAGTGAAAGGTGTGTTACAAAGCGCACCGAGTCTGTGTCCAGCGCGAGAACAGCGAGACCCATGGTTTTCAGTTTCAGTACAGTATCTTCAGCCTGCCCCGGTTCTGTCTTCAGAAAGACAATGTTTGTCTGAACAGCATTCCGGTCAACTTTGAATCTGCCGGTTGATCTGAATGCCTCTGCCAGCCTCGCGGCGCAGTCATGTGTAATCTGCAACCTGGGCAGATTGTTATCAAGAGCAAAATGGCAGGCCGCGCCCAGGATTCCCGCCTGCCTCATACCTCCGCCCATCCTCTTTCTGAGCCATCTCGCTCTGTGAACGAGATCGGAAGATCCAGCCACCATTGATCCGACAGGTGCTCCCAGTGCTTTTGAAAAGCAGACTGAAACCATATCAAACGGGGCTGCCAGTTCATAAATAGGGATTCCGGTTGCAGCGTTGACATGCCACAGTCTGGCACCGTCAAGATAGGTTTTTACCCCCTTTGAACGGGCAAGAGCGCATGCTTCAACAACTGCTTCCTGAGGGAGTATCCTTCCCCCCGTGAGGTTATGAGTGTTTTCAAGGGCAAGAACAGTAACCGGAGCGTGGTGGATATCATCCCCCGCTGAAAGAATCTTTTCTACATCGTCGAGATGCATCGTGCCATCAGTCAATTCATCCATGCGATGCATCTGCACACCGCAGTTCATGGCAAGCTGATCTCCCTCGAAATTATAGATGTGGCTTTTCGTTCCGCACAGTATTCTTTCTCCGGGTGAGGTCAAAGATCGTATTGCCAGTCCGTTACCCATAGTTCCTGACGGAACAAAGAGTCCGGCCTCTTTGCCAAGCATGTCAGCCACACGCTTTTCCAGAGAATTAATGGTAGGGTCTTCTCTGAAAACATCGTCTCCGACCGGGGCTTCTGCTATAGCTTTTCTCATCCCCTGACAGGGTGTGGAGAAGGTATCGCTTCTGAGTTCGAGATTGCAGGTCATTTCGCTCCCAGGCCGTGCTCCGGTCTTGAAAAAGCTTCTTCAAGGATATAATTAAGCAGCTTTTCAGAATTCATTCCAGTTGCCGCCCAGAGTTTGGGAAACATGCTGATACTTGTAAAACCGGGAATAGTGTTCACTTCATTAAGCCAGATACCACTGTCGTTCATCAGAAAGTCCACCCTGGCGAACCCTCTGCCGCCGAGGATACGAAAAGCACTCTCGGCCATCATTCGTATATCCTCGGTATGTGACGCCGAGAGAACGGCTGGAATACCCAGCTTCGATTCATCGCACTCATATTTCGCGGTGTAGTCGTACCATTCCCTGCCGGGCAGCACCTCACCCGGTACGGAACTGAATACCTGAGCGCCGTCACCGAGCACACTGACCTCAATCTCCCTTGGAGAATCGACAGCTTTTTCGACAAGGATCATTGAGTCGTAATCTGAGGCGATTCTAATGGCTTGCATAAGTTCTTCCGCGTTATTCGCTTTTGAGATACCCACACTTGAGCCCAGCCTTGAAGGTTTCACGAACAGTGGAAATCCCAGGGAGGCGATTTCTTCTTTCAGAGAATCAGC